>DNSZ01000299.1:0-12042 GCA_003500165.1 Paracoccaceae bacterium | reverse complement strand
GTCGACTTGCCCGCCCCCGACGGCCCGGTGATCAGCAGCGCGCGGCCGTCGAAAGCGACGCAACTGGCATGGAGGCAGGTTGTGGACATTGGGTCGCAGGGTGGCCGATATCGCGGCCATCATGTGCCGCAAGGCCCGGCCCGGCAAGCGTCCGAGGGCCATGCCGTTGCGCAGGCGCCGGACCCGCCGAAATGCAGGCGTTGGCATGATACCAAACCGCAAGGAGGTTGCCCTGTTGCGTCAGGCCCGCCTCCCGCCCCACATGTTTTCGGCGCGCCCCGGCACAGTCCGGATTCGAACGCCGAACGCCCGCCGCGCGGCGGGCGCACTCCCGGGCGTGCGCCCGGGAGCGCCCGACGACCACCGCGCGCCTGGCAGGACGGAGATGTGCGAATGATCACGCGCGACAGATCCGAGCCGGTGGGCAGACCGGCGTTTGCGTCGGGGCGTGCGCCTCGGCGGGAGGCGGGCCGGCTGCAATGAGTCACACTCATTGCAGCTTGGCATTATCGCCGGGCCTTGCGCTTTCCCGTCCGGATCGGCTTCATCGAGGGGAATTCCCAGGGGGCCGTCATGCTGCAGACCTTCACCGTTTCCGCGCAGCCCGATCAGGGGCCGCCGCGGCTGGCCCGGTTGCGTGCGGCGCTGGCCGAAAGGGGGCTCGACGGTTTTCTGGTGCCGCGGGCCGATGCCCATCAGGGGGAATATGTCGCGCCCTGCGATGCGCGGCTCGAATGGCTGACCGGGTTCACCGGGACGGCCGGGCTGTGCGCGGTGCTGGCCGATCGCGCCGGTCTGTTCGTCGATGGCCGCTATCGGGAACAGGCGCGCAGTCAGGTCGACACCGATCATTTCAGCCCGGTCGACATGCCGGCCACCGAACCGGGCGACTGGCTGGCCGCCGAGGCCGGCACCGGCGCCGTGATCGGCTTTGACCCCTGGCTGCACACCGAGGACGCGATCAACCGGATGCGGCAGCGGACCGACCCGGCCGGCCTGACGCTGCAACCGGTCGCCGGCAACCCGATCGACGCGATCTGGGACGACCGGCCGGCCCGCCCATCGGGTGCCATCACCGCCTATCCGGCGCATCTGGCGGGCCGCGATTCGGCCGAAAAGCGCGCGCTGTGCGCGGAAACCCTGCAGGCAGCGGCGGAGGCCGCGGCAGTCCTGACGCTGCCCGACAGCCTGTGCTGGCTGCTGAATATCCGCGGTGCCGACATCCCGCGCATCCCCATTGTCCAGGCCTTTGCCATCCTGCACGCGGATGCCGGCGTCGAGCTTTTCGTCGCGCCCGAACGGGCGGCGGCGGCGGGGCTCGACCCGCAGGTCAGGCTGTTCCCGCCATCGGCCTTCCTCGACCGGCTCGACGCGCTGTCGGGCCGCATCCGGGTCGATCCGAAGACCGCGCCCCTGGCGGTGATCGACCGGTTGCCGGCCGACCGGGTGGTGCGCGGCGACGACCCCTGCCTGTTGCCCAAGGCGTGCAAGACACCGGCCGAACTTGCCGGCGCGGCCGCGGCGCATCGCCGCGACGGCGCCGCGATGACCGGCTTTCTGGCCTGGCTGGCCGCGCAGCCGGTCGGCGAACCGACCGAAATCGACATGGTGGTCGCGCTGGAGGGGTTTCGCCGCGCCACCGGACAATTGAAGGACATCGCCTTCGAGACGATTGCCGGTGCCGGCCCGCATGGCGCGATCGTCCACTACCGGGTGACCGAGGCGACGAACCGGCCGCTGGGCGCGGGCGAGTTGCTGCTGCTCGATTCGGGGGGGCAATACCTGGACGGGACCACCGATATCACCCGCACCATTGCCATCGGGCCGACCGATCCGCGGCATCGGGCCACCTTCACCCGGGTGCTGAAGGGCATGATCGCCCTGTCGCGGCTGCGCTTTCCCAGGGGTCTCGCCGGCCGCGACATCGACGCGATCGCGCGCGCCCCGCTTTGGGCTGCGGGCCAGGATTACGATCACGGCACCGGGCATGGCGTCGGCCATTACCTGTCGGTCCATGAGGGGCCCCAGCAGCTTTCGCGGCGGTCGGCGGTGGCGCTCGCCCCCGGGATGATCCTGTCGAACGAGCCGGGCCATTACACCCCCGGCGGGTTCGGCATCCGGATCGAGAATCTGATGGCGGTGGTCGCGGCACCCGCCCTGCCGGGCGGCGATGACCGCGAGATGCTGGCCTTTGACACCCTGACGCTTTGCCCGATCGACCTGCGCCTGGTCGAGGTCGGGCTGCTTGACACCGGCGAACGGGACTGGCTCAACGGGTATCACGCACGGGTCCGGGCCGAGATCGGGCCGCTGGTGACCGGCGATGCGCGGGGCTGGCTGAGACAGGCGACGGCGCCGATCTGACGCGGGATCGTCGGTCGGGCGGGTTGCGGCCGCACCGGGCGCCGCCGGGCACCGTGCGAACAGGGGAGGGACCGCCATGGCCCAGACGATCCGCATCCAGCCCGCCGGGGGCACCTGGGTGGTGCGCACCGGCGACGCCGTGATCGCCGAGAGTAAGGCCGCGCTTGCGCTTTACGAAGGCGACCGCGATCCGGTGATCTATTTTCCGCGCGCCGATGTCGGCATGGCGTTTCTGGAACCTTCGGACAGCCGTACCACCTGCCCGCACAAGGGCGAGGCGTTCTATTTCAGCATCCACGGCACCAGCCAGGTGATCCCCGATGCTGCCTGGAGCTATGAAACCCCAGGCTCCGAGGCCGCCGCGATCGCCGGCTATATCGCCTTCTACGGCGACAACGCGGCGGTCGAACAGCTTTAGCGGCGACCGGTCCGTCGTCCTGGACGGCCGGTCGCTGCAACCGGCGCGGCGGCCTGTCCGCTTGCATCGGCGGGCGCCGCCGCCCAGACTGGCCGCACAGGCAGGCAAGTGGGGTGGCGATGGACCCGACGGACTGGATCGGCAAGACGGAAACCCGGCATGGGGCGGTCACACCGGTGCTGGCCGGCATGCTGGGTGGCGCGCTGGGCCATGCCGCAGCCAGCCCGATGCCGATGGCGCCCGGTGCCGCGCTGCCGCCGCTTTGGCACTGGGTGGCCTTTCCCGACTTCCTGCCGCTGTCAGAACTGGGCCAGGACGGGCACCCCAGGCTTGGCCGCTTTCTGCCGCCGGTGCCGCTTGCGCGGCGGATGTGGGCCGGCGGGCGGCTGCGCTTTGACGGGGCCTTGCATGTCGGCGAGGATCTCAAGCGCCGGTCGGAAATCCTGTCCGTCGACGAAAAGGAGGGCGGCACCGGCCGGATGGTGTTCGTCCGCGTCGGCCATGACATCGCCGGCGCGGGCGGCGGCCGCCTGACCGAGGAACAGGACATCGTCTATCTGGCGATGCCCGATCGGTTCACCCCGCCCCGGGCAATCCCGCTGCCCGAGGCGCCGGCCTTCCGCGAGACGGTGCCGATGGGCCCCGAACGGCTGTTTAGGTTTTCCGCCGCGACCTGGAACGCGCACCGCATCCACTACGATCTGGACTATGCCCAGCGGGTGGAAAAATACCCCGCCCTGATCGTGCACGGGCCGATGCAGGCGATGCTGCTGATGGAGGCGGCGATGCGCCATGCCGGGGGCGTGCCGGCGCGGTTCCGGTTCCGCGGCGTGCATCCTATGTTCCACGATGCCGATCTGTTGCTGATGGGCGAGGCGACAGCCGATGGTATGACCCTGTGCAGCGGTGCGCCGGCCGGCCATCAGGGGATGCAGGCGGAAATCGGGTGGGCGGCATGAGCGGGCTTCTGCACGGCATGCGGGTGGTCGAGGGCTCGGCCTTTGTCGCCATTCCGCTCGCCGGCATGACGCTGGCGCAGATCGGGGCCGAGGTGATCCGGGTCGACCGGCCGGGCGGCGGGCTGGACGCCGCGCGCTGGCCGGTGACGGCGGCCGGCCAAAGCCTGTTCTGGGCCGGCATGAACAAGGGCAAGAAGTCGATCGCCATCGATCTGACCACCGAACGCGGCCAGGAGCTGATGGCCGAACTGGTCACCGCACCGGGGGAGGAGGCCGGCCTCTACCTGACCAATCTGCCGATCAGGGGGATGGCGTATGCCAGCCTGGCGGCGCGGCGCCCCGATCTGGTGATGGTCACCCTGGCCGGCGACCGGCATGGCGGCCCGCAGGTCGATTATACCGTGAACCCGGCGGTCGGGTTCCCGGTGGCGACGGGCGCCGAGGGCAGCGACGCGCCCACCGCCCATGTGCTGCCGGCCTGGGACTGCATCGCCGGCAATCTGGCCGCGACCGCGCTGCTGGCGGCCGAAAGGCGGCGGCTGCGGACCGGCGCCGGCGATCACGTGAAGCTGGCGCTGAAGGATGTGGCGGCGGCGATGCTGGGGCATCTGGGCATCATCGGCGAGGTCGCGGTCAACGGCGTCGACCGGCCGAAATACGGCAATGCGCTGTACGGCGCCTATGGCCAGGATTTCGCCTGCGCCGATGGCGGGCGGATCATGGTGATCGGCCTGACCTCGCGGCAATGGCGGGTGTTGCTGAAGGCCACGGAAACCGAAGCTGCCATCGCCGCGCTGGAGGCCCGGATCGGCGAAAGCCTGAAGCCCGAGGCCGCCCGGTTCCGCCACCGGGCCGCCATCACCGAGCTTCTGGCGCCCTGGTTCGCGGCCCGCAGCGCGGCCGAGGCCGGCGCGGCGCTGCAGGCGGCCGGTGCCACCTGGGGGCCGTTCCGCAGCTTCGCCCAGGCACTGGCCGAGGATCCCGACCTGTCGCCCGACAACCCGATGTTCCGGATGCTCGACCAGCCCGGGATCGGCGCCTATCCGGTCCCCGCCTCGCCGCTGGCCTGCGCGGGTGCGGGCCGGCCCGACCCGCGCCCGGCGCCGCTGCTCGGCCAGCACAGCGAGGAAATCCTGGCCGATGTGCTGCGCCTGCCGGCGGGCGCCATCGGCGCCCTGTTCGACGACGGGGTGGTGGCCGGACGCTGAGGCACAGGCCTGGGCCCGACACCGGCACAAGAGTGCGGGAGGCGGAGAACCATGCTTGTCATTGACCTTTGGCAGGAGGATCATGTTCGCATCGCGCCGGTGCGCCGCGCCCGGTCGATCCACGGCGCCTCCGAACCCGGCTTCGTCTTTCGCGCCTGACCGGAGGGGATCATGGGCCCGCCCGACCCCAGCGCCTTGACGGCCCGGACATGGCGGCGCCTGCCGGCGGGGATCTGGGCGCTGGGCTTCGTGTCGCTGCTGATGGATGTGTCCTCCGAAATGATCCATGCATTGCTGCCGCTCTACCTGGTGGTGGGGCTCGGCGCGACGGCGCTGACGGTCGGGATCATCGAGGGGATCGCCGAGGCGACAGCGGCGATCGTCAAGGTCTTTTCCGGGGCGCTGAGCGACCGGATCGGCCGACGCAAGGAACTGGCGGCGATCGGCTATGGCCTTGCCGCGGTGACCAAGCCGATCTTTCCGCTGGCACCGTCGATCGGCTGGCTGGTGGCGGCGCGTTTCATCGACCGTGTGGGCAAGGGCATCCGCGGCGCGCCGCGCGACGCGCTGGTCGCCGATATCGCGCCGGCGGATTTGCGCGGCGCGGCCTTCGGGCTGCGGCAATCGCTCGACACCGCCGGGGCCTTTATCGGGCCGCTCCTGGCGATCGGTCTGATGTGGCTGTTCGCCGACGATTTCGCTGCGGTGTTCTGGGTGGCCGTGATCCCGGCCTTTGCGGCGCTGGCGCTGATCCTGTTGCTGGTGCACGAACCTGCACGGCCGGCCGGGCTGCGACAGGTTCGCAATCCGCTTGCGCGGCCGGAACTGGCCCGGCTGGGCGGCATCTATTGGTGGGTGGTCGCGGTGGCGGCGCTGTTCACGCTGGCGCGGTTCAGCGAGGCCTTCCTGATCCTGCGGGCCGAAGGCGCCGGCCTGGCGCTGATGTTCGTGCCGCTGGTTCTGGTGGTTCTGAATGTCGCCTATGCGCTCTCCGCCTATCCGGCGGGCGCGTTGTCGGACCGGATGAACCGCATCGGGATGCTGATCGTCGGCCTTCTGTTCCTGGTTGCGGCCGATCTGACGCTGGCGTTCGGCCCGGGCCTCTGGAGCATTCTGGCGGGCATCGTGCTGTGGGGGCTGCATCTGGGCCTGACGCAAGGCATTCTTGCCGCGCTGATCGCCGACAGCGCGCCGCCCGAACTGCGCGGCACCGCCTTTGGCATGTTCAACCTTGTCACCGGCGCGGCCCTGCTGGCTGCCAGCGTCATCGCCGGGGTCCTGTGGGACGCCTTCGGCGCGCGCTGGACCTTTGTGGCCGGCGCGTCTTTTGCGGTTCTGACGATCGCGGGCCTGATCCCCCTGCATGGCAGACTGTCCACGCGCAGCAAGAAGCGCGGCGACAGGGGAGGGGGCGCGGGTACGGATGCCGCCCGGCAGTGATCGGCTGCCACGGTCACCGGCCACGGCGAACCGCCGCCATGCCTGGTCTGCGCCCGGGCGAGTTGCCGCATCTCTGCTGCCGTGATGTCGCCCCGTACCGCCCCGGTCCCGTGATGTCGTTTTCGACGGACGGAACACCTCATACCAACGGTCATGGTCAATGAACGTTGGTATAAGCTCATGGTCACAATTCTCGGTATCTTGATGCTTCGAGGCAAGAACTCCCCCCGATGAACGTGAATCCCAGCCGCCGGGCAGGCGCCAGCCCCACCGGGCTGGGCAAACCGACCGTCAGGCGCAGTGTCCGGGTCACCTTCCCCGCCATCCGCAGAGCCTACGCGACGTGTAACCCCCGCCAGCGGTCCGATCAACCTTTTGTCAAGACCAGCGGTCCCCAGCCATGACCGACGGTCTTGCAGCGCACCTGCAAAAGCGGATCGAAGGGGCAAGGACTGGCGCCGAACGCCACCGCAGCGGCGCACCCGGACCCACCCGATCATGGCGAAGACACGAGGCGCGGCGCGCCCTATTCGGCCGCCGCCGTCTGGCCGTTGCGCAAGAGCGCCGCGACCTCTGCCCGGCTTGGGGTGCCGGCCCGCCCGCCCCGGCGGGTGCATTTCAGCGCCGCGGTGGCCGAGGCAAAGCGGATCGCCGCGCCTTCGTCCAGCCCCTCGGCCAGGGCCAGCGTGAAGGCGCCGTGGAACACGTCGCCCGCGCCCAGCGTGTCGACCACATGGACCCGAAAGGCCGGGGTGTGCACCACGCTGCCATCCTTCCAGTGATAGGTGCCATTGCCGCCATCGGTCACCGCGACCCAGCCGGGCAGGCGGTGCGCCGCCACCGCCAAGGCCGCGCCGACGGCGGAATCGCCGGTGAAATGGGCGATGCCCTGCATCGAAAACACCACATGGCTGGCCAGCGCCGCCAGCGCCTGGGGGATCGGCGATTCGCCGTCCAGCACACCCGGGATGCCGCGTTCCCGCGCCAGGGTCAGCGCCTGGGTCGCGCCGGCCTCCCATCGGGTATCGGCAAGCACGGCGTCGATCCGCTCGGGCAGCGTCCAGTCCAGCGGATCGCCCAGCCCGGTGCCGCGCAGATTGACGATCTGGCGGTCGCCATGGCGGTCGACCGAAATCGCCGAATAGCTCGAATTGCCATCATCGGCGCGGAACAGGTTGTCGATGTTGACGCCCTCGGCCGCCAGACCGTCGGCGATCGTCTGGCCGACCGGGTCGCCGCCGACCCGGGTCGCGATGAAGGCCTGCCCGCCAAGCCGCTCGACCGCGACGGCGGCATTGGCCGCGCAGCCGCCACCGATGATCTGGGCCGCGCCGGCACGGTATTTTTCGGGCTTCGTCGGCAATTCCTCGACCTCGAAGATGAAGTCGAGCACCGCCTGCCCGGCCAGCAGGATGTTGGTCATGGCACAGCCCTCTGCATCATGTCTCCCCTGACCTAGCGTCCCGATGCCCGGAAGGCGATACCCGCCGCGTCGATCCTGCCCGCGGCCGGCATAAGAAAAGCTTCACATTCCCGGCGTAACCCATGGCCAAGTATCCGACCCGGGAGAGGCCACCATGCCGCATCTGTTCGATCTGACCGGCCAGCGCGCCCTGGTCGTCGGGATCGCCAATGATCAGTCGATCGCCTGGGGGTGTGCCCGGGCGCTGCACGCCCAGGGCGCCCGGCTGGCCGTCACCTATCTCAACGCCCGGGCCGAGCCCCATGTCCGACCGCTGGCCGAGCAGCTGGGCGCCGAGATCATCCTGCCGCTCGATGTCGGCGACCCGGGCCAGATGGATGCGCTGTTCGCCACCATCGAAGAAAGCTGGGGCGGGCTCGACACGCTGCTGCACTCGATCGCCTTCTGCCCGCGGGACGATCTGCACGGCCGGGTGGTGGATTGCTCGGCCGAAGGATTCGGGCTGGCGATGGACGTCTCGGTCCATTCCTTCCTGCGGATGATCCGCCGGGCCGAACCGCTGATGGCCGATGGCGGCACCGCGATGTCGGTGTCGTTCTTCGGCTCGCAGCGTGTGGTCGAGCATTACAACATCATGGGCCCGGTGAAGGCCGCGCTGGAATCGGCTGTGCGCTATGCCGCGGCCGAGCTGGGGCCCAAGGGGATTTCGGTCCACGCGCTGTCGCCCGGGCCGCTGCAGACCCGCGCCGCCTCGGGGATCGGGCATTTCGACGAATTGCTGAACGCGGCGGCGGCAAAGGCACCGATGCATCACCTCGCAACGATCGAGGATGTCGGCGCCTATGCCGCCTTCCTGGCCAGCCGCGCGGCCGCCAATGTCACCGGCGGCGTTCATGCCATCGACGGTGGCTATTCCATCACTGCCTGACAGGGGGCCTCCGCCATGACCAGCATCTACCAGGCGTTCGGGTTGAAGTCGCACGACCTCGCCGATCTGTGGCGCGACGAGGCCGCCAGCAAGCCCGGCGAGCTGACCGAGGCCGCCGGCGTCGAACTGAACGCGATGACCGAAATCGGCAAGATCTGGGCCCGCGCGGCGCAGCGCAATGCCGACCGCATCGCCGGCACCCACAGCGAACGGGCGGAAAAGACTTTGCACGGCCTGCGCGGCGTGTTCGACCAGATGGCCAAGGCGGCGCAATCGGGCCAGCTGTGGCGGGACTGGCAGGCCTATCTGCGCGATTCGGCCGAACGCGGGGTGCTGACCGCCGACACGCTGCGCCGCCGCGGCGACGTTTTTCTGGCGCATGAGGCCGCCGGCTGCCCGCCGGTGCTGAGCTATGACTACGAGGTGATCCTCGAAGGCAGCGATCTGGTGCATCCGTCGAATTACCAGCTGCTGCAGATCCTGCCGCCCGAGGGCTGCGAGGTGATGCCGTGGAAACGGCCCTATATCATCATCGACCCGCGCGCCGGCCATGGCGGCGGCATCGGCGGGTTCAAGACCGACAGCCAGGTCGGCGTCGCCCTGCGCGACGGCCACCCGGTCTATTTCGTCAACTTCAAGCGGATGCCGGAGCCCGGCCAGACCCTGGGCGACGTCACCCGGTCCGAGGCCGAATTCGTGCGCGAGGTGATGCGGCGCCATCCGAAATCGCCCAAACCGGTGATCACCGGGAACTGCCAGGGCGGCTGGGCGTCGCTGCTGCTGGCTGCGACCAATCCCGACCTGACCGGCCCGGTGGTCCTGAACGGCGCGCCGGTCTCGACCTGGGCGGGCGAGGCCGGCATCAACCCGATGCGCTACAATGGCGGCGTTCTGGGCGGCGCGTGGATTCCGATGCTGCTGGCCGATCTTGGCAACGGCGTGTTCGACGGCGCCCATCTGGTGCAGAATTTCGAAATGCTGAACCCCAGCCGCAGTTTCTTTCGCAAGTATTTCGACCTTTATGCCAAGGCCGATACCGAGGCCGACCGGTTCGTCGAGTTCGAGACCTGGTGGGGCGGCTTCTTTCTGCTGAACGAGGCGGAAATCCGCTGGATCGTCAGCGAGCTGTTCGTCGGCAACAAGCTGGTGAAGAACCAGGCCCAGCTGGAGCCGGGCCGCCCGATCGACATCAAGAACATCCAGTCGCCGATCATCGTGTTCACCAGCTGGGGCGACAACATCACGCCGCCGCAACAGGCGCTCAACTGGATCCTCGACACCTATCCCGACGAGTCCGAGATCGAGATCAGGGGCCAGCGCATCGTCTACATGGTGCACGATCAGGTCGGCCATCTGGGCATCTTCGTCTCTTCGAAGATTGCCCAGAAGGAACATACCGAGGTCGCCTCGACGCTGAAGACCATCGAATCGCTGGCGCCCGGGCTTTATGAAATGGTGATCGACGATTATCGCGGCGACGTTCTGGACCGGACGTTCCAGGTCAGCTTCCGCGCGCGCAAGCTCGACGATATCCGCGCGCTTGACGACGGGCGGGCCGATGAACGGCCATTTGCCGCCGTGGCCCGCGCCTCCGAGATCCAGGCCAGCGCCTATGAGCTGTTCCTCCGCCCCTGGGTGCGCGCCATGGCGTCCGACACCGGCGCCGAATTCGCCCGGATGATGCACCCGTTGCGGTTGCAGCGCGCCCTGTGGTCGGGTCGCAACCCGCTTGCGGCAACGGTCACCGCGGCGGCCGCGCGTGCCCGAGAAGCCCGCCAACCCGCCGCGCCCGACAACCTGTTCCTGGGCGCCGAACGGGTGATGGCCGACTGGATCGAACAGTCGCTCGATCTGAGCCGCGACATGCGCGACATGCTGTTCGAACTGGCCTTTTACGGGATGTGGGGCACGCCCTGGGCGCGCTGGTTCGGCAAGGCGCATGAGGCCGGGCGCACCCTGAAGGACCAGGCCGAATTGCGGGCCCTGCCCGCCGTTCAGACCGCGCTGATGCATATCGGGCAGGGCGGCTTTGTCGAGGCGGTCGTGCGGATGCTGATCCTGCTTGCCGGAAGCCGCGGCACGGTGCGGCGCGACCGGCTGGAACGCTCGACCCGGGTGATGACCCTCGACGAGCCATTCTGCAACATCGATGCGCCGATCCGCGCGCGGATCATCCACGAACAGACGATCATCGCCCATTTCGAACCGGCCCGCGCCATCGAGACATTGCCCGAATTGCTGGAAATCCCCGAAGAGCGGGCGCTGGCCGGCGAGGTCGTGCGCTTCATCGTCGGTCCGATCGGCGAGATGGACCCGCACAGCTTCGACTTGTTGCAAAGGTTCCATGTGGCGCTGGACTTGCCACCGATCACGGGCGATATCCCCGACGATCCGCTGGCACCGGCCAGACCCGAACGCGAACCCAGCAAAAGCGGAGAGCCCGCCGAATGAAGACCGAGAACCGCCTGTACGACGAAATCGAGATCGGCGACTCGGCCGAGATGCGCCGGATGTGCACCGCCGACGATCTTTATGTGTTCGCCAACTCGTCGGGCAATCACAACCCGCTGCATCTGCCGCAATATGACGGTGACGGCGACGGCACGAACGAGGCCGTGGCGCCGTCGATGTGGGTCGGTTCGCTGATCTCGGCGCTGCTGGGCAACAGGCTGCCGGGGCCCGGCACCTTCTATCGCGGCCAGACCTTCCGGTTTCTTGACCGGGTCCATTCCGGGCAGGAGGTCACGATCCGGGTCGAGGTCACCGCCAAGGAAGCCAACCGCCTGATCCGGATGGCCACGACGGTCGATCGCGTGGCCGACGGGGTTCGGGTTCTGGAAGGCGAGGCCGAGGTGATCGCGCCCGAGCGCAAGCTTGTCTTCGACGAGACCGAGGTGCCCGGCCTGCTGGTCAAGCGGCACCGCCATTTCGAGGCGATCATGGAGAAATGCGCGGGCATCGAGCCCGCCCCGACCGCCGTGGTCGCGCCCGAATCGACGGATGCGCTGGAAGGCGCGCTGCTGGGCATGCGGCATGGCCTGATCCGCCCGATCCTGATCGGCGATCGCCGCCGGATCGAGGTGGTCGCCGAAGAACTGGGCGAGGATCTTTCGGGCATCGAGATCGAGGATATCCGCAACCATTCCGCCGCCGCCGCCCGTGGCGTGGAACTGGTGCATCAGGATCGCGCGCGCGCGCTGATGAAGGGGCACCTGCACACCGACGAGCTGCTTGCCCATGTGGTCAAGCGCGATGGCGGGCTGCGCACCGGGCGCCGCACCAGCCATGTGTTCGTGATGGAT
>DNSZ01000066.1 GCA_003500165.1 Paracoccaceae bacterium | reverse complement strand
GGGGGGCGGGCCGGGCATGACCCTGCTGCCGGTCTTTCTGCAGACGCTGCCCTTCTTCGCGTTGATCGGGCTGGGATACGGCGCCGGGCGAACCGGCTTCTTTCCCGAAGAGGCAACCGCCTGGCTGACCAGATTCGTCTTCTACTTCGCGCTTTCGGCGATGCTGTTCGGCTTTGCGGCAACCCTGCCGGTGGCCGACCTCGTCGATCCCGATTTCCTGCTCGCCTATCTCGGCGGCACCATGGCCGTCTATCTGCTGGCGACCGCGGTCGCGCTGCTGCGCGGCGCGGGCCTGCAGATCGCCGCGGTCGAGGCGCAATGCGCGGTGATCGGCAATACCGGCTTTCTTGGCCTGCCGCTGTTTGTGGCGCTGATCGGGCCGGCGGCGGCGGGCCCGGTCGTGATGATGCTGACCGTCGATCTTGTGGTGTTTTCGTCGCTGATCGTGGTGCTGATCACCGCCGCGCGCGAGGGCCGGTTGCGCCCGGCCATCCTGACCAGTATCGCGCTCGGCCTGCTGAAGAACCCGATGATCGTGTCGATCAGCGCGGGCCTTCTGTGGTCGCTCGCGGGCTGGCCGGTGCCGACGCCGTTCGCCGACTTCCTCGATATCCTCGGGGCCGCGGCCACACCCTGCGCGCTGTTCGCCATCGGCGCCTCGCTGGCCTCGAAATCGGCCGAGCGGCTGTCGGTCGCGCTGTGGCTGTCCTTTGCCAAGCTGGCGCTGCATCCGCTGGCCGTCGGGATCATGGCGCTGCTGGTGCTGCCGGTCGAACCCTTTGCCGCGGGCGTGATGATCGCCGCCGCGGCGCTGCCGGTGGCGGGCAATGTCTTCATCCTTGCCCAGCATTTCGGCGTTGCGCCGCAGCGCGTCTCGGCCGCTATCCTGGTCTCCACCGTTGTTTCGGTGGTGACGGTGACCCTGGTGCTGGCCTGGCTGGCCGACGGGATCGGCCTTCTGGCGGGCTGACCGCGCCGGCCGGCAAGCCATCGCGGAACGCCCGGGGGCGGGCGCCCCCGAAGGCGTCGGGCCGATGTGCGCCGGTCAATCCGCCGGCACGAAACGCTGGACCGACAGCCGCATCGCCGCGCTTGCCCCGCTGCCGCCCAGGTTCCGCATACCCACCATGTACGCGCCCGGCAGGACCGGCACCGTCAGCCGCGCGTTCCAGTCTTCGCCACCGTCATCGTCGTGGCCGATCTGGCTGCCCAGCCCGTCGAACAGGAACATCTCGGGATCGCCATCGCCCAGCCCGACCGCGTCGATCATCACGACACCGGCTGCCGGCACCTGAAAGCTGAACCACACCGCATCGCTGCCGACCATGGCATCTTGCTGGATGCGGCCGGGCAGCGTGCCCAGATCCTCTACCGGCACCGGACCGTCCAGCGGCGGGCTGGCCTCGCCCATGGCGTAGAGATCGAGCAGCGCCTGCGCGGGGTCGAACCGGCGCAAGGTCACCTCGATCGGCGCGCTTGTATCGCTCAGCGCGTCAAGCGCGATGCAATAGCTGCCGGGTGCCAGCGGATTGCCCACGTCGATCTTGGCGTTCAGCCCGTCGAAATCGTCGTTATGGGCGATCTCGGACCCGGACTCGTCGTAGAGCGTGACCACGGGATCGGCGTTTTCGTTGCGCGCCGTGACGGTCACGGCGGCCGGCTCGGCCAGCGTGAACCGCAGATAGGGTGTCTCCTGAACGGTTGCCGAGACGCGGAGCCCGTCATCGAGCTGGCCATCGACCGGCCCGTCACCCAGCGCCTGGGCCGGGGTCGTGGCATCGCAAACGCCCTGCGATCCGCCCGATGCGATACCGCCGGTCAGCGCGGGGTGCTCGGCGAGGCCCAGCCGGACATCGGCCGACACCGCCGAACCGCCCAAACCCCTGGTCACCAGGCAATAGGTGCCCGCTTCGAGCGCCATGTCGATGCGCGAGGCCAGGCCGCCGCCGCCATCGTCGTCGGTCCGGATCAGGTTGCCCTGCGCATCGTAAAGCTCGATCTCGGTGTCGCCGCCGGCCTGGGGCGCGGCCTCGAGCCGAACTGTGGCGGGGGTGCCCAGGGTGAACAGGCTGACCTGCGAACGACCCTGCGGCAGCATGGCCACCTGATCGACCGGTGTGGCCATGCCGGCCAGGTCCGACCCGGCCGAACCGTCGCCGATCCAGGTTCCCATGGCGCCGATCACACCGCACAGCGTATCGGTGTCCTGTGCCGCGACGGGGGCTGCCAGGGCCGCCATCGCGATCGTCAGGGAAAGTCTGCGTCTCATTGTCCGGTCTCCCGTATCTGTGCGTTTGCGCCGCCGGTCGGTGGGCGCGTCGGGACATGCGCGGTCGCTGTTGTTGGTCGCCCTGTCATCCGTCCTGCCGCCCATGAAACCGGCTGTCCCCCTGGCTTCGCCACCTCGGCAGGGTCGCGCCCAGAGGCCGCTAGCACCGCGGCGCCCAGCCTGCAAGCGCGACGCAACCCTTGCAACCCCGGTGCCGGATGCGTAGATCGCCTGCAGATGCCGGAGGAGCCGATGGCCCGCACGAACCCGTTCCAGTTCATTCAGCAGACCCGGGCCGAAGTGGCCAAGGTGGTCTGGCCGACCCGCCGCGAATGGCTGCTGACCACCGCGATGGTCGCCCTGCTGGCCACGCTTGCCGCGATCTTCTTCCAGCTGGCCGATTGGGCCATCCGGCTGGGCCTGCGCGGCATCCTGGGCTTTTTCGGCTAGCCTCCGCCAGCGGGCCGCCCGCCGGCATGGCTTGCGGTGCCGGAACCTGGCGCGGGTGAGGCCGCCATGAACCTCGAGGCGCAATTCCCTGCAATCGACGATCTGCGCCGCCACGCCCGGGGGCGGGTGCCGCATTTCGTCTGGGCGTATCTCGACAGCGGAACCGGCGCCGAAACGGCGGTGGCAAGGAACCGCGCCGCGCTCGACGCGGTGACGCTGACACCGCGGGTGCTGCGGGCGGTGACCGAACCCGACACCGGCGTCACGCTGTTCGGGCACCGCCATCCGCTGCCGTTCGGATTTGCGCCGATCGGCATGGCCGGGCTGGTCTGGCCTGGCGCCGAAACGGCGCTGGCCGGTGCCGCCGCCGCCGCCGGCATTCCGTTCGCGCTGTCCACCGTGGCCGCGGCCACGCCCGAGGCGGTGGGCCCCGCGGCTGGCGCCATGGGGTGGTTCCAGCTCTACCCGCCGGGCGACGCGGCGCTGCGCGACGACCTGCTGGCGCGGGCCCGCCGGGCGGGGTTTCACACGCTGGTCCTGACCGTCGATGTGCCGTTGCCCAGCCGGCGCGAAAGGCTGCTCCGCGCCGGGCTGACCAATCCGATGCGGATCACCCCGCGCGCGGCGCTTGACGCCGCAAGGCGGCCGGCCTGGGCCTGGGCGACGCTGCGCGCGGGCATCCCCAAGCTGCGCACGCTCGAACCCTATGCCGGCACGCAGCGCGGCTCGGCCACCGGGCATGTCGGCTACCGGCTGCGGGTCGCCCCCGACATGGCCTATCTGGCGGCGCTGCGCGCGGCCTGGGAGGGGCCGTTGGTTGTGAAGGGCGTGCTGCATCCCGACGACGCGCGGGCGGCGCGGGACGCCGGTGCCGATGCGATCTGGGTGTCGAACCATGGCGGCCGCCAGTTCGACGGCGCGCCGGCCAGCCTGACCGTCCTGCCGTCGATCCGCGCGGCGCTGGGGCCAGGCGTGCCGGTACTGTGGGACGGCGGGGTTGAATCCGCGCTCGACATCCTGCGGGCGGTGGCGCTGGGGGCCGACATGGCGATGCTGGGCCGGGCCGGGCTGTGGGCGGTCGCGGCGCTGGGGCCGGCGGGGCCGGCCTGGCTGATCGAGCTGTTGCGCCGCGGGTTGACCGCCGACATGGCCCAGCTCGGGGCGGCCCGGCTGACCGCGTTGTCAGACCGCCGAACGGCCTGATCATGACCATTGGTATCAGTCGGATTTGCCGAGGCTGGAGATGTCCGCGGCATCGATGACGGCGCCAAGGCCCCGGCCAAAGCGTTCGTGGGCGCGTGCCAACCGGCTTGGCGGCATGTCGAGCGGGCGTATCTGCGCCGCAGGAACGACCTGCAGGATGCCCGATTGGGCGCTTGGCGCCGCGGGCAGAAACACCACCACCCGCCCGCTTGCCAGGCGCTCGATCTCCAGCCCCGGCCGTTCGACGCCCGCCGGGTCGCCGACCATCACCGGCTTCCAGTCAAGCTCCAGCCGATCGTCCTCGGTCGCCCCGGCCAGCGCGCCCTTGGCCATGTTGTAGGCCGGCACGAGCGCCGACAAACGCTGGTCGAGGCGGGCGATCCGGTCGCCGATGGGCAAATGGTGCGCGACCAGACCGGCGGCAAAGCAGGTCCCCAGGATCAGCAGGATGGCAATGACGTTGGCGATGGCGATGTCGCCAATGTTCGACAGCGGGACAAGCCGCCCGATCGGCTGGGCGATCAGCTGCATGACGCCGTAGACCTGCACCAGCAGGAAGCCGACAAAGCCGACCGGTATCAGAAAGATCAGCCCTCCCAGAATGGTCGTCCTGATGTAGCGCATGGCCGAAACCCCCGCCGGTTGCGTGTGCTGTCAAAGGCCCCGCCGGGCGAAGGCACGGGCGGCGAATCACGACGTCGGCGAAGCGTCGCACGGGGTCCAGCCCCAGCGTGCCGGCACCCAGGATCGGGTCATCGGAAGGGGGGTCCGCCGCTCCATGTATATTTCGTCAAGTCCCAGCATCGCCACCAGTGTGCCCAGCGGACCCGGGGTCAGCCGAACGATTCCGGCCTTGGCCAGAACGCCCCGGGCCTCGGCCACCAATGCCGGAGCGGCGTTGGAAAACTCGGTTTCGACGAGCACCACCGAGCCGCAGGCCTTGCCTGCGACGGGCCCGGGCAGCGGCGTGTCGTCGTGCCAGCCGGCGACCGTGCCGCACAGCCGGTCGGTGCCGATGCCCTTGGGACAGGCGCCGAACAGAATCGCCGCCCCGGTTTCGGGTTCCAGATACGGCCCACCGGCCAGCCAGGCCGGTTGTGCCGAGGCCACCGGCGCGATCCAGCCGAGCCCGAATGCCGCCAGTATCGCAAGCGCTCGTCGCATTGTTGCCTCCCGTTTGGCCCAGGGGGATCGGAACCGTGGACGCGCGCCCGCGGCGCCCCTAGTCTGCTGCCATGGCTATCCCGCGCAGCATTGCCGGTCTTCGGATTCCGGGCAAGGGGGCAAACCGCGCCCGGGGCCTGGTCCGGCTGATCGCGCTCCTGCTCCTGCTGGTGCCCGTCATCATGATGGCGCGGTACGGTTTCGGCTTTCTGTCGGGCGATGTGCTGCATGCGCCGTTTCACATGATCCGGCAGATGGCCGCCACCCAGCCGTTCTTCTCGATCCACGCGGTCAGCGCCGCCAGCGCGCTGCTGACGGGTTGGGTGCAGGTTTTCCCGCCGGCGCGCCGGGCGTTGCCGCAATGGCATCGCCGGTTGGGATATGTCTATGTCGCCGCCTGCCTCGTCGGTGCGGTCACTGCCCTGCCGGTGGCGCTGCACAGCGTCGGGGGGCCGCTGGCCAGCGCCATCCTGATCGGTCAGGCGTCGCTGTGGGCGGGGCTGCTGTGGCCCGCCCTGGTCACCGCGCGGCGGCGGCGGATCGCCGACCATCGCCGCTGGATGATCCGGCACTATGCGCTGACCTGTTCGGCGATCGTGCTGCGCGCGATCATGGCAACGGGGGTGGCCATCGGCTATCCGTTGCAACTGGTGCTGGCGATTGCGCTGTCCCTGGCGGCGGCAGAGGCGATCCTGCGGCGACCCCGCCCTGGCTTGCAGCGGGACAGGCCGATCATCCAACGACCCGGATCGTCGCACAAGGCGACGTGAAGCCCGGGGCGCATGGTGCCAACGCCGCCGCCCAGCCCGCCGGCGCGCCCCGGCAACGATTTGACAGTGGGGCGCGGTCCCCGCACTCTGCGCGGAAGGGAGGATGGCGATGTATCTCGGGCTCGATCTGGGCACATCCGGGTTGCGGGCGCTGCTGGTGGACGACGCCGGCGCGCCGCTGGCCGTGGCCGAACAGGCCTATGGCGTGGCCCATCCCCATCCCGGCTGGAGCGAGCAGGACCCGGCCGACTGGATCGCCGCGGCGCAGGCTGCCATCGCGGCGCTGATCGGCGAGCGGCCGGCNNAAGCTGATCTGGCTGGCCGAGCGCGCGCCCGAACTGTTCGCCCGGGTCGCGACGGTGCTGCTGCCGAAGGACTATCTGGTGTTCTGGCTGACCGGGCGCCTTGTGACCGACATGTCGGATGCGGCGGGTACCAGCTGGCTCGATGTGGGGGCGCGGGCCTGGTCGGACGAATTGCTGGGCGTCTCGGGGATGCGCGCCGATCAGATGCCCGATCTGATCGAGGGCAATGCCGTGGCCGGGACGGTTCTGCCGGACCGCGCCCAGGCTTTGGGTCTGCCGCCCGCCGTCGAGGTCGTTCCGGGCGGGGCCGACAATGCCGCCGCGGCCTGCGGGGTCGGCGCGCTGGCCGATGGGCAGGGCTTCGTTTCGCTGGGGACATCGGGGGTGATCCTGGCCGCCCGCGACCGCTTCGCGCCCGATCCGGCGACGGCGGTCCACACCTTCTGCCATGCGGTGCCCGGGCGGTGGTACCAGATGGCGGTGATGCTGGCGGCGACCGACAGCCTGAACTGGCTGGCCCGCGCCATGGGCGCGGATGCGGCCACCCTGACCGGCGACCTGGGCGAGGTGCCCGACGGCCCCGGGCGGCTGCGTTTTCTGCCCTATCTGTCGGGCGAACGGACGCCGCATAACGATGCGGCGATCCGCGGCGGGTTCCTGAACCTCGACATCGCGGATGGCCGGGCCGAGCTGACGCGGGCGGTTCTGGAAGGCGTCGCCTTTGGCCTGCGCGACGGGCTGGATGCACTTTCCGCCACCGGCGCGCGGCTCGACACGCCGCTTGTCATCGGCGGCGGGGCGCGGTCGCCCTATTGGGTCGCGCTGCTGGCGACGGTGCTGGACACGCCGCTCGCCCTGCCCGAGCGCGGCGAATTCGGTGCCGCGCTGGGGGCAGCACGGCTGGCGCTGTCGGGCGTCACCGGGGCCGCGCCGGATGCGCTGATGACCAGGCCGCCGGTCGCCCGGGTGGTCGCGCCCGACCCGGCGCTTGTGGCGGCCTATGCCGAGGCGCATGCCGCCTTCCGCGCCGCCTATTCAGCAATAAGGAACCTGCCATGAGCGATTTCTTTGGCCGCACCGATCCGATCCCCTACGACCCCGGCAGCGACGATCCGCTGGTGTTTCGCCACTACGACAAGGACGCGATCGTCCTTGGCAAACGGATGGAGGAGCATCTGCGCTTTGCGGTCGCCTATTGGCATTCCTTCGCGGCCGAGGGGAACGACCCGTTCGGCGGCCCGACCTTCCAGCGGCCCTGGCATCCGCAGGACGATATGGGCCGGGCCAGGCTGAAGGCCGATGTGGCGTTCGAGATGTTCCGCCTGCTGGGCGTTCCGTTCTTCTGCTTTCACGATGCCGAT
>DNSZ01000025.1:2640-3530 GCA_003500165.1 Paracoccaceae bacterium | reverse complement strand
TCCTCGAACATCGGGTCGTTTGGCGAGCGCTCCGCCGAGGCGGTGATCGTCGATAGTGAGCCGGACAAGAAAACGACGTGGGGCGTCGTTTTCCCGGCGAACGGTCATGGAGAAGGCGATCGCCCACCCCACCGACGCGCGGCTCCACGAGAAGGCGCGCCTGCGCCTGGTGAAGCTCGCCGGCGCCGCCGGCATCAGCCTGCGCCAGAGCTATGCCCGGCTGGCGCCACGCCTCGCCGGCCAGGTCGGCCGCTACGCCCATGCCCGCCAGTTCAGGCGGATGCGCAAGGGCCTGCGGCGGCTGAAGGGCTATACCGGCCGGGTTCGGCGCGCGCTCGAACCGGTGGCGCTGCGCGCCTCACTGCGCGACATCCAGCGGCAGCTGGACGTCGTGGCCGACGCCGCCCTGCGGGAGCGGATCGAGGGGGAGATCGCGCTGGTCGACCGGCTGCTGCGCCAGAAGCCGAAGGACAGGCGCAAGCTCTACGCCCTGCACGAGCCCGAGGTCGACTTCATCTCGAAAGGCAAGGCCCGGGTCCGCTATGCGTTCGGCACCAAGGTCTCAGTGGCGACCACGCACAGGGAGGGTTTCGTCGTCGGCATGCGCGCCATGCCCGGCAACCCCTGCGACGGCCATACCCTCCGCGAGGCGCTTGAGCAGGTGGAGATCCTGACCGAGACCCGCCCCCGCCGCGCCTTCGTCGACCGCGGCTACCGCGGCCACGGCGTGGAGACGGCTGACGTCTTCATCTCCGGCCAGCGCCGCGGGATGACCCCGGCGCTGAAGCGCGACCTGAGACGACGCAGCGCCATCGAACCCAGCATCGGACACATGAAGACCGACGGCCGCCTCGCCCGCTGTCCCCTCAGAGTCTGATTCAAAACTAATC
>DNSZ01000025.1:0-2596 GCA_003500165.1 Paracoccaceae bacterium | reverse complement strand
CGCATATCCGCCATCGGCAAAGCTATGGCGCAGCCAAGGGTACCGCGTGGCGACGGCTTTGAGGACATCCGGCGCGCCGTCGCGGTCCTGGATGCCGGCACTGTGCACCACAAGCCCGACCAGCAAACCAAGCGTATCGGTGACGATATGGCGCTTGCGCCCGTTGATCCGTTTTCCTGCGTCATAGCCTCTGACCCCGCCACTTTCTGTGGTTTTTACGCTCTGGCTATCGATAATTCCGGCGCTCGGCTGGGCGTTGCGCCCGTCGGCCAACCGTGCGGCTTCGACCAGCTTGCGGTTCATCTCATCGAACAAACCGTCATTGCGCCAGGCATAAAAATGGTCCCGTACCGTCGAAACCGGCGGAAAATCGTTGGGCAGCATCCGCCACTGGCAGCCGGTCGTCGCCATGTAGAGGATGGCGTTGAACACGTCGCGCAGGCTTGTCGTGCGGGGTCTGCCCGTGGTCTTGGGCGGGGGCATGAAAGGCGCGATCGACGCCCATTCCGCATCGGTCAAATCGCTTGCGTATTTGTCGCCCTCACGGGCATGCTGGCGGCGGGTGAGTTCGGTCCAGGCCATCGTGATCTCCGTTCGTCTTGCAACCAAACAGAATCACAACCTGCTGAACTCACTCAACTAGTTTCAAATCAGGCTCTCAGGACGGCAGCATACCATAGTGCTGCAGAGCCCGCACCGCGATCAGCGTGTTCCAGCGCCCGGGACACCCGGCAGGATCCATCGTCAGGTGCACCTGACCGGGATGCGCCGCCATCGTGCGCCAGCGGCCATCGGCTCCGCGACGGCTCAGGAGCGCATCGACGGCATCGGCCATGCGGTCGTCCCAAGGATGTGTCCCGCTGGCCAGGCAATCGAGTGCGCGGAGGATGTTGTATTTCCAACGCCACGGATAGGGCAGCTTCAGGAAGTCGGGATGAATCATCTCTCCCGTCCGATCCGACTTGTAGAGGTGATGCAGCAGGATGAACTCCGCGCAGTGCGCGCCGATTTCGCGAAGTTCGTCCATCCGATAGCGGTAGCCCGACGCCGTGTATTGCTGGATACCTTCTAGGCAGGAAGCCGTGGAATGGAGGGAACTGTGTCGGGCGCCGCTCCTGTTGAGGCGGCAATTGAAGCCTCCGTCCGGCATGTGTTGAGCAACCAGGAAATCGATGACCGACCTCAGATCACCCTCATCGGCGCCGAAATAGCTGGCATAGTTTAGAAACATCCCGTTCACGCAGACATCGGAGGACGCGATTGTCTTGCCCGGGCCGACGCCTCCATCGGCGTGCTTTTCGGTTCGTGCGATCAGCGCGACGCTCTCCCGGATCAACGGATTTCCGGGATCTATTCCGAGGTTTCGCAAATCGAGCAAGGTGTAGTGCGACGAGGTCCATTTCGGCTGGTAGAAGCCTTGGCCCCAAGTTCCGTCCGAGTTGCGAGCGCGCAGAAAGGCCGCGCCCCAGCCTTCCCTCGCAATCCGCGTCCGTAGGTCGGCCCGCTCTGTCCCAAGAAGGTCGCGCCAGACCTGGTATTGGACCGAGACGTCTCCCCTCAGAAGCCATGCGATCACGGGATGCGATTGATGCAACGCCATGACAGCATGTTAGCATACGTTGGGGGCAATCCCTAGGGGGCAATCCCTCTTGTGGTGCGTTTGCTTCGGGTCCGATTTGATGATGGCCATGGAGGACTACTTCACGAAGGGATGCGAGCGCTGCTCCCGCCTCAACACCCTCCCGCCTAAACATCACCGAGTGTGCCATGCGGATCTTGGCAGTCGGATTGCCCGACCCGCGTAGGATATGCCGGTATGATGGCCTTACGGAAATGGTGGAAATTGGGGCCATCCCTGCGTCATGCAAGCGGTTCTGTTTGGAGGCAAGACATTGCGCGATTGTTTGTTGCGGGTCGCGTGAAAACTGAACCGGGCCTCTCGTTTCGTCCACAAAGGGCTCGGAGCCGTCGATCGCCGCGGTGGCTGAAAACGTGCGCCGCGACCAAGAGCGGCCGTGGGCCAAGGATGCCTCAACCGACCGGCGTCCGGACAGAGCGGCCAATTGTCTTGGCGCCAGGGGATCGCGTGGCGCCTGCGGAGACGCCGGCCACTTGCCCGAACGGCGGACCCGCGGGCAACGCCATTCTTGACCTGCGCCACAGGATCAAGTTGCCCGTGCAACTCCGGTCCCCTTGAGGCCGATCAATCCGCGCAGGCCCAAGCCATGTTAGGCTGTGTCATCCTATGGAACGTCTGATCAAGCACAGCGTGTCCGCCGGTTTCGCGGGGTTTGCGGCGTGACGCTGCCGGATGGCCGTGGGGCGGGGATTTCTGGGCCGTTTCCGGGCCTTCGGAGTGCCGGAAGGGCGATTTTGAACAGAGTCCCCCTCATGCCTGCAGCCGTCGTCGGACGAGGAACAGGTTGCCGGGGGCGAACAGCGTGAAGAGTTGCGCCCGGTTCTTCGCCAGCCCGCGGTAGCGGGTTTTCACGTGGCCGAACGGGCGCCTGATCACCCCGAACGGGTGCTCGACCTTCGCACGCACCTTCGCGATGATCCGGTTGATGTCCGCTTCGATCGGGTCGAGCCGGCCGCC
>DNSZ01000026.1 GCA_003500165.1 Paracoccaceae bacterium | reverse complement strand
CGCCGGCAACGGCCGTGGCGCCAGTTGCGTCATAGGACGGCGCAACCTCGACCACATCGCCGCCCACCATCGGCAGGCCGGCAAGGTCCTGCAGGATCGCGGCGGCCTGCCAGCTGGCCAGCCCGCCCCAGACCGGCGTGCCGGTGCCGGGCGCGAAAGCGGGGTCGAGCACGTCGATGTCGAAGCTGACATAGGCCGGGCCGGCGCCGACGATCTGGCGGACCTGCGCCGCGATGGCGGACGGGCCGCGTTCATGCACCTGGCGCGCGCCGATCACGGCGATGCCCAGCGTGTCGGGGTTCACGGTGCGGATGCCGATCTGGACCGAGCGTTCGGGGTCGATCACGCCTTCGCGCACGCCCTTGTAGAACATCGTGCCGTGATCGATCCGCCCCGGCACCTCATCGGCCCAGGTATCGGTATGGGCGTCGAACTGAACGAGCGCCAGCGGCCCATGCCGGGCGGCATGGGCGCGCAGGATCGGCAGGCTGATCGAATGGTCCCCGCCCAGCGCGATCATCCCCGCGCCCTGGTCGAGGATCGCCGCCGCATGCGCCTCCAGCGCGGCGGGAAAGGCCGGCACATCGGCATAGTCGAAGGCAAGGTCCCCGTAATCGGCCAGCGCAATCTCGGCCAGCGGGTCGAAATCCCACCCCCAGGGCGGATCGAAGGCCTGCAGGCACGACGCCTCGCGGATCGCGCGCGGGCCCAGACGCGCGCCCGGGCGATTGGTCACCGCCTGGTCGAACGGCACCCCGGTGATCGCCAGATCGACGCCGGCAAGGTCCTTGGTATAGGTCCGGCGCAGGAAACTCGTCACCCCGCCAAAGCTGTTCTCATACGCCCAGCCGCGGCGGACCGGCGCGGTGACGGCCAGGTCGACCTGCGACTTTGCGTCTTCCAGCGCCATCAGCCGATCCGCACCCCGTCCCGGACCAGCCGGTCGGTGACCTGAGAAATCGCTTTCCCCAGCGTGTCGGCCACCTGATCGACCTGATCGCGGGTGATCACCAAGGGCGGCGACATCACGTTGAGATGCCCCATCGGGCGCACCATCAGCCCCATCGCCTCGCACGCGTCCGAGATCCGCCGCCCGATATCGATCTCGTCGGGCAGCAGCCGTTTGGTGGCCTTGTCGGCGACGTTCTCGACGCACAGCATCAGCTTCTTTCCGCGCACATCGCCGACGATGGGCAGCGCGGCGAGCCGGCCCAGCCGCTCCTCGAAATAGGTGCCGACCTCGGCGGCATGGGCGAGCAGGCCCTCGTTCTCGATGATCTCGATATTCTTCAGCCCCGCCGCACAGCACACCGGGTGGCCCGAATAGGTGAAGCCGCTGGTGAACCAGCGGTCGCCGCCGATCGTCTGCCAGATGCGGTCGGACACGATCATCGCGCCCAGCGGCAGATAGCCGCTGGTCAGCCCCTTGGCCGTGCAGATCACATCGGGGATGACGCCGAACTCGGCTTCGGTTGCGAACCAGTGGCCCAGCCGGCCCCAGGCCGTCACCACCTCGTCGGCGACGAACAGGATGTCGTGGCGCTGGCAGACCTCCCACATCCGCCGCAGATAGCCCGCGGGCGGCACGATCACCCCGCCCGAGGCCTGGATCGGCTCGGCGAAGAAGGCGCCGACACGGTCCGGACCGATTTCGGCGATCGTCGCCTCGAACTCCGCCACCAGCCAGTCGGTGAACGCCTCGCCCGCCAGAGCGTCCGGGGCGCGATAGGGGTTCGGGGCGGAAATGTGGTGGATATGATCCGAGATATAGCGGAATTCGGGCACCCGGTCGCCCGACCGCTGGCCCAGCGACATCGCCACCTGGGTCGATCCGTGATAGGAATCGTGGCGCGCGACGATGTGGTGCTTGTCGGGGTTTCCCCGGCAGGCGTGGTAATACTGGACCAGCCGATAGGCGCTGTCGATCGCCTCGGACCCGCCGGTGGTGAAATGGACGCGGTTGAGGTTCCCCGGCGCCAGTGCGGCGATCTTCGCGGCCAGCCGGGCGGCCGGGTCGTTGGTGATGTCGACGAAGCTGTTGGCATAGGCGAGCCGTTCGGCCTGCTCGGCGATCGCCCGGGCCATATCGGCCCGGCCGAGCCCGATATTGGTGCACCACAGCCCGCCCACCGCATCGAGGTAACGGGTGCCGTTGGCGTCCCAAAGCCAGCAGCCCTCGCCGCGGGTCATCACCAGCGCGCCTTCGGTCTCGAAGCTTTCGAAATGGGTCCAGGGGTGAAAGCCATGGGCGCGGTCCATCTCCCACAGCTCATGCGCGGCATCGTTGCGCAACCCGCCTTGCAGGGCGGTCATGGCGGTCTCCCCGTTGGTTTCGGATGGCGCCAGCCTAGCCGCCCGGCCGACCCGGGCGCCAGCGGATTCTGGCCCGCACAGCTTTCGCGGCGGCCGCACCCGGCATAGGCTGCGCCGCGATGCAGGACACCGCCGCACCGCCATGGCCCGACAGCCTGTGGGCCGCCGACCCGGGCAGCTTGCCCGCCCATGCGCCCTTGGCGGGCGACCGGCGGGTCGATCTGGCCGTGATCGGTGCGGGTTATGCGGGGCTCAACGCCGCGCTTGAGGCAGCGGGGCGCGGGGCAGAGGCGCTGGTGCTCGAGGCCCGCCAGCCGGGCTGGGGCGCGTCGGGGCGCAATGGCGGCTTTGCCTGTCTCGGCGGCACGCTGTTCGGCGCGGCCGCACTGGCGCGGCGGTTCGGCGCCGACCGGGCGGCCGAGGCGCACCGGTGCCAGCGCGCCGCCATCGACCGGGTGGCGGCCAATCTGGCCGAATACGGCATCGACGCCCAGACCGGGCCGGTGGGCGAGGTCTGCCTGGCCCACCGCCCCGCCGCCATGGCCGGGCTGGCCGACGAGGCGGATTTCCTGAACCGCGCCCATGGGCTGGGGGTGACGATGCTGCCCCGGGATGCGCTGGCCGAACGCGGCCTGGGGCCGGCCGGTTTCGCCGGCGGGGCGCTGACGCCGGTGGGCTTTCCGCTGAACCCGATGGCCTATGCCCAGGGCCTGGCCGGGGCGGCGACCAGGGCGGGCATCGCGATCCACGGGTCGAGCCCGGTGACGGCCTTGATCCATGACGGCGGCGGCTGGCTGCTGCGGACCCCGGGCCGAACGGTGCGGGCGGGTCGCGTTGTCCTGGCGATGAACGCCTATGCCGATCCCGCGCTGGGCGGCGCGCGGACAACGCTGACCGTTCCGTCCTCGATCCTGGTCACCCGCCCGCTGACATCGGCCGAGGAAGCGGCGCAGAACTGGCCCTCGCGCGCCATGGCGTATGATTCGCGCCGCCTGCTGCACTATTTCCGGCGCCTGCCCGACGGCCGCTTTCTGTTCGGGATGCGCGGCGGCTTTGGCACGGATCGCGCCGCGCTGGGCGCAATCCGGTCGCGCATGCGGCGCCATTTCGCCGCGCTGTTTCCCGAATGGGCCGCGGTCGAGACGGCGTTCTTCTGGTCGGGGCTGGTCGCACTGACCGGGCGCGGCCTGCCCTTTATCGGGCCGGTGCCGGGGCGGCCGGGCGTGTTCGCGGCCTTCGGCTTTCACGGCAATGGCGTCGCGCTGGCCAGCGAGGCGGGCCGGGGCGCGGCCGGCCTGGCGCTGGGCGACGCGCTCGACACGGTGCCCGCGCTGTTCCGGCAACCGCCGACGCGCCTTCCGCCCGGCTGGCTGGCCCGGCCGGCCCTGTCGGCGATGTTGCGCGGGGCCGCCCTGCTGGACGGCCCGCTGCGCCGCCGGACCGCGTGACAAGCGCCGCTCGATCGCCTATATTGACGGGGTTGTGCAGGAGACCCACCAGATCATGAGCGATCAGCAGGAATACGGCGCCGACTCCATCAAGGTCCTGAAGGGGCTGGAGGCGGTTCGGAAACGCCCGGGCATGTATATTGGCGACACCGATGACGGCTCGGGCCTGCACCACATGGTCTATGAGGTGGTCGATAACGGCATCGACGAGGCGCTGGCCGGTCATGCCGATGCGGTTTCGGTGACGATCCATGCCGATGAAAGCGTCTCGGTCGCCGATAACGGCCGCGGCATCCCTGTCGACATCCATGCCGAAGAGGGCGTCTCGGCGGCCGAGGTCATCATGACCCAGCTGCATGCGGGCGGGAAGTTCGACCAGAATTCCTACAAGGTGTCGGGCGGGCTGCACGGCGTCGGCGTGTCGGTTGTCAACGCCCTGTCGGACTGGCTGGAGCTGCGCATCTGGCGCGGCGGCAAGGCCCATTTCGCCCGCTTCGAACATGGCGACACGGTCGAGCATCTGCGGGTGACGGGCGAGGCCGGCGACCGCACCGGGACCGAGGTGCGGTTCCTTGCCTCGACCGACACGTTTTCCGACCGGCACTACAAATTCGCCACGCTGGAACACCGGCTGCGCGAGCTTGCCTTCCTCAATTCCGGGGTCCGGATCACGCTGACCGACGAACGGCCGGGCGCGCCCGAACCGGTCGCGCTGTGCTATGATGGCGGGGTGCGCGAATTCGTCCGCTATCTCGACCGGTCGAAGACACCGCTGATCGGCGAGCCGATCTGGGTGACCGGCGAGCGCGAGGGGATCGGGATCGAGGCGGCGTTGTGGTGGAACGATGGCTATCACGAGACGGTCTTGCCCTTTACCAACAACATCCCGCAGCGCGATGGCGGCACCCATATGGCGGGGTTCCGGGGCGCGCTGACCCGCACGATCAACGGCTATGCCGGCCAGACCGGCCCGGCGCGCAGGGAAAAGGTCGCCCTGACCGGCGACGACGCGCGCGAGGGGCTGACCTGCGTGCTGTCGGTCAAGGTGCCCGATCCCAAGTTCAGCTCGCAGACCAAGGACAAGCTGGTGAGTTCCGAGGTCCGCCCGGCGGTCGAAAGCCTGCTGGGCGAGAAGCTTGGCCAGTGGTTCGAGGAGCATCCCGCCGAGGCCAAGATCATCGTCGGCAAGATCGTCGAGGCGGCGCTGGCCCGCGAGGCGGCGCGCAAGGCACGCGAACTGACGCGGCGCAAGACGGCGATGGATGTGAACTTTCTGGCCGGCAAGCTGAAGGATTGTTCGGAAAAGGATCCGGCGAAGTCCGAGCTTTTCCTGGTCGAGGGCGATTCGGCCGGCGGCTCGGCGCAGACCGGGCGCGACCGCCGCACCCAGGCGGTGCTGCCGCTGCGCGGCAAGATCCTGAATGTGGAACGCGCCCGTTTCGACCGCATGCTGTCGAGCCAGGAGATCGGCAATCTGGTGATGGCGCTGGGCACCGGTATCGGGCGCGGCGAATTCGACATCGCGAAACTGCGCTATCACAAGGTCATCATCATGACCGATGCCGATGTCGATGGCGCCCATATCCGAACGCTGCTGCTGACCTTCTTCTTCCGGCAGATGCCCGAACTGATCGAAAACGGGCATCTGTTCATCGCCCAGCCGCCGCTGTTCAAGGTGGCGCGCGGCAAGTCCGAAGTGTATCTGAAGGATCAGGCGGCGCTGGACGATCATCTGATCGATCAGGGGACCGAGGGCGCGACGCTGATGCTGGGAACCGGCGAGGCGCTGGCCGGCGCCGATCTGCACCGGGTCGTGGCCGAGGCGCGCAGCGCGCGCCGCATCCTTGAGGCGTTCCCCACCCATTTTCACCGCCCGACGCTGGAACAGGCGGCGATCGCGGGCGCCATGGCGCCGGGCGCGATGGCCGACGATCTGCAGGCCGTGGCCGACCATGTCGCGGCCCGGCTCGACGCCGTGGCGGCCGAATACGAACGCGGCTGGGTCGGCCGGCCGACCCAGGATCGCGGCCTGCGCCTGTCGCGCACGGTCCGCGGTGTCGAGGAGGTGCGGATACTCGACGGCGCGGCGCTTTCCGGGCCCGAGGCGCACCGGCTGGGCACAATGACAACCGGTCTGCAGGAGGTCTATGGCCAGCCGGCGCGGCTGACCCGACGCGACCGGTCGGTGCCGATCCACGGGCCGCTCGACCTGATCGACGCGGTGCTCGCCGAGGGCGAGAAGGGCCTGACCCTGCAACGCTACAAGGGGCTGGGCGAGATGAATGCCGAGCAATTGTGGGAAACGACGCTCGACCCCGAGGCGCGGACGCTGCTGAAGGTGCGGGTCGACGACCTGGCCGAAGCCGACGATCTGTTCACCAAGCTGATGGGCGATGTGGTGGAACCGCGCCGCGCGTTCATCCAGGACAACGCGCTGAGCGTGGCCAATCTGGATTTCTAGGCCGCTCCTCCGCGCTGGCGCGCGACGTCGCGGCGGCGCAGCGGCTGCGGAGGCTGAACATGCCGAAAGACATCGTCATCCTGCTCGACGGCACCTCGAACGGGATTGCCGCGCAGCGCACCAATGTGCTGCGGCTTTACGGCTGTCTGCGGAAATCGCCCGAACAGCTGGTCTGGTATGATCCGGGTGTCGGCACGCTGGGCGCGGACGGCGCCTGGTCGCGGCTGTGGCGCGACACCACCGAACTGTGGGGCATGGCGACGGGCTGGGGCATCGATGCCAATGTCAAACAGGCCTACCGCTTTCTGATCGAGCACTACGATAGCGGCAAGGAAGGCGGCGGCGCGCGGGATCGCATCTTTCTGTTCGGTTTCTCGCGCGGCGCCTACACCGCACGGATGCTGGCGGGTTTCATCCACACGATCGGGCTGATCGACCGGCGCAACGCCAATCTGATCGATTATGCCTGGCGCGCCTACAAGCGGATCGGCGAGGATGAGCGGCAGGACGCCTTTGCCGAGGTGCGGCTCTATGAGCGGATCCTGCGGCCCGACCGGCCGCCGATCCGCTGCCTGGGGCTGTTCGACACGGTCGCTTCGGTGATCGAACCGGGTCCGGGCCTCTGGCCGCAGCTGAAAAGCCACGCCTTTACCGCGCGCAACCCCAGCGTCGAAAGCGTCCGCCATGCGGTCGCGCTGGACGAGCGCCGGCGGATGTTCCGGCAGCGCCCCTGGCCCGAGGATCAATTGTTCCGGCGCAACCGGTTCGGGACCGACAGCGTGCCGCAGGATGCGCGCGAAGTGTGGTTCGCCGGCGTGCATGGCGATGTCGGCGGCGGCTATCCCGAGGCCGAATCGGCGCTGGCGAAGATCGCGCTGTTGTGGCTGATCGAGGAAACCGCGGCGATGGGGCTCGACTATGTCACGCAAACCGTGGACCGGCTGGTGCGCGGCACCGATCCCGACGCGACCTATGTGCGCCCCGATGCCGATGCCGCAGCGCATGATTCGATGACGCGTGGCTGGCGGATCGTGGAGTATCTGCCGCTGCCCGAAAAGCAGAACGGCCGCACCGTTTGGCGACTGGGCCGGGCGCGGCCGCGGTCGGTGCCCGCTGGGGCGCGGCTTCATGCCTCGGTGGTCGCACGGGCCCGGCGGGCGGGCGGGCTGCCGCCGCATGTCCCGGCCGATCACCGGGTCGAGGGCGATCCCGGCGACTGGTAAGATCGGCCGGTCCGCGAGGCCCGTGGGTTTTCGCCCGCCGGCGCATCGGCTAGCCTTGCCGGAACAAACGCCAAGGGGAGCCCCGGAATGAGCAGTGGATTGCTGGCCCTGCTGGACGATGTCGCGGCGATCGCCAAGGTCGCGGCCGCCTCGATCGACGATGTCGCCGGCATGGCGGCGAAGGCGGGCGTGAAATCGGCCGGAGTGCTGATCGACGATGCCGCGGTGACGCCGCGCTATGTGGTCGGCTTCACCGCCGACCGGGAATTGCCGATCATCCGGCGGATCGCGGTCGGCTCGCTGAAGAACAAGCTGATCTTTCTGTTGCCGGCGGCGCTGGTCCTGGCGCTGCTCGCGCCCTGGGCGATCACGCCGCTGCTGATGCTGGGCGGTCTGTATCTGTGTTTCGAAGGTGCCGAGAAGGTCGCCCAGATGGCTGGCTTCGGGCAGGACCACGCCAAGCCCGACACGACCGGGCCCGGGGCCGGCACACCGAAGGCGCTGGAGGATCGCCGGGTGCAAGGCGCGATCCGGACCGATTTCATCCTGTCGGCCGAGATCATGGCACTGACGCTGGCCAGCATCCCGGCCGAGGCCGGCTTTGCCGAGAGGGCCGCGGTGCTGGCCATCGTCGGCGTCGGTGTCACCATGGCCGTCTATGGGGCGGTGGCGCTGATCGTGAAGGCTGACGATTTCGGCGTCCATCTGGCCACCAGGCAGACCGTGACGCCGCTGGGCCCGGCCAGCCAGGCGCTGGGCCGGGGCATCGTTACCGCGATGCCGGGGTTTCTGAAGCTGCTTACGATTGTCGGCACGCTGGCGATGCTGTGGGTCGGTGGCGGCATCCTGATCCATGGCCTGGCCGTGCTGGGCTGGGCCGGTCCCGAGCATCTGCAGCACGCGATTTCCCATGCGGCCGCCGATGCGGTGGGCGGCTGGGCCGGCGCGGCGGCGGGCTGGCTGGCGAATGCGCTGACGGCTTTTGTCCTTGGCCTGGCGGTGGGTCTGGCGCTGATCCCGCTTGTCGATCGGACGCTCGCGCCGCTGGCCGCGCGGATTGGCGGGTCAGGCGGGCATTGAGCCGGGATCGGCGTCCCACAGGCTGAGGACATCGCCGCCCAGATCGCGGGTTTCCAGCAGGTCAAACCGCGGCGCCGCGGCAAGTGACGGCAGGCCAAGCGGGCCGAGGGCGGGGTGCCCCGACGCGCCGATGGCCTTGCCAGCAGTGAACAGCGCCAACCGATCCGCCAGTCCGGCCCCGATCAGACCCGCGGCCAGCCCGGCGCCGCCCTCGCACAGCACCCGGGTGAGCCCGGCCTGCCCAAGCGCGGCCAGCACCGCGGCGCGATCGAGCCCGCCCGGCCCGGCGCGGCAGGCCAACAGGCGGGCGCCGCGGCGGCGCCAGGCGTCCAGCGCCGCGGCGGGCGCGGCCGGCCCATGGCACAGCCAGACCGGCGCGTCCTCCGCCGTCCGGCCGAGCCGGCCGTCCGGCGACGTCCGCGCCGCGCTGTCGACCAGCACGCGCACCGGCTGACGCGCGATGCCGAGGTCGCGCACCGTCAGCGCCGGATCGTCCGCCATCGCCGTGCCGCGGCCGACCATCACCGCGTCATGGGTCGCACGCATCAGGTGAACGGCGCGGCGCGCCTGCGGCCCGGTGATCCAGCGGCTTTCGCCGCTTTGGGTGGCGATCCGCCCATCGAGCGTGGCGGCCAGTTTCAGCGTGACGAGCGGCCTGCCGCGGGTCACGCGGCAAAGGAAGCCCGCCTGGATCCAGGCCGCTTCGTCAGCCAGCACGCCGGTGGTGACCGCCACGCCCGATGCCTGCAGGCACGCATGGCCCCGACCGGCGACGCGGGGGTCAGGGTCTTCCAGCGCGGTGACGACCCGCGCGACGCCGGCGGCGATCAGCGCCTCGCTGCAGGGCGGGGTCGCGCCATGATGGGCGCAGGGCTCGAGGCTGACATAGGCGGTTGCGCCGCGCGCCGCGGTCCCGGCCCGGTCCAGCGCCACGGTCTCTGCATGCGGGCGGCCGCCATCGCCGGTCCAGCCGCGGCCGACAACGCGGCCCGCCCGGACGATCACGCAGCCCACTGCCGGGTTTGGCCAGACCCGCCCCAGCCCGCGCGCACCGAGCCCGATCGCCAGCGCCATGAAGCGCCGGTCGGCCGCGTCGGTCATTCGGTTTCTTCGGGGGCAGGCGGCCGCAATTCCGAAACGAAGCTTTCGAAATCCTCGACCGCCTGGAAATTCTTGTAGACGCTGGCGAAGCGGACATAGGCGACGGTGTCGATGCGTGCCAGTGCCTCCATCACGATCTCGCCGATCGTCGCCGAAGGGATGTCGGTGTCGCCGGTGCTTTCGAGGCGGCGGACGATCCCGCTGATCATCTGGTCGATGCGCTCGCGCTCGATCGGGCGTTTCTGCAGCGCGATCCGGATCGAGCGTTCCAGCTTGTCGCGGTCGAAATCCTCGCGCCGGCCGTTCGACTTGATCACCACCAGATCGCGCAGCTGGACCCGTTCATAGGTGGTGAAGCGGCCGCCGCAAGCGGGGCAGAAGCGCCGCCGGCGAATGGCGACATGGTCTTCGGCGGGGCGCGAATCCTTTACCTGTGTGTCGGTGTGTCCGCAAAACGGGCAGCGCATGGCGGTTCCTCGTGGGGGCAGCCTTGGTCTCTAACGCCACTATAGGAACCCCCCGACCGCTTGGGTAGCCCCGATTGCCCACCCCCATATCCCGTGTCATACCGGCCCATCTGCCCCGCCGGGCGGGGTCAGCGCGGCAAGCAGCCCGGGCGCCACGGCCAGCGCCCGGCCACACGCCCCGGCGATCCGCGGCAAAGCCAGCCATTCGGCCATCCAGGCCGCCCCGTCACGCTCCATCCCGTGCGGCAGGGCGGCCAGCATCGCGCCCTGCTGATGGGCCGCATCGCGGGCCAGCGCGATCAGAAGCTCGGCCTGGACCGGGTTTTCCTTGTGCGGCATGGCCGAGGAGCCGCCGCCGCCTTCGACCCGAATGTCGCCCATGAGCGCCATGGTGGCGATATCCTGGCCGATCTTGCCCAGATGCCCCGCGATCAGCGCCATCCATCCGGTCGCTTCGGCCAGCGCGGTGCGATCCGCGTGCCAGGCGCGTTCCGGCGCCGCAAGGCCCAGCTCCGCCGCCATGGCGACGGCGACGGCATCCCTTGGCCGGTCGCCCACCGGGCCCCCAAACTGCAGGCGCAGCACAAGCGGGCGCAGCGCTTCAAGCCGGTCGAAATGGTCCGGGAACGGGGCAAGCCATCCGGCCAGCCGCGCCGCGAAAGTCACTGGCAAAGCGGGCTGCGACCGCGTCACCCCGGTCATGCGCAACCCGCCCAGACGCTCGCCCAGCGCGCCCAGCGCATCGGCCGTGGCGGCGAGCCGCGCCTCGAACAGATCGAACAGATCGCGCAGCGCCAGCACCAGCGCCGTGTCGATCACATCCTGCGAGGTCAGGCCGGTATGGATCGCCGCGCGCACCGCCTCGGGCGCCTGCGCCCGCAGCTGGCGGACCAGTTCGGGCACCGGCACCCCGTCGCGGGCGGCCGCGCTGGCCAGCGCGGCGCGGTCGATCCGCGTGGCCGCGATCGCCTCTCCGGCCGCCGGCGCACCGATGGCGCGCGCAAACGCCGCCTCGATTCGCAACATGTCCGCCAGCTGCCGCTCGGGCGAGAGGATCGCGGCAACCTCGGGATCGCCGAACAGCACGTCGGTCCAGCCCGGGCCCCGGAGCGCGCCGGGGTGGGTGGGCGG
>DNSZ01000027.1 GCA_003500165.1 Paracoccaceae bacterium | reverse complement strand
CATCCAGGAGCTCGGCGCGTTCTGGCATGGTGATGTCCGGCCGCGCCTCGACGGTCCGAACCAGATGGCCCTTAGGTGGCGTCAGCTGCCCGCCCGGCGGCCGCCCCTGACGGGCCGGCTCGAGCGATACGGTTGTGCAATAACGTTTCATCAACGCGATGACGAAACCCGGCGAAATGTCGCACTTGGCCGCAGAAGTGCGGCAGGAGTGACCCGCCGCCGGGAAGGCCACAATCCGACGGCGAAGATCCAGTGATAGCGGTTTGCCCATGATCCACCTCCACATATGGTGAATCACAAACCAAGCCCCATGGGAAACCCCGATTCCAATTTCCCGCATGGCGCTCTGGAGCCCGCACCGCGCCGCGCGGCGCCTGGCCGCTGCGCGGCGGCCAGACCGCCGGGCGCGCGCCCGGCGGATCGGCGGCGTTCCGCGTCGGCCCCATGCGGCAGACCAGGCGCGCGCCGGGCCGGCCGCTATGCGTCTTCGGCCTCCTCGGCCGCCACCCGTTCGCGGTCGGCCTTGCCCTTCGCTTCGGGGTCGCGGTCGACCAGTTCGACGATCGCCATCGGCGCCATGTCGCCATAGCGGAAGCCCGCCCGCAGCACCCGGACATAGCCGCCCGGGCGCTCGGCATAGCGCGGCCCGAGCACGTCGAACAGCTTGGCCACATGGCCATCCTGCTTGAGCTGCGCGGCCGCCTGTCGGCGGGCATGCAGGTCGCCGCGCTTGGCAAGCGTGATCAGCTTGTCGACGACCCGGCGCAGTTCCTTCGCCTTGGGCAGGGTGGTCTTGATCTGTTCATGTTCGATCAGGCTGCCGGACATGTTCGCCCACAGCGCCTTGCGGTGCTCCTGGTTCCGGTTCAGCTTGCGGTATCCGCGTGCATGACGCATCGCTGTCTCCTTTCATCGTGCTTTGTCCGGTCCCCGGTCCGCTTTGCCGGGGACGCTCCTTGTTGGGGGATCGCTCCCCTTCGTGCCGCTCCTCCGCGCTGGCGCGCGACGTCGCCCGCAGGGCGGAGGAGCGTTTGTCACAGCCCTAGAACTGGTCCTCGAACTTCTTCGCCATGTCCTCGATGTTCTCGGGTGGCCAGTCGACGATGTCCATGCCCAGATGCAGCCCCATGCCGGACAGCACCTCCTTGATTTCGTTCAGCGACTTGCGGCCGAAATTGGGCGTCCGCAGCATCTCGGCCTCGGTCTTCTGGATCAGGTCGCCGATATAGACGATGTTGTCGTTCTTCAGGCAGTTGGCCGACCGGACCGAGAGCTCCAGCTCGTCGACCTTCTTCAGCAGCAGCGGGTTGAATTCGAGCTCGTCCTCGTCCTCGCGCCGGGTCGCGGCCTCGGGTTCGTCGAAATTGACGAAGACCGACAGCTGGTCCTGCAGGATGCGCGCGGCATAGGCGACCGCATCCTCGGGGGTGACCGAACCGTCGGTCTCCACCTTCATGGTCAGCTTGTCGTAGTCGAGCACCTGGCCCTCGCGCGTCGGCTGCACGTCATAGGACACCCGCCGTACCGGCGAGTAGATCGCATCGATCGGGATCAGGCCGATCGGCGCATCCTCGGGCCGGTTCTTGTCGGCGGCGACATAGCCTTTGCCGGTCGCCACGGTCAGTTCCATCGACAGCGAGGCCCCCTCGTCGAGATGGCAGATCACATGGTCGGGGTTGAGGATCTCGATCCCCGCCGACACCGGAATGTCGCCTGCCTTGACGACGCTCGGTCCGTTGGCCGTGACCGTCAGCCGTTTGGGCCCCTCGGTCTGCATCCGGATCGCCACACCCTTGAGGTTGAGGATCAGGTCGGTGACGTCCTCGCGCACCCCCGCGATCGAGGAGAATTCGTGCAGCACCGTGTCGATCTGCACGCTGACGATCGCCGCACCCTGCAGCGACGACAGCAGCACCCGGCGCAGCGCGTTGCCCAGCGTCAGGCCGAAGCCGCGTTCGAGGGGTTCGGCGACCAGCGTCGCCCGCCGGGCCGGATCGCCGCCCGACCGGATATCGAGCTGCGTCGGCCGGATCAGTTCCTGCCAGTTTCTGTGGATCATCTTGCCTCCATTCCTGCCCGCCGGCCGATCCATGGCCGACAGACGCCCGAGGACGGTGTCTTAGAAAGGGGCCCGGGCCAGCGCGCCCGGTCCCGGTGTCACACGCGGCGGCGCTTTGGCGGGCGGCAGCCGTTATGGGCGATCGGCGTGACATCGCGGATCGCGGTGATCTGGAACCCCGCCGAGGCCAGCGCCCGAAGCGCGCTTTCGCGGCCCGAACCCGGCCCCTGAACCTCGACTTCGAGGGTGCGGACGCCATGCTCGGCAGCCTTGCGGCCGGCATCCTCGGCGGCCAGCTGGGCGGCGTAGGGGGTCGACTTGCGGGAGCCCTTGAACCCCATCGACCCGGCCGAGGACCAGGCGATCGCGTTGCCCTGGACGTCCGAGATCAGGATCTTGGTGTTGTTGAACGAGCTGTTCACATGCGCCACGCCTGCGGCGATGTTCTTTCGTTCCTTGCGGCGCGGGGCCGCCCTGCGTTCGCGTGCCATGGCCGCCCCCTATTTCTTCTTGCCAGCGATGGGTTTCGCCGGCCCCTTGCGGGTGCGGGCATTGGTGTGGGTGCGCTGGCCGCGCACCGGCAGCTTGCGGCGATGGCGCAGGCCGCGATAGGAGCCAAGGTCCATCTGCCGCTTGACGTTCATCTGAACTTCGCGCCGCAGATCGCCTTCCACCGTCAGATTGGCGTCGATATATTCGCGGATCGTCAGGATTTCGGCATCCGACAGGTCGTTGAGGCGGCGGGCGGTGTCGATACCGGTCGCCGAGCAGATTTCGACGGCCGTGTTGCGACCGATGCCATGGATATAGGTCAGCGCGATCGGAACGCGCTTGGCGGGGGGGATGTTCACGCCGGCGATGCGGGCCAAGGTCGTTGTCCTTTCGTTGCGGTTCCGTAGTGCCGGAACCTTTTTTCACAACTGCTGGTCCGGTCGCCCGGACCAATAGGCCGGCCCGCGGGCCGCGCCCGCCAACCGGCGAATCTGTCGTCAGAGACCGCTGCGCTTACCGCCGGCGCGGCGAGCCGTCAAGCCTCCACCGGAATGCGCTGAAGAACCGCGTCGATCGCCGCCGCCACCTCGGCCACGGCGCCCATCCCATTCACCGGCTGCAACGCCCCCTTGGCGTGGTAATAGCCGATCAGCGGCCCGGTCTTCTTGTAGTACTCGAACAGCCGCGTGCGCAGCGCCGTCTCGGTATCGTCGGCGCGGCGGATCATGTCGGTGCCGCCGCATCGGTCGCAGATGCCGGGCCGGTGCGTCGGATTCGCGGTGTCGTGATAGACTGCGCCGCAATTGCCGCAGGTGAAGCGGCCCGCGATCCGCTGGACCAGGGCTTCGTCATCGACCTGCAATTCGACCGTCGCGTCGACGCCCTGTCCCAGCTTGCGCAGCAGCCCGGCCAGCGCATCTGCCTGGCTGAGGGT
>DNSZ01000307.1 GCA_003500165.1 Paracoccaceae bacterium | reverse complement strand
CCGCCTCCCGCGCCCTTCCTCCCCGCCCGACCACCAATCTTGACCCTTGGGATGGGACAAGATTGGTGGCCCAAGCGGGGAGGCGGGGCGGGAGGCGGCGAACGGTCATTCTCAATGACCGTTGGTATTGACGTCCCATACAGCGCCTTGCGCGACCGCGGGAAGCCCGCAAAACGCGCCCACACCGCCGTGATGCGCAAGCTTCCCGAACGCGCAAACGCGCTTGTCCGAGAGGACCGGGAATGGACCGCAAGACCGGTTTGACCAAGACGGAACTCTAGCCCTGATAGCCCTCTGCGCGGTGCCACCGCCAGGCGTCGCCGATCATCAGCGGCAGGGTCGAACGGGTCGGTTGCCAGCCCAACTCTTCGGCCGCGCGGGAAGAGCCCGACACCAGCCGCGTGCAATCGCCCTGGCGCCGCGGCCCGGCGACCACGGGGACCGGCCGGTTGGTCACCGTACCGGCGGCCGCGATCACCTCGCGCACCGAGAATCCGTGCCCGGTACCCAGATTGTAGATCTGGCTGCCCGCCCCGGATGCAAGCCGGCGCAGCCCGGCCAGATGCGCCGCGACCAGATCGACCACATGGACATAGTCGCGGATGCAGGTGCCATCGGGTGTGTCGTAATCGGTGCCATGGATGGTCAGCGCCGGGCGCGCGCCATCGACCGCCTCCAGCATCGCCGGGATCAAATGCGTCTCGGGCCGGTGATGTTCGCCGATTTCGGCATCGGGGTCGGCCCCGGCAACATTGAAGTAGCGGAATATCACGCTGCGCAGACCATGTGCCGCGCCGGCGTCGCGCAGCGCGTCCTCTACCGCGCGTTTCGACGCGCCATAGGCGTTGACGGGAACACGGGGGCAGCTTTCGTCCAGTGTCACGCCATCCTGTTCGCCGTACACGGCGCAGGTGGACGACAGCACGAAGGCGTCGCATCCCGCTGCCACGGCGGCCTCGATCAGGTTGAGCGATCCGCAAAGATTGTTGCGCCAATAGCGCAGCGGTTCGGCCATCGCCTCGCCCACCAGGCTGAGCGCGGCAAAGTGCATCACCGCATCGGGTTGCCAGCGGGCGAACACCGCGTCGAGCCCGGCACGATCGAGAAGGTCGCCCTGTTCGAACGGGCCGAACCGGACCGCGTCGCGCCAGCCGGTCGACAGGTTGTCAAGGGTGACGGGGGTGTCGCCCGCCGCGGCAAGCGCCTTGCAGGCGTGCGAGCCGATATACCCCGCCCCGCCGGTAACCAGAACGACGGCCATCCGCGCCCCCTTTCACAGCCTGCCCTGCCTTGCCGAGCCGGCCCGCCCTGTCAAACGGCCCCGGCATGCGGCTTGCCGCCAAGAACGGTGAAATCCACCGCCGCATCCTTGTCCAGCCGGTTTGTGACCGGCGGCATCGGGTATTTCAACCCGGTCGCGCAATTCCACAGCACGATCCGGTCGTCGGGGCCGACCAGCCCGTCGGCGCGCGCCTGCGCACAGGCCACCGCCGTTGCCGCGCCTTCGGGGCACAGCAACAGGCCCTCTTCGCGGGCGACATCGTCGCGCATCGCCATGATGTCCCGATCGGACACCGCCATCGCAGCGCCACCCGACTGCCGCACCGCGCGCAGGATCAGGAAATCGCCCACCGCCACCGGCACACGGATGCCCGCCGCCACGGTCTGCGCATTCTGCCACAGCGCGGCATGCTCGGCACCGGTTTCCCAGGCGCGGACAATCGGCGCGCAACCGGTCGCCTGCACGGCGAACATTCGGGGCCGCTCGGGCCCGATCCAGCCCAGCGCCTCAAGCTCGTTGAACGCCTTCCACATGCCGATCAGGCCGGTCCCCCCGCCGGTCGGGTAGAAGATCGCGTCGGGCAGTTCCCAGCCCAGCTGTTCGGCAAGCTCCAGCCCCATCGTCTTCTTGCCCTCGATCCGGTAGGGCTCCTTCAGGGTCGAGACGTCGAACCAGCCGGTTGCCGCCTTGCCCGCGCCCACGATCCGGCCGCAATCGTTGATCAGCCCGTTGACCAGCCAGGTGTCGGCACCCTGCGCTGCGATTTCGCGGATGTTGATGTCGGGGGTGTCGTCGGGGCAAAGCACCGTGGCGCGCAACCCGGCCCGCGCCGCATAGGCCGCCATCGCCGCGCCGGCATTGCCGTTGGTGGGAATCGCCAGATGCGCGATGCCGAGCTCCCGGGCCATCGACACCGCCAGGGCCAGGCCGCGCGCCTTGAAGGACCCGGTGGGCAGGCGCCCCTCATCCTTGACCAGCAGACGGCCGGGACGCGCACCGATACGCCGCGCCAACCGGTCGAGCGCGACGATCGGCGTCATCACCTCGCCCAGCGAGACGCGGTTCGCCGGCTCCGCGACCGGCAAGAGCGGCGCATAGCGCCAGAAACCCGGTGCCTTTGATGCCGCCAGATCGACCCGCGACCAGTCCGCCGCCAAGGCTGCCAGATCGTAGCGCACCAGAAGCGGCCGCCCGGCCTCGGACAACCCATGCACCTGGCCGGCCGGATACACCGCCCCGGTCATCGAGCATTCCAGATGGGTGACGTAGGATTTGCGCATCGGGACACCTCCTTGGCCGACTTGCACGGCGGCGGCGGCCCCGTGCAACCCCTGTTCGGCAGTTGCCGCGTCCGGCCGCGCCCGCTAGCCTTGGGACATGGACGACAAACGCGACGAAACGGCCGAACTGACCCGCCAGATCGCCGAATTGCGGGTCGAGGTCGCGCGGCTGAACGGCCACCGCTTCGTACGCATCCAGAATTCGCCGTTTCGCCTGTTGCTGCAGCGTTTCGCGATGGGGCTGATGGTTGGCCTCGGCTCGGTCGTGGGCGCGACCTTCCTCGTTTCGGTCCTGGTCTATCTGCTGTCGCGGATCGACTTCGTCCCGATCATCGGCGAATGGGCAGCGACGATCGTCGCCGACATCCAGGCCAGCCACCCGACATCCGAGCTTCCGATCGGGCAGCCCGCCGATCGCCCACGGACCGGCCCGCACCCGCCCTGACAGGGTTCGGACTGGCGCCATGATACCAGCTTGCACCGAGCAGAACCCGTGCGACCCGTCGGGGGGGCCCATGGACCTGATCCTCGACGGCCGCTCGGCGAGGCGGGCCCACGCCACGCCAGACAGGGCATCGATGTCCCATTCCGAGGGTCATTGAGAATGACCGTTGGTCTCCATCGGCAACGCGCATGGGGCACCGAGTTTTCCAGAAAACGCGGCCCGGGCAGGATTTTCTAGAAAATCCTGCGCGCTGCGCAGGGCGCGGCGCATTGCCCTGCGATCGGACGCGGCCGGGCTTCGCCTTGGTGGGACCGACGCCGAGTGTTTGCCACAAGGTTTGCACCATCCCGCGACCCGCCCACCGGGGCTAATAGCAAAGCGCAATGAGTGTGACTCATCGCGCCGTGGTATCAGTTCCAGGCATTCTCCCGTATCCAGGCCTGCCATTCCCGATAGTCCGGGCGCGCCGTGAGCTCTGCAATCCGTGCCCGATGGCGTGCGATGCAGCGGTCATGGGCCGCAGCGACCCCGGGTATGGCCATAAGGCGGGCGTGCTCGGCATCGGCGGCCGGGCGCGCCAGAATCGGGCGCAACATGTCCTGGTCGTTGCGATTGCGCCGACGAAAATACCTGTGCGGACGGGATTTCTCGGGCCGGATCGCATCGCCGCGCCACAGCTTCACGAGAAACGACTCGACCGAGCGCACCGAGAAATGGTTCAGCACGACAGCGTCATAGGTGGTGCGGCAGTCATGCCCCCTGGCCCGCTTGTCCTGCAGGAAGAAGTCGGTCTCGCGCAGCGACCCGTCAAGCCAGCGCGGCGGCGGGTCGAGCCCCTCGACAAAGTGCGGCCGGTGGTTTCCGATGCGCGCGATCCGGTCGCCGGGCCGCAGGATGGTCTTGACGCCGCGCCGCGCTTTCCACTTGCCGGGCCGTTCCACCTGGTGGCGCGGGAAGAGATCGATCTGCCAGCCCGGCTGGAAGGTCTCCAGCCGGTTGGTGCCGTGGTTCACTTCGGTAACCGAAAGGGCATCGAACGGACCCGCCGCCGCGAACAGGTCGTCGATATGGCCGCGACCGATGCGTATGTTGATGAACTCGTCGGCATCCATCGAGATGAAGTAATCGGTCTCGCGGAACTGCCGCAGCATCTGGGTGTATTCCAGGGCCGCCGGCTGCAGCGACTCGCCGGTCAGCACAAAGGGGTTGGGCAGATGTGTCAGCTCGCCCGCCGCGTCCAGCAGGTCGAGCAGATCGTCGGTGCCGTCGGTGCAATCATTGCTGTAGATGACGAAAGCGTCGATCCCGGTGGCCTTGTGCCAGGCGAGCCACTCCAGCACGAAGGGCCCTTCGTCGCGCATGCAGGTCGCAACCAGCAGGCGCGGCCGCACCCTGTCGCCGGCTGCGACATCCCCCGGGGCGGGCGCGGAGGCAGGCGCAGGGACGGCGGCCGCCGCCGGGGCATCCTGCGACAGCCCGGACGGTTCCCCGCCACATGGCGCATCGGCCGGCACCGCTTCGGGCGGCACGTTTTCGCGTATCCAGTTGCGCCAGTCCCGCGACTGCGGCCATGCGGCAATTTCGGCGATCCGGTCGCGGTAGCGCTCGACACAGGCGGCGTGCGCCGCGGCGACCCCCGGCAGCGCCAGCAATCGCGCATGCTCGATCTCGGCCAGCGGACGGGCGAGGCCCGGCTGCAGCACCGCGCTGTGATGTCGGTTGCGGCTGCGGAAGTAGTGGCGCGAGGGGGATTTGTCGGGCCGGATCACGTCGCCGCGCGCCACCTTGACCAGAAAGCCGTCAACCGAACGCAGCGCGTAATGGTTCAGGACCACCGCGCCATAGGTCCCGCGACAATCATGGCCGTTGGTCATGGGATCATCGCGAAAGACCGCCGTTTCGCGCAGCGACCCGTCGAGCCAGCGCACCGGCCCGCGGGTCAGGAAGTCGGGGCGGTGGTTTCTCAGGCGGACCGGCCAATGCCCCAGCCGGACAAGCGTCTTCACGCCGCGCCGGGCCTTCCATTTTCCCGGCCTCTCGCTTTGGTGGCGCGCATGGCAATCGATCACCCAACCCGGTTCGAACCGGTCGCGGCCATTCGTCCCATGGTTGAGCTCGCTGATCGACAACGCGTCGAAGCTGCCGGCCGCCGCGAACAGATCGGCCAGCCGACCGCGACCGCACCGGATGTTGATGAACTCGTCGACATCCATCGAGATGAAGTAGTCGGCTTCGCGAAACGGTCGGGTCATCGGCGCATAGCGCAGCGCCATGTGCTGCATCGGAATGTCGGTCAGGACCGCCGGATTGGGCAGATGCATCACCTCGCCCGCGGCATCGAGCCGGTCGAGAAGCGCATCGGTCCCGTCCGTGCAGTCATTGGTGAACACCACGAAGTCGGTCACGCCGATTGCCTTGTGCCAGGCCAGCCATTCCAGCACATACGGGCCCTCGTCGCGCATGCAGGTGGCGACCAGGATGCGGGGGCCGGTTGCCCCGCGCGGTCTCGCCCGCTGTCCCCGCGTCCCCCTTGGCGTGCGCGGCAGGGCGGGCTGCATCCCGGCCTCGGGATCGCGCAGGAACAGCTGGACCGACGATCGGCGCGGCGGCACGACCCGGCTCAGCCCGGCCTGCCGCAGCGCATGCAGCACCTGTGCCGTGCCCTCCTCGCCATAGACCCTGGGGTGCAACTCCAGGATCACGGCCCGCACGCCCGCCAGATCGGCCCCCGCGAACAAGTCGAGCTCGCCCCCTTCGACATCGCACAGCACCACCGTGGGGCGCACATCGGCGATCAGCCGCGACAGGGACAAGCGCGGCACCATGATCCGCGACGTCCACGGAAGCGGGCCGGCCTTCAGCGACGATGCCCAAAAGCTGCGCCGCACATGGAACGGGAGCGATCCGCCCGCCTCCCCGGTCACCGCACCCCAGCGCAGATGGACACCGTCGACGCCGTTCAGGCGCAGGGTCTCGCGGATGATCGGAAAAAGCTGCGGATCGGCTTCGACGCAGCACAGCCCGTCGACCCGCGGGTCGGCTGCCAGGCTGGCGGCACAATATCCGATCCCGCCGCCCAGTTCCAGAATGCGGTCGCCGGGCTGAAGGATTTCAAGGGTTTTCGCAACCTCCCCGCCCTCGTAGCGCCCGCTGCGGATCTGGCGTTCGATGATCGGCGTGATCACCCCGGGCACCACGGGCACCCGAACATCGCGACACAGGATCACCGCATCATAGCGGGGAAGCGGCAGGTCGGGCGGGTCCGGTCCGTCAATAGGCATAGTCGGCGTAGATGCGTCCCAGATCGCCCTGCCAGTCGCCATGATACCGGTCGAGCAGTTCGTCGGCGGGCACCTTGCCCGTCTCGACGCTTTCCTTCAGCGCGTTGAGGAAATGCGTCTCGTCGGCGATCAGGCCACCGGCGCCGGGACGGGCGCGCCGGCGCAGGCCGGCCTCGGCGATGACCAGCAGCTCCCGGGCCAGGTCGCGCATCGACAGCCCGCCGACCCGTGCTTGCAACCCGTCGACCGACGCCGCGACGCGCCACGCCTCGCGGGTATCGGCATCCCAGTGCCGTGCCAGATCCCAGGCCGCGTCCAGCGCGTCCTGCTCGTAAAGCAGCCCGACCCAAAGGGCCGGCAACGCGCACAGCCGGCGCCACGGTCCGCCATCGGCGCCGCGCATCTCGATGAACCGTTTCAGCCGTGCCTCGGGAAAGATCGTCGTCAGGTGGTCGGCCCAATCCGACAGCGTCGGAACCTCTCCGGGAAGGGCGGGCAGCCGGCCGGCCAGGAAGTCGCGGAACGACTGTCCCAGCGCGTCGATGTAGCGGCCGTCGCGATAGACGAAATACATCGGCACATCGAGCGCGTAGTCGACCCAGCGCTCGAAGCCGAAGCCGTCTTCGAAGACGAAGGGCAGCATGCCGGTGCGCGCCGCGTCGAGATGTTGCCAGACCCAGGAGCGATAGCTCTTCTTGCCGTTCGGGCGGCCCTCGAAGAACGGCGAGTTGGCGAACAGCGCCGTGGCCACCGGCTGCAGGGCGATCGCCACGCGCATCTTCTGCACCATGTCGGCCTCGGACGCGAAGTCGAGATTGACCTGCACGGTGCAGGTGCGGCGCATCATCGTCGTGCCCGTGGTCCCGACGCGCGCCATGTAGGCATCCATCAGCGCATAGCGGCCCTTGGGCATCAGCGGCATCTGGTCATGCGTCCATTCGGGCGCCGCGCCAAGCCCGATGAAGCCGATGCCCAGCTCCTCGGCCACCGCGCGGACCTCGCGCAGATGCTCGTTCACCTCGTCGCAGGTCTCGTGGATCGTCTCGAGCGGCGCGCCCGACAGTTCCAGCTGCCCGCCCGGTTCGAGCGAGACATTGGCGCCGTCCTTCTGCAGCCCGATCAGGCGGACGTCTTCGCTGATCGGCTGCCAGCCGAAACGGCTGGCCAGCCCGTCAAGCACGGCCCGCACCGATTGCGCCCCGTCATACGGGATCGGCGCATGGGTATCGAGGCGATAGCCGAATTTCTCGTGCTCGGTGCCGATGCGCCAGGCCGTCTTGGGCTTGCACCCTTGCTCGAGATAGCCGGCAAGCTGTTCGGGGCGCTCGATCGGGCCGCCACCGGACTGAGGGATCGACATGCTGGCCTCCGCGCTCGCCACCTCGGTCAGGGGTGCCGCGCGCCCGCAGTCGAGTCAAGCGACCGTCCCGGCCCCGGCTGCGCCGCCGCCGGTTGCAATTTGCCCGGTTGACTTTCATGCTGCATGATCGTTGCACAGGGCGCAAGGCAGCCGGGAGATCGGACGATGCGAATCGCGGTTCTTGGGGGTGATGGCTTTGTCGGTTGGCCCACCGTCCTGCACCTGTCGCAGCTTGGCCACGAAATCCACATCGTCGACAACCTGTCGCGGCGCTGGATCGACACCGAGCTGGGCGTGCAATCGCTGACGCCGATGGATTCGATTCAGGAACGCTGCCGGATCTGGAAGCAGCTGACCGGCGCGAAGTTGCACTTCCACCTGCTCGACATCGCGCAGGACTACGAACGCCTCAAGGGCTGGCTTGCCGCCCATCGACCCGACGCGATCATCCACTTCGCCGAACAGCGCGCCGCGCCCTATTCGATGATCTCGGACCGTCACAAGGTCTACACCGTCAACAACAATGTCGCGGCGACGCACAATCTGCTGGCCGCCATGGTCGAGGCCGGGCTGGACGCGCATCTCGTGCATCTGGGCACCATGGGGGTCTATGGCTATTCGACCATCGGCGCGCCGATCCCCGAGGGCTATCTGGATGTCGAGGTGACGCTGCCCGGGGGCGACCGCAAGGGCATGGAGATTCTCTATCCGACGCGGCCCGGCTCGGTCTATCACATGACCAAGTCGCTCGATCAGATCCTGTTCCAGTTCTACGCCCAGAATGACGGGTTGCGGATCACCGATCTGCATCAGGGCATCGTCTGGGGCACCCATACCGACCAGACGCGGCGCCATGAGCAGCTGATCAACCGGTTCGATTATGACGGCGATTACGGCACCGTACTGAACCGCTTCCTGATTCAGGCGGCGATCGACTACCCGCTGACCGTGCACGGCTCCGGCGGGCAGACACGGGCCTTCATCCATCTGCAGGATTCGGTGCGCTGTATCGAACTGGCGCTGTCCGATCCGCCCGCGGCCGGCGACCGGGTGAAAATCTTCAACCAGATGACCGAAACCCACCGCATTCGCGACCTCGCCGCGATGGTCGCGCGGCTGACCGGGGCGCGGGTGGTCAATCTGCCAAACCCGCGCAAGGAGGCCGACGAGAACGCGCTTGTCGTCGACAACGCGCAATTCCTCGCCCTGGGCCTCGAACCGACGACACTGGCCGACGGGCTGTTGACCGAAGTCGTCGATGTGGCGCGCAGATACGCCCACCGGGTGGACCGCAAGCGGGTGCCCTGCGTGTCGGCCTGGACCAGGGACATTGCCCGCCGGGTGGTCGACGACCCCGAGGGCAGCGCGCTGAGATCGGTTTCCTGAGCACATGGAGGGTCTGCGCCCCTCTCGCCCCGCGGTCAGCGGCCGGGCCTATGTCACCCTGGTGACGAACGATGCCTATGCCTGGGGCGCCCGGGCGCTGATCCGCTCGATCCGGCTGTCGGGCACCAAGGCCGACATGGTCGTGATGCATACCGCCGGGGTCACGCCCAACCTGCTGAACCCGCTGACGGCGATGGGTGCGCGCATGGTCGAGATCGACCTCTTGCCCACCTCGGCCGAGTTCAACGCCGCGCACAGCCGGCAGGTGCAGCATGCCGCCGCTCCGTTTTCCAAGGGCGACAAGGCGGCCTTTCACAGCCCGCTCGACAATTTCGCCAAGCTGCGCCTGTGGCAGATGACCGAATACCGGTCGATCGTCTTCGTCGATGCCGACACCCTGATGCTGCGCAATTGCGACCGGCTTTTCGACTACCCCGAATTGTCCGGCGCGCCGAATGTCTATGAATCGATCGCCGATTTTCACCGGCTCAATTCCGGGGTGTTCACCGCCCGGCCCGATGCGCACACCTTCGACGAGATGCTGCAGGAGCTCGACGCGCCGGACGCGTTCTGGCGGCGCACCGACCAGACCTTCCTGCAGACCTTCTTTCCCGACTGGCACGGCCTGCCGGTGTTCTTCAACATGCTGCAATATGTCTGGATCAACCTGCCCGAGCTGTGGGATTGGGAATCGATCTACATCCTGCACTACCAGTACGAAAAGCCCTGGCAGACGCCGCACCCGAAGGCCGCCGAGCTTGGCCCGCTGATCGATCTGTGGCGCGCCTATGCCGGGTTCGGCCCGGTTCCGGACCCGGCCACGCTGCCGCTGCCCGGGGACTGACCCCGGCATGCGCCTGGCGATCACCGGCGCGACCGGCTTTGTCGGCCGGTTCGTCGTGGCCGAGGCGCTGTTCGCCGGCGACTGCGTCACCGCGATCGGTCCCCGGCCGCCCGATCCCGGGCTGTTCGCGACGCGGCTGGCGCATCGGGAACACGATCTTGCCGGCCCCGCGCCCGATCTCTCCGGCCTCGACGCGGTCGTCCATGCCGGGTTTTGGCATCGGCCCGGCCGCTATCGCGGCGGCGAGGGCGACGACCCCGAGGGCTTTGTCAGGCGCAACCGGGACGGCACGTTGCGCCTGATCGAGGCCGCCCGGCGCGCCGGGCTGGGCCGCTTCGTGTTCCTGTCGAGCCGCGCCGTCTATGACGGCTATCCGCCGGGCACGACCCTGACCGAAGACATGCCGGCGCGACCCGACACCCTGTATGGGCGCATCAAGGTCGAGATCGAGGAGGCGCTCGCCGCGCTGTCGGGACCGGGTTTTCGCACGATCAGCCTGCGACCGACCGGCATCTATGGCCCCGCCGCCCCGGGCAAGGCCCACAAATGGCGCGAGATGTTCCGCCAGGCGCTGGCCGGGGTCGCCCCGGCGCCGCGCGTTGCCACCGAACTGCATGGCCGCGATCTGGCCGATGCCGTCCGACTGTCGCTGTCCGGCCGGGCCGACGCGACCCCGGCGCTGAACCTGTCCGATCTGGTTCTTGACCGGCGCGACCTGCTGGCGCTTCTGGCAGCGGTCACCGATCGGGTCGTCGCGCTGCCGGAACGGGCCGACAAGAGCCTGGTCAGCGCGATGGACAGCGCGCGCGCCCGGGCCCTTGGCTGGGCGCCGGGCGGCTGGCGGCAGCTTTACGAGACGATGCCGCTGCTTGTGCCGGGCGGGTGACACGAACGGTCATTGATCGTGACCGTTCGCCGCCTGCCGCCGCTTCGTCACTCTCCCTCGAGCGACAGCGCCACGAAGCGCGGGTCGCCATCGCGCCGCACCAGCAGCAGCAGCGATTTGCGCCCGGCATCGCGGGCCGACGCGATCCGATCCTCCAGCCCGTCGATCGTCGCCAGCTCTTCCTGGCCGGCCTCGACGATCAGGTCGCCCGCGCGCAGGCCCTTTTCATAGGCGCCGCTCGCCGGATCGACATCCATCACCACAAGCCCGGTCGCATCGTCGTCAAGGCCGAGCTCGGCGCGCAGATCGTCGGTCATGACCGACAGGGTCATGCCCAGAACCTCGCCTTCGATCGGCCCATCGCCACTGTCGGGCGTGGCGCCCGGCATGCCGCCTTCGGCTTCCTCGCGCCGGCCCAGCGTGACCTCGACTGTCATGCTTTTGCCATCGCGGATCAGTTCGACCGGCACGCTCTTGCCCACCGTGGTCTCGGCCACGAGCCGCACCAGTTCGCGGGTGTCCTCGACCGGCTCGCCATCGAAGGTGACGATCACGTCGCCCGCTTCGATACCGGCATCCTTGGCCGGACCGTCGGGCACATCGGACACCAGCGCGCCCTGTGCCGTGTCGAGATTGATCGCCTCGGCCACGTCTTCGGTCACGTCCTGGATCCGAACGCCCAGCCAGCCGCGGCGGGTTTCGCCGAACTCCTTGAGCTGGTCGATCACATTGTCGACGACATTCGAGGCCATCGAGAACCCGATCCCGATCGAGCCGCCATCGGGCGACAGGATCGCGGTGTTCACGCCGATCACCTCGCCCTCCATGTTGAACAGCGGACCGCCGGAATTGCCCCGGTTGATCGCGGCGTCGGTCTGGATGTAGTCGTCATAGGCCCCGGACAGCGCACGGTTCCGGGCCGACACGATGCCGGCCGATGCCGAATGTCCCTGACCCAGCGGGTTGCCGATCGCCAGCACCCAGTCACCGACCTGCATCCGGTCCGAATCGCCGAACGCGACAAAGGGCAGCGGCTCTGCCGCTTCGACCTTCAGCAGGGCGATATCGGTGTTCGGGTCGCGGCCGATGATCTCGGCCGGCAGTTCGTCGCCATCGGCGAATTCGACCAGAACCTCGTCGGCCTCGGCGATGACGTGGTTGTTGGTGACGATGAAGCCATCGGCCGAAATCACGAAGCCCGATCCAAGCGCCTGACCGCGGCGCGGTCGATCCGGCCGGCCCCGCCGGTCCATGAAGTCGCGGAAGAAATCTTCCAGCGGCGATCCTTCGGGCACCATCGGCCCGGGCCCGCCCGAGGCTGCGATGGTGGTCGAGGTGGTGATGTTCACCACCGCCGGGCTGACCCGTTCGACGAGGTCGGAAAACCCGCCCGGGACGGGCGTGGCCCGCAGGCCGGTGGCCTGCAGCATCAAGAGCGCGAGCGCGGCCAGCCACATCACCGGATGGGAAAGGCGCGGCTGCGCCGCACGGGAAACTGTCACGGCTTGCGAAGTCACGGATGTCTCCTTGTCACTGATGGACCGGCGCGCACCTAGGCGCCGACCGGCTGATTCGCCTGCCCCAGATATGGCGAGGCGGTGCGCCGATTGGAAGCGTCCAGCCATCCCGCGCCGGTCGCGTGCCGTCAAACGGCCGTGATGCGCGCGCCGGGCTCCGCCGCCCTGGNNCCAGGGCGGCGGAGCCCGGCGCCTAGAAGCGCAGGCGCGCGGTCATGCCAAAGAGCGGCGCGGTGTCGTAGTCGCTCTCCGCGACGCGGGTGCCCGCAGCATCGTAAAGCCGCAGCTTGCCGCCGGTCTGGACGCCGGCGAACACGCTGGCGCGGAACAGCGGGTTCGGTTCCCAGCGCGCGCCCAGGACGATCGGGACGAACTCGTCCTCGCCCACCCCGCCCGGGGCCGGGCCGTTGTCGTCCAGCCGGAACTGGATGCTCTCATAGCGCGCGGTCAGGCCGATCTGCCAATCCTCGCTGGCCTGCCAGTTGAGCGACAGGCCCGGGCCACGGGTGGCGCCGAAAAGCTCGCCCGTGGTCAGCGACCACCGTTCGGAGATTTCCCAGTCGATCAGGACGATGGGAATCACGCTGTCCGATTCCTCGAGCTTCGAAAACCAGCCGATGCCGGGTCCCAGCCGCAGTCGGTCGCTGATGTCCCACGAGACCCCCGCCAGCACGCCCCAGGTCTGGCCATCCGACAGGCCGGCCCCGGACTCGGCGTCATAGCGCAGGGACGGAATGACGAAGATTTCGGTGCGCGCGCTGGCCTCGATCCGGATCGGCACGCTGACCTGCAATTCGCGGATGCGGTTCCACGGTTCGCCACCACCGAGGCCCGCGCCGCCGGAAAAGTCGTAAGATGCCTCGCCATATCCGACGGCAAGGCCCACCGACCCCCAATCTGCGCCAAGATAGCTGACGCCGGGCTGCACGAACCAGCGGTTCGACGATACATCGCCGCCGCTTGCCAGGCCCGCGCTCGACATCCAGGCGGCGCCGATCTGGACCTGCCCGCCCCAGCTGCGATCGGGCGGGCCGCCTTGCGCGCTGGCCGCCCCAGAAGACTGTATCACGCATAGCAGCGCGGCAGCGGCGAGCGGCGCGTTTCTGGCTGGCATTCTAACCTCCATGGCGTCTGTCGGGCTGATGCCGATCAATCTTGGCGGTGTCAAGACCGGTGTTCACCCACAGCATGGGCAAACACCGATCGTGGCCAGGTCCGTTGCCGCGCGCAGCAACGCCCAGACCGCTCAGCGCACAAGCCCGCCAAACGCGAACAGAACGCCGCCCAGGGCGATCGCCGTCAGACCCAGCAGCATCCGCGCCTCGCGCGACAGCGACCGAAGGAAGGCCAGCAACTCTTCGTAACGCAAAGGGGCCAGTGCAAGCACCAGCCCCTCGATGATGATGGCCAGCCCCAAAGCGCGGAGCAGATCGGCCATCACTCGGCCGCCGGTGTCCGGCCCGTGTCGGACTTCAGATACTCGAAGAACTCGCTGTCGGGCGTGATCACCAGCGAGGTGTTGGAACCGCCAAGCGCGCGCTCATAGGCGGTCAGCGATCGGTAGAACTCGAAGAACTCCTGATCCCGGCCAAACGCCTCGGCAAAGATGCGGTTCCGCGCCGCATCGGCCTCACCGCGGATGATCTCGGCATCGCGCTGTGCCTCGGACACGATCTCGACCGAGGTCCGTTCGGCCTGCGCGACGATCCGCGTCGCCGCCTCGCGGCCGCGCGCGCGCTCGTCCTCGGCCTCGCGCTCACGCTCGGCGCGCATCCGGTTGAACGTGGCCGCCAGGTTTTCGGGCGGCAGATCGGTGCGCTTGAGCCGCACATCGACGATGTCGATGCCCAGGTTTTCGGTCTGGTTCGATGCCACCTCGCGAATCCGCGACATCAGCGCCGCACGTTCGACCGACAGGACCTCGTCCGAACGAACCGAACCCAGCACCTCTCGCGTGGCGGCGTTCAACACCGGTTCCAGGCGCGACTGCGCGGCCAGGATGGCGTCGTCGCCGCCGGCGCCCACGGCCAGCCGGAACTGCACCACATCGGCAATCCGGTAACGGGCGAAGGCATCGACAACCAGCCGCCGATCATCGAGCGGCGTCACCTCCAGCGATTGCGTGTCAAGCGAAAGGATGCGGTCGTCGTAGTAGACGACATTCTGGATCAGCGGCAGCTTGAAGCCCAGCCCGGGCTCCTCGCGCACCGCCTTGACCTGGCCGAATTGCAGCACCAGGGCCTTCTGACGCTCGTCGACGATATAGATCGACGATAGGCCGATGACGGCAAGCGCGATCAGCGCTATGACAATCCCTGCGGTGCGCCCCATCAGTTCGCCTCCCTCGACAGCGTCGCCGGTCCGCGCAACTCGTTGAGCGGCAGATAGGGCACAACGCCACTGCCCCCTTCGGAACCGATGATCGATTCATCGAGCAGCAGCTTGTTGGTCGCGCCCATCACATTCTCCATCGTCTCGATATAGAGCCGCCGGCGCGTCACTTCGGGCGCCCTCTCGTATTCGTCCAGAACGGCTTCGAACCGGCTCGCCTCACCAGTCGCCTCATTGACGACGCGCGCACGATAGCCTTCTGCATCCTCAAGCAGCTGCGCCGATTCCCCGCGGGCATCGGCCAGCAGACGGTTGGCGTCGCGGTCGGCGCGTTTCTCCAGCTCGTCGCGCTCCTGTTCGGCGGCCTGCACGTCGCGGAAGGCGTCGATCACTTCCCGTGGCGGGTCGGCCTTGTCAAAGTTCACACGGACGACGTTGATGCCCGCGCCATAGCCATCGAGCGTGGCCTGCACGACCTCCTGCAACTGGCTGGCGATGATGCCGCGGTCGCGGTTCAGGACCGGCGCCAGCCGCGATTGCGCGATGATCTCGCGCATCGCCGATTCGGACACCGCCTCGATCGTTTCGGCCGGGTCGCGCAGCGTGAACAGGAACCGCTCGGGGTTGTTGACGTTCCAGACCACCTGGAAATCGATATCGACGATGTTCTCGTCGCCGGTCAGCATCAGCCCCTCGTCTTCGGCGCCACGGCCGGTGCCGCCGCCGATCTGTTGCACCCGTTCGCGGCGGGTCTCGACGATCTGATAGGTCACCAGCGGCCATGGCGCGATGTTCAGGCCGGGCTCGCCGACCTTGTAGAATTCCCCCAGGAACAACTCGACCGATTGTTGCTCGGGGCGGACGGTGTAGACCGACATCCACAGCCACCCGGCCAAGGCCGCCAGCCCGACCAGCACCCAGCCGCCCTTGCCGATGCGCGGGCCGCCGCCCTCGCCATCGCCGCCGCCGCCACGTCCGCCCATCAGGACGCGCAGCTGTTCCTGACCCTTGCGCACGATCTCGTCGATTTCGGGAATTTGCGGGTCGCCCGGGCGACGATCCGCCGGGCGACGATCGTCGCCGCGCTCGTCGTCGCCGCGACCGCCGCCACCCCAGTTGCCGCCGCCCCCCCAGGGGCCGCCGGAATTGTTGGACATGCCTGCTCCCTTGCTTATGCCCGGGGATATCCCCGGTAACGTCCGCCTTACCTGATCACTTTGCCCGGAAAATCAACCCGTCCGAGCCGGCCGCTTCATGGTGACGAGTTCCTCGGCCATGGTCGGGTGCACCGCCACGGTGCGGTCGAAATCCTCTTTGGTCGCGCCCATCGTCACCGCGACCGCCGCCATCTGGATCATTTCCGCCGCACCGGGCCCGATGATGTGGACCCCCAGGACCCGCCGGGTTTGGCGCGCCACAACGAGTTTCATCAGCACCCGCTCCGCCCTGCCGGCCAGGATGTTCTGCATCGGGCGGAACGCGGCGGTGTAGATTTCGACCGGCTCGGCGGCGCGGGCCTCCTCCTCGGTCAGGCCGATCGTGCCGATCTCGGGTCGGGCGAAGACGGCCTTTGCCACGAGACTGTGATCGACCGTTGTCGGCTCGCCGTGAAACACCGACGCGACAAAGGCCGCACCTTCGCGGATCGCCACGGGTGTCAGATTGACGCGGTCGGTCACATCGCCCACGGCAAAGACCGACGGCACGACCGTCTGCGAATAGCGGTCGACCGGGATTTCGCCGTTGCGCCCGGTGGCAATGCCCGCGCGTTCCAGCCCCAGGCCTGCGGTGTTGGGCCGCCGACCGGTGGCATAAAGCACCAGATCGACCGCGTTGCGGCTGCCATCGGTGCAGATCACGCGATAGCCATCGCCGGCGCGTTCGATCCGCTCCAACTCGGTGCCCACATGCAGGCCGACCCCGCGGTCGCGCATCGCTTCGGCCAGATGGCCGCGGATCTCGTCGTCGAAGCCGCGCAGGATCTGCGCGCCGCGATAGTATTGCAGCACCTCGACACCCAGACCGTTGAGGATCGAGGCGAATTCGCAGGCGATATAGCCGCCGCCGATCACCAGCGCACGTTTCGGCAGGGCGGCAAGGTGAAACATGTCGTCCGAGGTCAGCGCATGCTCGATCCCCGGCAGATCGGGCTTGAACGGCCGCCCGCCCACGGCGATCAGGATATGCGCCGCGCTGACCGTTTCGCCGCTTGCCAGCGCCACCTCATGCGGGCCGGCCAGGGTGGCGCGGGTGTCATGCACGGTGACCCCCGCTTTGGCCAGATTGGCGCGGTAGATGCCCTCCAGCCGGTCAAGCTCGTCGTGAAGCCGGCTCCTGAACTGATCCCAGTCGAAGACAAGCTCGGGCATGTGCCAGCCAAAGCCGTCGGCATCCTGCTTGGCCTCGGTAAAGCCCGCGGCGAGAACCATCATCTTTTTAGGCACGCATCCGCGGATGACGCAGGTGCCGCCCATCCGGTCCTCTTCGGCCAGGGCGACGCGCGCGCCGGCTTCGGCCGCCAGCCGGGCGGCGCGCACCCCGCCCGAGCCGCCGCCGATGACAAACAGGTCGAAGTCGAAGGGCATGCGGGCTCCGTGGCTCAGGCCGGCAGATCGGCGACGGGTGGCAGGGCTGGCAGGGCGGACACGGTGCCGTCGGGACCGCGCCATTCCGCGCGACCGTCGGGGTAGCCCACGGCAAGACCCGAGCACAAGCCCAGGAACAGCCCGGTCTCGACCACGCCGGGCACACCGCGCAGCGCGGCGTCAAGGGCCGCGGGCGCGCCGATCCGACCGAGATGCAGATCGAGCAGGAAATGCCCCTCATCGGTGACAAGGCGA
>DNSZ01000227.1 GCA_003500165.1 Paracoccaceae bacterium | reverse complement strand
ATCGGGTAGCCGCGATAGAGCAACTCCCCCTTGTCGCCATCGATGAAGGTGATGGTCGATTCGCAGGACGCGGTCGAGGTGAAGCCGGGGTCATAGGTGAACAGCCCGGTGGTGCCGTAAAGCTTGCCGATATCGATGGCGTCCGGGCCACAGGAGGGGGAATAGACCGGGAACGCATGCTCGGCCCCGTCAACCCGAATCGTCGCCGTCCCAGTTCGTTCGGCCATCATGCACCTCGCTGTTCGATGGGCCCCTGGGGGCCCGAAACGGCGCCGATGGCGCCCAGGCTTTTCCGTCGCCCGGGGCCGGTGCCCTAGCCGGTCGCGTCGGCGAGCCTGGCGAGGCTTTCTTCCGGCCCCAGATGGAGCATCATGTCAAAGATGCTCGGTGTCGCAATTCGGCCTGCAAGCGCGGCCCGAACCGGCTGCGCAACCTGGCCCAGCTTCATCCCCCGTGACGCGGCAAATTCCGAAACGGCCGCTTCCAGCGCGCTGCGGGACCAGTTAGCATTTTGCAACTGCGGCGTCAAATCCTGCAGCGCAGCACGGGCTTCGGGATCGAGCGCGCGAGCGGCCTTGTCGTCGGGCTGGACCGGCCGCGCGGCCAGCAGGAAATGCGCCTTCTCCAGCAGGTCGGGGATGCGCCGCGCCCGGTACTTCAGGATCGGCAGCGCGTCGCGCAGCCGTTGGGCGACACCGGGGGGCAGCGGCGGCGCCCCGGTCGCGGCCAGCCAGTCGGCGATCCCCGCCATCAGCGTGGCGTCATCGGCCATGGCAATGTGGCGGGCCGAGATGTGGTCGAGCTTTTTCGCGTCGAACCGGGCCGGCGCCCGGGTGATGCCGTCCAGATCGAACCAGGCGATCGCCTGCTCGGTGGTGAACACCTCGTCATCGCCATGGCCCCAGCCGAGCCGGGCCAGGTAGTTGCGCATGGCCGCGGGCAGATAGCCCAGGCGGCGGTATTCGCCGACCCCCAGCGCGCCATGGCGTTTCGACAGTTTCTTGCCGTCGGGGCCGTGGATCAGCGGGATATGGGCGAATACCGGGCGGTCCCAGCCCATGGCATCGTAGATCAGCGCCTGGCGTGCGGCGTTGGCCAGATGATCGTCGCCGCGGATCGCATGGGTCACCCCCATGTCGCGGTCGTCCACCACCACCGCCAGCATGTAGGTCGGCGTGCCGTCCGAGCGCAGCAGCACCATGTCGTCAAGCGTGTCGTTGCGCCAGGTGACCCGGCCCTGCACCGCATCGTCGATCACGGTCTGGCCGCTGCGCGGCGATTTCAGACGGATGACAAGGGGGACATCGGGGCGCGCCGTGGGGTCGGCATCGCGCCACGGGCTTTGGAAATTGGTGGATCGGCCTTCGGCGCGGGCGGCCGCGCGAAAGCCGGCGATCTCTTCCTGGGTGGCATGGCAGCGATAGGCGGCGCCGCGGTCGAGCAGCGCTTGGGCCACCTCTGCATGGCGGTCGCGGCGGGCGAACTGGCTGGTCGCCTCCCCATCCCAGTCGAGCCCCAGCCAGGCGAGCCCGTCAAAGATCGCCTGCGTCGCCTCGGGGGTGGAGCGTTCGCGGTCGGTATCCTCGATCCGCAGCAGAAACCGGCCGCCCCGGCCGCGCGCGAACAGCCAGTTGAACAGGGCCGTGCGGGCGCCGCCGATATGCAGGAACCCGGTCGGCGACGGCGCGAAACGGGTCACCACGGGGGCGTCGGACATCGCGTTAACCTTTCGTCAACCCTGGGCGGTCAGGGTCGCCCGCGTTCTAGGGTCCAGCAGGCTGGGAAACAAGGCCGTGACGCGCGCAGGGATCGAGGCCGTTCTGCTCGCGCAGCGTGGCCATTGGTTCCTGTGGCTGCCGGTCGCGCTTGCCGTCGGGATCGGCCTGTGGTTCGGCCTGCGCTGGGAACCCGCGCCGCTCCATTATGCCGCGATGGTCGGGCTTGCCCTGGCGGCGTTGCTGGCGACCCGGGTCACCGATCCGGCCTGGCACCCGCTGGCCATTGGCGTTGTCGCGATCTGCGCGGGGTTCGTGCTGGCCGGATATCGGGCGCATGCGGTCGCCGGCCCGGTGCTGGGCTTTCGCTATTACGGTCCGGTCGAGGGGCGCGTCGTTGCGCTCGACCGGTCCTGGTCGAACGCGCCACGCATCACCCTCGACCGCGTGGTGCTGGACGATACCGATCCCGCGCGGGTTCCCGGGCGGGTGCGGATCGCGCTGCATGGCGATCCCGGCCCGGTGACACCCCGACCCGGCGAACGGGTCGCGGTGACCGCCTGGCTCTCCCCGCCGGCCGGCCCGGTGGAGCCGGGGGGCTATGATTTTCGCCGCCATGCCTGGTTTCAGGGGCTGGGCGCGGTCGGCTATGCGCGCAGCCCGCTGGTGCGGATCGAACCGGCCGGCGGCGGCGGGCCGGCCCTGCGGCTGTTCGCGCTGCGCATGGAGATCGCCGACTGGTTGCGGCGCGCGCTGCCCGGGCGCGAGGGCGCGTTTGCCGCCGCGATCGTCGTCGGTGACCGGTCGGGCCTCGACCGGCCGGCGCTCGACGCGCTCCGGGCCTCGAACCTGGCGCATCTGCTGGCGATTTCGGGGCTGCATATGGGGCTGCTGACGGGCACGGTGTTCGGCGCAATACGGCTTTTCCTGGCGCTGATCCCGCCGCTTGCCCTGCGCCTGCCGGCCAAGAAGATCGCCGCAGCGGCCGCGCTGGCCGCCGGGCTGGCCTATCTGCTGCTGTCGGGCGCAGCGGTGGCGACCGAGCGCGCCTTCATCATGGCGGCGGTGATCCTGGGCGCTGTGCTGCTCGACCTCAGGGCGATCACCCTGCGCGCGGTCGCGCTGGCCGCCATCCTGGTGCTGGCGATCCGGCCCGAGACGCTGACCGGCCCGGGCTTCCAGATGTCCTTTGCCGCGACCACGGCGCTCGTGGCGGCCTTTGCCGGGTTGCGCGATTGGGGCATGCGACGGGCAGAGGCGGGCCGCGCATACCGCCTGCCCGCCTGGGCACGGGGCGTCGCGGCGGTTGCGATATCCTCGGCCGTGGCGGGGGCGGCCACGGCGCCGATCGCGGCGGCCCATTTCAACCAGATCGCGCAATACGGCTTGCTGGCCAATCTTGCCAGCGTGCCCGTGATGGGGCTGGTGGTGATGCCGGCGCTGCTGCTGGCGCTGATGCTGTGGCCGCTGGGATTGGCCGGCCCGGCGCTGGCCGTTGCGGGGCTTGGCATCGGCTGGATCCTTGGCGTGGCCGAAACGGTGGCCGGCTGGCCCGCCGCCACCCGCCCCATCGTCAAGCCGCCCGGCGAGGTGCTGCCGCTGCTGGCCTTTGGCCTGCTGTTCGCGCTGCTCTGGCGGGGCCGGGCGCGGCTGGCCGGGCTTGGCCTTGGGCTGGTGGCGCTGGTGCTTTGGCAGGGCGCGGCGCGGCCGGATTTGCTGGTCTCGGCCGATGGCAAGCTCCTGGGCGCGATGACCGAGGCCGGCCGCGGGCTCGATCGGGCGCGGGGCAATGGCTTTATCGCCGAGGCCTGGCTAGAGAATGACGGCGACGCCGCCGCCCAGGAAACGGCCGCGGCACGCCGCGCCGCCCCGTCGCTGCATGTGATCCGGGTCGAACGCGATGCCGGTCCGGCGGCGCTGGCCGATGCCTGCCGCCATGCGGATGTGGTCATCGTCGAGGGCCGGGCGGCGGGCGATGCCTGCCTGGTGATCGATGCCGCCCTGCGCGCGCGGCTTGGCGCGATCGCGGTCCGACGCGGCGCCGACGGGCTGGTCGTTTCCGGGGCCGACGCGGTGGCGGGGCGGCGGCTGTGGGCACCGGGCAACGCCCCGGATGGAACGCGCGCGCCCGATCCGGACTAGGCGTTTCGCCGTGCAGGACGGGGCGAACCCCTGCGCCCTGCGCTGCCTTGGGCGTTGCTTGACGCCGTCGCCGGGTTGCGAAAGGAACGTCCGATCACCCCGACGCCGATGCCCGCACAGGACCGAACCATGCCGCATTTCCTTGATATCGCTGCCACGCCGCCCGCCGATCTGCGGGCCATGCTCGATCAGGCGGCGGCAATGAAGGCCGCCCGGGCCGGCCGCCCACGCGGCGCGCCCGACGATGCCCAACCGCTGGCCGGGCGGATCGTGGCGCTGATCTTCGAGAAGCCGTCGACGCGCACCCGCGTCTCCTTCGATGTCGGCGTTCGCCAGATGGGCGGTCAGACGCTGGTGCTGACCGGGTCGGAGATGCAGCTTGGCCAGGGCGAGAGCGTGGCCGACACCGCCCGCGTGCTGTCGCGCTATGTCGATCTGATCATGATCCGCACCTTTGCGCCGGCCACATTGCGCGAACTGGCCGCGCATGCCTCGGTGCCGGTGATCAACGGGCTGACGGATGCCTCGCATCCCTGCCAGATCATGGCCGACCTGCAAACGGTCGAGGAACGGTTGGGCCCGCTTGCCGGCCGCCGGGCGGTATGGCTGGGCGACGGCAACAATGTCTGCGCCTCGTGGATCGAGGCGGCGGCGGCGTTCGGCTTTGCCTTCACCTTTGCCGGGCCCGAGGCGCTGGAACCCGACCCGGAAGTGGTGGCGGCGGCCCGCGCTGCCGGGGCCGAGATCGCGATCGAACACGACCCGGCGCGGGCGGTTGCCGGTGCCGATGTGCTGATCACCGACAGCTGGCTGTCGATGCATGACGACCGCAATGCGCGCGACCGGCGGCACAATCTGCTGGCCCCCTATCAGGTGAACGCGGCGCTGCTGGCGGCCGCCCCCGACGCGGCGGTGCTGCACTGTCTGCCCGCCCATCGCGGCGAGGAGATCACCGACGCGGCGATGGACGGCCCGCAATCGGCGGTGTTCGATGCAGCCGAGAACCGGTTGCACGCGCAAAAGGCGGTGATGCGGTGGTGCCTTGGGGTCTGATACCGAAGCGCGATGCGCGTGGTTCATTGCGGTTGGTATGACGCCGCACGCTGGCGCGGCGCCATGGCGCGGCAGGGCAGGCTTGCCCGGCGTCTGAACAACTGCCAAAGCGACAGCACACATGAAAAAAGGAGAATCGCGATGAGCTGGCTGTTTCTGGTCATTCTCGGCATCCTCTCAATCGTCGCAGGGATCTATGCCCTGTTCAACGCGGTTGCGGCATCTGTTGTGGCGACCTTGATCGCGGGCTGGATGTTCGTCTTCTTCGGCGTCGTTCAAATAGCCGCCGCATTCCAGGCCAGCGGCTGGGGTGCGCGCATCCTGTCGGTGCTGCTGGGGGTCGTGGTTCTGGCCGTCGGCCTCAACATCATCGGCAAGCCGCTCGAGGGGATGCTGACGCTGACCTTTGTGATCGGGGTGCTTTTTGTCGCCTCGGGGATCGTCAAGCTGTTCCTCGGCTTTTCGGTGTCGGGCAATCTGCGCTGGACGATCCTGCTGTCCGCTGTCGCCTCGCTGATCCTGGGGGCCATGGTCTTGACCAACTTCCCGCAATCGGCCGAGATTCTGCTGGGCATCCTGCTGGCGGTCGAGCTGATCAGCAACGGCATCTGGCTTATGGCCATCGGCTGGGTCGAGCGCGAAGCGAAGAAGGTCGTCACCGCGGCCGTGAACCCGGACGCGGTCTGACGACGCGGCGCCGGTCCGGCTGGCCGATCGGCCGGCCCGACCGGTGCCAATTCGCTTTGCAGGCGGTCCGCCGGCCTGTATCCTGCCGGCGGAGGTGCGCCGATGGCCAAGGGCCGGACACGCGATACGGCATCCGCCGCGGACCGGTTTTCCGACGCGGTCTGGGCGGATGTGCTGTCGGCCGTCGACCGCACCTATGCCGAGCTGGTCGACCATCAGGAACGGCTCGAGCAGAAGAACGCCGAGCTCGAGACGATGCGGTCGTTCCTCGCCTCGATCCTGGCCTCGGTCTCGGACGTTCTGATCGTCGTGTCGCGCCGCGGCGCGGTCGAAGAGGTCTCGGCCTCGTTCCCCGGCCAGGCGGCGCGCGGCGGCTTTGCCGGGCAACCGGTTGCCGCGCTGTTCGACCCAGCCGATCGCGACCGGCTTGCGGCGGCGATGGTGCGGTCGGCCCAGGGCAGGACACCCGAGACCATCGAGGCCAGCCTGGCCGTGCCCGGCGATGCGGGCCCGATGGAACTGTCGATCAGCCCGCGCTTTGACGATCGGGGCCGGGTGATCGGCCATGTGCTGACCGGCCGGCCGCTGGGCGAATTGCGCCGCGCCTATGCCGAGCTGGAAGACAGCCACAACGCGCTGAAGGCGGCCCAGGCGCTGCTGGTGCGCAACGAAAAGCTCGCCTCGCTGGGCCGGCTGCTGGCCGGCGTCGCGCATGAGCTCAACAACCCGATCAGTTTCGTCTATGCCAACACCCATGCGCTCGATCGCTATGCCTCGAAATTCGAGACCTATTTCGAACGGGTCCAGGCCGGTGCCTCGCGCGATGAGTTGATCCGCCTGCGCGAGGAATTGCGGCTTGACCGCGAGGTCGGCAATCTGCGCGAGGCGGTGGCGGGGGCGCGCGACGGCGCCGAACGGGTGCGCGATATCGTCGAGGATTTGCGCCGCCTGTCGGCCGAAGGCAGCGGCGAAAAGGTCGTGTTCGACCTTGCCGAAACGGCGCGCATCGCGGCAAGCTGGGTCATGCGCGGGACCAGATGCGACACCAGGGTGGTTCTGGCCGGTGCGCCGCTTATCCGGGTTTGCGGCCGGCCCGGCCACATCCAGCAGGTGGTGATGAACCTGATCCAGAACGCGCTCGATTCCGTGGCCGGCCGGCCCGGTGGCCGGATCGAGGTCACCGCGGCAATCGCCGGCGGGCGCGCGGTTCTGACGGTTGCCGATAACGGGCCCGGTGTGCCCGAGGATCTGCGCCAGGCGATCTTCGATCCGTTCTTCACCACCAAGGCGGTGGGCCAGGGCACCGGGCTGGGCCTGGCGATCAGCCACAAGATCACCGAGGAGCATGGCGGCGAATTGCGGCTTTGCACCGATGGACCGGGCGGCTGCTTTCAGCTCGACCTGCCGCTGGCCGGGGCCGGCGCATGAACGTTCTGTGGCTGCAGGCGGCGGGCTGCGGCGGCTGCACCATGTCGCTGCTGTGTGCCGAGGCGCCCAATATCTTCGACGCCTTGGGCGATGCCGGCATCCGCTTTCTGTGGCATCCCGCGCTGTCGGCCGAAACCGGGGACGAGGCGCGCGCGCTGCTCGACCGGATCGCGGCCGGCGCGCTGGCGCTCGATGTGCTGTGCGTCGAGGGCGCGATCGCCCGGGGGCCGCGCGGCACCGGGCGTTATCAGATGCTGTCGGGCACCGGCCGGTCGATGCTGGACTGGGTGCGGGACCTCGCGCCCCTGGCCCGGCATGTCGTGGCCGTGGGCAGCTGTGCCGCCTTTGGCGGCGTGACCAGCGCGGGCGGCAACCCGTCGGACGCGGCCGGGCTGCAATATGAGGGCAGCCATGCCGGCGGCGTGCTGCCCGCGGAGTTTCGCAGCCAGGCGGGGCTGCCGGCGATCAATGTCGCGGGCTGCCCGACCCATCCCGACTGGGTCACCGAGACGTTGTTGCTGCTGGCCGCCGGCGCGCTTGGGCCCGGCGAGCTTGACGGCTTTGCCCGGCCGCGCTTCTTCGCCGAACATCTGGTCCATCATGGCTGCCCGAAGAACGAGTTCTACGAATACAAGGCCAGCGCCCGGCAGCCCGGCGAGTTGGGCTGCCTGATGGAGCATCTGGGCTGCGTCGGCACCCAGGCGGTGGGCGATTGCAACATCCGGCCCTGGAACGGGTCGGGCAGTTGCACGCGGGCGGGGTTTCCCTGCATCGCCTGCACAGCGCCCGAATTCGAGGAACCGCGCCACGCCTTCGCGGAAACGCCCAAGGTCGCGGGCATTCCGGTCGGCCTGCCATCGGACATGCCCAAGGCCTGGTTCATGGCGCTCGCCTCGCTGTCGAAGGCCGCCACGCCCGAGCGGCTGTCGCGCAATGCGGTGGCCGACCGGGTGGCGGTGCTGCCGGCGCCCAAGAAACCCCGCAGATGAGCGCCACGCGCCTGATCGTCGGCCCCTTCAACCGGGTGGAGGGCGATCTGGAGGTGCATCTGGACGTGGCCGACGGTGCCGTGCGCTCGGCGCGGGTGAACGCCCCCCTGTTCCGCGGGTTCGAGCGGATGCTCATGGGCCGCCCGCCCTCGGACGCGCTGACGCTGACCCCGCGCATCTGCGGTATCTGTTCGATCAGCCAATCGGCGGCGGCGGCCCGCGCGCTGGCCGCTGCCGGCGGGCACGCCCCGGCCCCCCAGGGTGCGGCGATGGCCGCGCTGATCCATGCGGTGGAGAATGCCGCCGATCACCTGACCCATTTCAACCTGTTCTTCATGCCCGATTTCGCGCGGCCGTGCTATGCGGATCGCCCCTGGCACGGCCGCGTGGCGGATCGCTTTGCCGCGCTGGCCGGGGTGGCGGCGAAACAGGCGGTCGAAGCGCGCGCGGCGCTGATGCACATCCTTGGGCTGATGGCCGGCAAATGGCCGCACACGCTGGCAATCCAGCCCGGCGGGGTGACCCGGGCGCCCGGCCCGCGCGACAAGGTGCGGATCACGGCGAGCCTGGCTGCCTTTCGTCGCTATCTGGAGGAAACGCTGTTCGGCGCCGAGCTTGAGGCCTTTGCCGCGCTGCCTTCGCACGACGCGCTGATCGGCTGGCGGTCGGGCGATGCCGGACTGTTCCTGAAGATCGCGGCCGATCTCGACCTCGATGCGCTGGGCCGCGGGTCGGGCCGGTATCTGTCCCATGGCGCCTATCCGACGGCAACCGGCCATGGCTTTGCCCCGGGTATCTGGCGCGACGGCGCGTTGCACCCGCTCGACCTGTCGGGGCTGGTCGAGGACACCGCCCATGCCTGGATGCTGGGCCCGGCCGCCCATCCCGCACAGGGCCAGACCCTGCCCGACGAGGCGATGCGCGACGCCGCCTATAGCTGGTGCAAGGCGCCGCGGCTCGATGGCCAGACGATCGAGACGGGCGCGCTTGCCCGCCAGGTGATCGACGGCCATCCGCTGGCCCGCGCGCTTGCCGGCGGCGGGGTGCTGGCGCGGGTCGCCGGGCGGCTTCTGGAGCTTGCCCGACTGCCGGGGATCATGGAGGCGCTGGCGCGCGACATCGACACGACCGCGCCGTTCATCAGCCACGCACCCATGCCGCGCGACGGCGCCGGGGTCGGGCTGGTCGAGGCAGCGCGCGGCGCGCTCGGCCATTGGCTGCGGGTCGAGGGCGGCCGCATCGCCGCCTATCAGATCGTCGCGCCGACGACCTGGAATTTCAGCCCGCGCGACGCGGCCGGCCAGCCGGGTCCGCTGGAGGCCGCGCTCGAAGGTGCACCGGTCGGCGCCGGGGAAACCACGCCGATTGCCGTCCAGCACATCGTGCGGTCCTTCGACCCCTGCATGGTCTGCACGGTGCATTAGGCGATGCGGCCGCAAATCGGCGCAGCGCCCCGCGGGCCCGGTCGGGGCGACCGATGACCGGGCGGCGCATCCGGGTGCGCGGTCAGGTCCAGGGGGTGGGATTTCGCCCCTTTGTCTGGCGCCTGGCGCAAGAGATGGGCGTCGCGGGCGAGGTGCTGAATGACGGGCAGGGCGTGCTGATCCGCGCCCTTGGCGGCGACCTCGATGCGTTTGAGGCCGCGCTGGTCGACCGGGCGCCGGCGCTTGCGCGGGTCGATGCGGTCGAGCATGCGCCGCACGCCTTCGCGGCCCCGCCCCGGGGCTTTACCATCTTGCCCAGCCGGGGCAGCGGCGCCGCGACCCGCGTGACGCCTGATGCGGCAACCTGCCCCGACTGCCTGGCGGAAATCCGCGGGCCGGGCCGGCGGCGCGGCTATGCCTTCACCAACTGCACCCAATGCGGGCCGCGTTTCACGATCCTCGATCGGCTGCCCTATGACCGGGCGCAGACCACCATGGCGGGCTTCGCGATGTGCCCTGCCTGCCGGGCGGAGTATGACGACCCGGCCGACCGGCGGTTCCATGCCCAGCCCATTGCCTGCCCCGATTGCGGCCCGCGCCTGTGGCTGGAGGTCGCCGGCGCGGTTGTGACGGGCGACCCGATCGGCGAAGCGGCGCGCCGTCTGGCCGCCGGACAGATCATCGGCGTCAAGGGGCTGGGCGGGTTTCACCTGGCCTGCGACGCGACGGATGCGGCGGCGGTCGCGCTCTTGCGCCAGCGCAAGCGGCGCCCGGCCAAGCCCTTTGCCCTGATGGCGCGGGCGGACATGCTGGCGCGGTTCTGCGCGCCGACCGATGGGGAATTGCAGCTGATGCGCGATCCGGCCGCGCCCATCGTGCTGGTCCGCGGCACCGGTGCCCTGCCCGAAAGCGTGGCGCCGGGGATGGCGCGGCTGGGGGTGATGCTGCCCGCCACCCCGCTCCATCACCTGTTGCTCGACGCACTCGGCGGCCCGCTGGTGATGACCTCGGGCAATCTGTCCGGCGAGCCGCAGGTCATCGGCAACGCCGAGGCGCGCGCAAAGCTCGGCGCCTTCGTCGATGGCTTCGTGATGCATGACCGCGACATCGCGCGCCGCCTCGACGACAGCGTCGAACGCGCCGCGCCGCGCATGGTGCTGCGGCGCGCCCGCGGGCGGGTCCCGGGAACCCTGCCGCTGCCGCCGGGATTCGCGGATGCGCCGCCGGTGCTGGCGCTGGGTGGCCAGATCAAGGCGGCGATCTGTCTGACCGGGTCCGGCCAGGCGCTTCTGTCGCATCATCTGGGCGAGCTCGATGCGGCGCTGGGATGGGAGGCGTTCCTCAAGGCGATCGCGGATTACACCGCGCTGTTCGACCATCGCCCGGCTTGCATCGCCTGCGATGCCCATCCCGGCTACCGCACCACCCAGCATGCGCAAGGGATGGGCCTGCCGGTGGTGGCGGTGCAGCACCACCACGCCCATCTGGCCGCCTGCCTGGCCGAGAACCTCTGGCCGCGGGATGCCGGGCGCGTCGCCGGGATCATCCTGGACGGCACGGGATATGGGGCGGACGGCACGGTCTGGGGCGGCGAGGTGCTGCTGGGCGATTACGACGGCATCCAGCGGGTCGCGCATCTGGCGCCGGCGCCCCTGCCCGGTGGCGACCGGGCGGCGCGGCAGCCATGGCGGAACCTGCTGATGCGGCTCGACCAGGCGGGGCTGGCCGATATCGCCGACCGGTGGCTTGGCGATTTTCCGCGCGACCCGGTTCGTGCCGCGGCGCAGGCCGGGGTGAACGCGCCCATGGGTTCCTCGGCCGGGCGGCTGTTTGACGCGGTGGCGGCCGCGCTGGGGATATGCCGGGCCGCGCAGAGCTTCGAAGGCGAGGCGGCGATGCGGCTGGAGGCGCTGGCCACGGACGCGGCCGAGGCGCCCTATCCGTTTGCCGGAAACGGGCCCGCCATCGACCCCGCGCCGATGATGCGCGCGCTCGCCGCGGACATCGCCGCGGACGCCGAGCCCGGCCGCATCGCGGCGCGCTTCCATGCCGGGTTGGCGCAGGCTTTCTGTGGCCCGGCCCGCGCCCTGGTCGAGGCCGGGCAGGCCGAAGCGGTGGCGCTGTCGGGGGGGTGTTTCCAGAATGCGCGGCTGATGCGGGACTGCCTTGCCGCGCTCGACGGCCTGCCGGTGCTGGTCCATCGCGAGGTGCCGGCCAATGATGGCGGGCTGGCGCTGGGCCAGGCGCTGATCGCGGCCGCCGGTCAAGATTGCAGGGCGCCGGCGCGCCGATAACGCCGACGGTCATGGATCGTCATCGTTCTTCGGCGCGCGCCCCGCCACCGCCGCCCACGCGACGGCGCGCCACCCCGGGATCGCGTCCAAGGCGTGGCGAGCGCCTACAACAGCCGCTGGGGCGCCCCCTCGAGCAACAGCAGCGCCAGCTTGGTCGCGATCCCGCCGGCGCCGGAATAGCCGCCGGGGCCGTTTGCGGCCACCACCCGGTGGCAGGGGATCAGGATCGGCACCGGATTGGCCGCACAGGCCCGGCCGACCGCCTGCGGGCTGACACCGAGACCCCGCGCGATCCGGCCATAGCTGCGCGTCTCGCCATAGGGGATCGCGAAAAGCGCCTCGCAGAAGGCATGCTGAAACGGCGTCGCGCGCGGCGCCAGCGGGATGGTGAAGCGCCGCAAACGGCCGGCGAAATACGCCTCGATCTGGGTGCGCGCCGCGGCCAGCAGCGACGTTTCATCGAAGCCGCTGCCGCCCCAGTCGAGCCGGGCGATGCCGCCGGCCGCCTCGGTCAGGGTGATCGGGCCCTAGCGGCGTGGCAACGGTCAGCCGCGTCACAGGAGGGTGTCGATGTCGCCGGCGCACACAGCGGCTACAAAGCCATCGGGATCGGCGGTGAACGCCGACAAGAGCCGAAAATGATCGGTCGCACGCAGATCGGTTGGCGACATTCCGCGATGCGTGATCCGCCACAGCCGTGCCCCCGGCACCGCCATCAGAATTGGGGAATGGGTGGCCAGGATGACCTGCGCATCCGCCTCGGCCTGGATTTCGGCAAGGAACCGCAGCAACATGGCCTGATGGCGCGGTGACAGGGCGCTTTCGGGTTCGTCAATGACGAACAGGCCGCCCCCGGCCATGCGATCGGCGAAAAGCCGCAGGAAGGCCTCGCCATGCGAGCAGCCGCGATACGCCGCGGCATCCGCCAGAACGCCGGTCAGCGCATGAAAGGTCTCGGCCCGAAAGAACCAGCCTTCGGTGACCTTCGGCAGCCAGGCGCCGCGCACATGCTGCCCGAGCACTGCCGCGCTTTCGGCTGGCGCGACGCCGCGATGCGCCTGGCTGCCGCCGCCCGGGCCGAACCCGGCAAGGGCGGCGATCGCTTCGACCAGGGTCGATTTGCCGACACCGTTCTCGCCCACAAGGATGGTCACCGGTTCGTCGAAAACAAACGCAAAGCCGGGGCCCAGCCAGAGCAGATCGAAGGGGTGGCCGGTGGGCAGCGCCGCCCCCGGATCGAGCCACACGCGCTTGAGCAACGGCGCACACAGGCGGGCCGGGCGGCGGCGCACCATGGCTATCGGCTCAGGCTGCGTGGCGTGCGGCGACGTCGCCCGCCAGGGCGGAGGAGCCGCCCCTCACCCCAGACCTGCGTCGCAGCGCCCGCAAACGCCGGGGTGCCGGTGGCGGCCCACATCGGGCAGCACCTTCCAGCAGCGCTGGCATTTCTGGCCTTCGGCTTTCTCGAACACCACGCCGATGCCGGGGATGTCGGGCAGGCGGAACGCCTCCCCCGGGGCCGGGTCGGCGGTGATCTGCACGCCCGAGGTGATGCAGATATCGGCAAAATCGATGCCCTTCAGGGCCGCGCGGGTTGCCGCCTCCTCGACATGGATCACCGGCGCGGCCTCGAGGCTCGCGCCGATCGCGCCATCCCGGCGCTGCACCTCCAGCGCGCCGGTGACCACCCGGCGGACCTGCCGCACAAGCGCCCATTTCGCGGCCAGCGCGTCGTCGCGCCAGGCCGCGGGGGTTTCGGGGAAATCCTGCAGATGGACCGAGCTGTCATCGCCGGGGAAGCGTTCCAGCCACACCTCCTCCATGGTGAAGGTCAGCACCGGGGCCAGCCAGGTGACCAGCCGGTGGAACAGGATGTCGAGCACCGTGCGCGCCGACCGCCGCCGCAGACTGTCCGCCGCATCGCAATAGAGCGCATCCTTGCGGATGTCGAAATAGACCGCCGACAGGTCCCAGGTGGCGAAATTGAACAGCCGCTGGAACACGCCCTGGAAGTCATAGGCGGCATAGCCCGCCCGGGTTTCGGCATCGAGTTCGGCAAGCCGGTGCAGCACATAGCGTTCAAGCTCCGGCATCTCGGCCGGGTCCACCCGCTCGGCCTCCGAAAACCCCGCCAGATTGCCCAGCAGGAACCGCATGGTGTTGCGCAGGCGGCGATAGCTGTCCGAGACGCCTTTCAGGATTTCCGGCCCGATGCGCAGATCGGCGGTATAGTCCGACTGCGCCACCCACAGCCGCAGGATATCCGCGCCATACTGTTTGATCACATCCTCGGGCGCGACGGTATTGCCGAGCGATTTGGACATTTTCATGCCCTTCTCGTCGAGCGTGAAGCCATGGGTCAG
>DNSZ01000075.1 GCA_003500165.1 Paracoccaceae bacterium | reverse complement strand
CTGCGCGTCGGTCAGCGGAAAGCCCGCTTCCTGGTAATAGCGCAGCGCGCCGGGGTGTATCTGGCCGGTGATCGTGGCCATCAGCCCCTGATCCACGCCATCCCACCAGCGCGCGCCCTCGGCCATCGCATCCTTCGATTCCCAGAAACCCCGGGTGAGCAGATAGGCGGTGTCGTCGCTCATCGCGGTGGTGGTATAGGCGACCACCGGCAGCGAGGTCGTCACGATATCCGTTTCCTGCCCGGCATAGGTGCCCGCCGGGATCACCAGCCGCGTGCGGCCGGTTTCGGCGACCTGTTCGTCGGTCATCGACAGGACGCGGACACCGGTCGACGCCGCGGCCTCGACCACATTCGGGGCCGGCCAGGACCCGGCGGTGACAAAGCCGTCGATCTGGCCGTTCTGCAGCGCCGGCACCGCGTTCGACAGTTCCACATCGGCGATTTCGACCGCGCCCTCGAGCCCGAACAGGCCGAGATACTTCTCCCCCTCGCGGGCGCCGAACGAGCCCTTGCCCAACAGGATGGTGGTGCCGGCGAGGTCCTCGAAACTTTCGACCCCGCTCTCGGCGGCCATCACGAAATGCATGGTCAGCGACGGGATCGGGAACAGCGCCCGGATCTCGGCAAAGGCCGGGTCCTCGCGGCCTTCGAACATCGCCCGGCCTTCCTGCGCCAGCGTCACCAGCACCGGCGGCGTGGTGAACACATAGTCGCCACCGCGCGCGCGCACCTCCATCACGTTCTGCTGGCTGCCCTGGCTTTCCTCGACCGTGACGATGATCTCGCCATCGGTGGCGGCCTTCATCGCCTCGGCGATCTGGACCCCCATCTGGTAGTAGGACGAGGCCGACTTGGCGGATTTGTAGGTCACGCGGGTCTCGGCGCCCGCCGCCCCGCCGAGCGCAAGCAGCGCAGCCGCGGCCAGCCCGGCCGCGCGGATCGTTTTCGTCATGGTTTCCTCCCGCTTGGTTTCGCCTTGGGTAGGCGAGGCGCCGGGTGGAGTAAAGCGCCGGGCCGGCAAGAAAAAGGGCCGGACGCGCGCGGCGCCCGGCCCAGTAAGGGGGCCGCCCGGGATGCGGGGCGGCGCACCCCGGGGTCCTATTCCCAGCCGACCTCGTTGAAGATTTCCTGCGCACGGGGGACGTTCCTCGCCACCGCGGAGAGGTCCACATCGTCGGGCTTGAAGAAACCGAGCGCGGCGACCGGGGGCGACAGGGCGACGCCCGGCACGGCCGGGTATTCGTCGTTTCCGGCCGAGAAATACTCCTGCGCCCGATCGCTGGCGAGGTATTCGAGAAACGCCACTGCGTTGGCGCGGTTCGGTGCATGGGCGGCCACCCCGCCGCCCGACAGGTTCATATGCGCGCCGATGTCGTTCTGGTTCGGGAACACCCAGCCGATCCTTTCGATGCTGTCGGACAGCCCGTCGACATCGGTCCGGAGCGCCCGGGCAAAGTAGTAGGTGTTCGACATCGCGATGTCGCATTCGCCCGAAACGATGCCGCGCAGCTGGTCGGTGTCGCCGCCCTGCGGATCGCGGGCGAAATTGGCGACCACGCCCGCGGCCCAGTCCCGGACCGCCGCTTCGCCCAGATGCGCGATGAGCGCGGCGAGGATCGTCTGCGAATAGACGTTGGTGCCCGAGCGGATGCAGACCATGCCTTCGTATTGCGGGTCGGCCAGCGCCTGATAGGTCAGCGGCGGGTTGGCCACGTCTTCCCGGTCGTAGAACAGGATGCGGGCGCGCTGCGAGAAGCCGAACCATTCATTCTCGGCATCCTGCAGATAGGCCGGGATGCGCGCCTCCAGCACATCCGAGTCGACGGGCTGGAGCAGGCCCATGGTCTTGGCCCGTTCAAGGCGCGAGGTATCGACCGTCAGCAGAATATCGGCGGGGCTGTTCTGCCCCTCGGCCGCCATCCGGGCAATAAGCTCGTCGGCATTGCCTTCGATCCGGTTGATGGTGATCCCGGTGGCATCGGTGAAATCGGAATAGAGCCGCTCGTCGGTGTCGTAGTGGCGCGAAGAGTAGAGGTTGAGCTCGCCCTCGGCGGCGGCGGACGTGCCGATGGCCGCGATCAGCGCGGCGGTGGCCAGGGTGGCGGCGGGGTGGCGCATCTGTGTCTCCTTCTGTGCAGGGCTAAACCCGACAGAAACACTTGGAAGCACGTTTGCGCGGCGCTGGCAAGGTTTTTCCGACCCTTTCTGTCAGACTTAGCGTCGCACCGGCTCGTCCGCCCTGGCGGGCGACCTCGCCGCGCCAAGCCACGGCCTGTCCCGGTGGCCGCAGAGGCTGCGCGCGAAAGCGACCGAAGCAACGGTCGCTGAAAATGACCGCTCGGCACCTCCCGCCCCGCTTCCCTGCCCGATGCCTCGGCCACGAGCGCGGGCGCGCCACTAGCGCCGGATGCCACCGCTGCCGCCGACAACGCCGACCTTGGCGGTGCCGGTGAGGGTGACGCCCGACTGCGGCCCCGCGGGCCCGGCGGTGGGTGGCGCCGCGGGGGCGGGGCGCGATGGCGGGCCGTCGACCCCGCAAGCCGTCAACGGGCCGAAGAGAAGGGTAGCGATCGCGATGCGGATCGGGGTCATAGCTGTTCCTTCCAGCGGGCGATCTGGGCCCGCACCTGGTCGGGCGCGGTGCCGCCATGGCTTTGCCGTGAGGCGACCGAGGCCTCCACCGTCAAGACCTCGCGGATCTCTTCCGTGATCCCGGGATGGGCGGCGCGCAACACCGGGTCGGGCAGGTCCGCGAGGGCGCAGCCCTGCGCCTCGGCCGCGGCGACCAGCCGCCCGGTGATGTGATGCGCCTCGCGAAACGGCAGGCCCAGCCGGCGCACCAGCCAGTCGGCCAGATCGGTGGCGGTGGCGTGCCCCGCCCCGGCGGCCTGCCGCAGGGCGGTTCGATCGGGTGTCAGGTCGGCGATCATGCCCGCCATCGCGGCCAGCGCCAGAAGCAGCGTGTCGGCGGCGTCGAAGACCTGTTCCTTGTCCTCCTGCATGTCCTTCGAATAGGTCAGCGGCAGCCCCTTCATCACGGTCAAGAGCGCCACCAGCGCGCCGGCGATCCGCCCGGTCTTGGCCCGGATCAATTCGGCCGCGTCGGGGTTCTTCTTCTGCGGCATGATCGAGGACCCGGTCGCCCAGCGATCCGACAGCCGGACAAAGCCGAACTGGGCCGAGGACCAGATCACGATCTCTTCGGCCAGACGGCTGAGATGGGTGGCGCAGATCGCCGCGGTCGAAAGAAACTCCAGCGCGAAGTCGCGCGCCGAAACCGCGTCGAGCGAGTTGGCACAGGGCCGGTCGAAGCCCAGCTCGGCCGCCGTCATCGCCCGGTCGATGGGAAACGACGTGCCGGCCAGCGCCGCCGCCCCAAGCGGGCATTCGTTGAGCCGCGCCCGCGCATCGGCAAACCGCGCCCGGTCGCGGGCGAACATCTCGACATAGGCCAACATGTGGTGGCCCCAGGTCACCGGCTGGGCGACCTGCAGATGGGTGAAGCCGGGCATCGGCCAGTCGGCACCGGCCTCGGCCTGGCCCAGAAGCGCGCGCATCAGCACGGCCAGCCCGTCCTGCGCGGCGTCGCATTGCCCGCGCACCCACAGCCGGAAATCGGTCGCTACCTGATCGTTGCGCGAGCGGGCGGTGTGCAGCCGCCCCGCCGGTTCGCCGATCAGGTCCCTGAGCCGCGCCTCGACATTCATGTGAATGTCTTCGAGATCGGCCGAAAACGGGAACGTGCCGGCCGCGATCTCTGACATGACCGTGAGCAGCCCTTCCCGGATCGCCTGCGCATCGCTATCGCTGACGATACCGGTGCGGGCGAGCATCGCGGCATGGGCGCGGGACCCCGCGATATCCTCGGCCGCGAGCCGGCGGTCGACATCGATCGACGCGTTGATCGCCTGCATCGCCGCATCGGGGGAGGCGGCGAACCGCCCGCCCCACATCGTGTTGGACCTGTCGTCGGCCATCGCCGGCACCCGTTGAAGGAAACTGGACATGCTTGCCCGGATCGCCACGCTCTACACCGCCCTTGTGCTGGCCGCAAACGGCGCCGTCGCCGCGCCCGCGATCGACCCGGCCGCGCTGACCGGCGACATGCGCAAGCTGGTGGTCCATGAGGCGCCCCGCGCCGCCGGTGGCGATTTCGGCGATCTGGACGGGGCCGGTTTTGCGCTTTCGGATTTCGCGGGCGAGATCGTGGTGCTGAATTTCTGGGCCACCTGGTGCGCGCCCTGCCGCAAGGAAATGCCCTCGCTCGACGCGCTGCAGGCCGCGCTGGGGGATCGGGGGCTTGAGGTTGTCGCCGTCGCCACCGGGCGCAACGCGCCCGACGCGATCCGCCGGTTCTTCGACGAGACCGGCGTGACCCATCTGCATCCGTATAACGATCCGCGCATGGACCTGGCCCGCGGCATGGCGGTGCTGGGCCTGCCGGTCACCGTGATCCTCGACCGTGAGGGGCGCGAGATCGCCCGGCTGACCGGCGAGGCCGACTGGAACGGCCCGGCCGCGCGGGCGGTGCTGGAGGGGCTGCTGGCCGACACCTAGGCCGCAAGGCCAGGCCGTGGCGGTTGCACCCACGGCCCGGCTTGTTGCGCCCTGTCATGGCGGCGCGTTCGCCGCCCTTGCCAGACCGGGCCGGGCCGCCGATATTGCGCCCATGGCCCTGCCCCCCGGATTCCTTGACGAGTTGCGCGGACGCACCTCGCTGGCGCGGGTGGCGGCGCGCAAGCTGACCTGGGACGCGCGCAAGACCAACGCCGCCAAGGGCGATTACTGGGCGGCGTGCCCGTTTCACCAGGAAAAGACCGCCTCGTTCCATGTCGATGATCGCAAGGGGTTCTATTACTGCTTCGGCTGCCATGCGAAGGGCGATGCGATCGGCTTTGTGAAGGAAACCGAGAATGTCGGTTTCATGGAAGCCGTGGCGATTCTGGCGCGCGAAGCCGGGATGGCGATCCCCGCCCCCGACCCGGCCGCCCAGGCCCGGGCCGACCGGCGCGCGACGCTGTCTGACGTGATGGAAGAGGCGGTGCGCTTTTTCCGGTTGCAGTTGAAGACCGGTGCGGCGCGCGCCGCCCGCGACTATCTGACCGGCCGCGGCCTGACCGACGCCGCCCTGACCCGCTTTGAGATCGGCTTTGCGCCCGATGCCCGCCAGGCCTTGTGGCAGCACCTGACGGCGAAGGGCATTGCGCCCGACAGCGTCGTCGAGGCCGGGCTTGCCGCCAGACCGGATGATGGCGGCCCGCCCTATGACCGGTTCCGGGGTCGCATCCAGTTCCCGATCCGCGACGCGCGCGGCCGGACCATCGCCTTTGGCGGCCGGGCACTGTCCGAGACGGCCCGCGCCAAATACCTCAACTCGCCGGAAACGCCGCTCTTCGACAAGGGGCGGACGCTCTACCATCACGGTCCGGCCCGCGAGGCCGCCGGCAAGGGCGCGTCCCTGATCGTCGCCGAGGGCTATATGGATGTGATCGCGCTGGTCGAGGCCGGCTTCACCGGCGCCGTGGCACCGCTTGGCACGGCGATCACCGAGGCGCAGCTCGACCTTCTCTGGCGCATTGCCCCAGAACCGATCGTGGCGCTCGACGGCGATACGGCAGGCCGGCGCGCCGCGCACCGGCTGGTCGATCTGGCGCTGCCGCGGCTTGAGCCGGGCCGTTCGCTGCGCTTTGCGCTGCTGCCCGCGGGCCAGGATCCCGACGATGTGATCCGAGCGGGCGGGCCGACGGCGATGCAGCAGGTGCTCGACCGGTCGGAAACGCTGGTCCAGACGCTGATCAATCGCGAAACCGAAGGTCGCGATCTTCGCCATGCCGAGGCGCGGGCCGAGGTCAACGCCGCCCTTCGCGGCGCGGCACAGAAGATAACCCACCGGGATCTGCGCGATCAGTTCTGGTCCGAGATCAAGCCGGTGCTGGCGCAGATATTCGATGCGGCGCGGCCGGCCCGGGCGGGCAATCGGCGGCGGCAGCGCGCCCCGGATGGCGGGCTTCCCAGGCGGTTCGAGGCCGCCGCGCCCGCCGCCGCCACCAAGCGGTCGACCATCGCCCTGGCAGCGCGCGACGAAGACATCGAAAGGCTGCGCGAAGCGACGATCCTGGCGCTGTGCCTGGCCTGGCCCGACCTGGCCGATGCCGCCGCCGAACGGCTCGAAGCGCTCGATTGCATCGCGCCGGACCACGCAGCGCTGCTGGCCGCGATCCTGCGCCACGCCGCACCAGCGGCGGGCGACGCCGAAAAGCTGGGCGCTGCGGTCGTGCGCGATTGCGGCACACGTCCCCTTGAAAACCTGCGCGCGCTTGGCCATCTGCGCGTGGTGCCGGCCCTGTTGCCCGGCGCCGACCGGGCGCTGGCGCGGCGCACGCTCGACCACGAGATTTCCGGCCTTGTCGCCCGGCGGGGCGCCCGGCACGAGATCGACCATGCCATCGAGGATGCCGACCACATCGCCGGCGAGGGCCTGACCTTGCGGCTGCGCGAGGCCGCCGCCACGCTGCACGGGCCGGCCGCCCCGACCGCCGATCCGGCGGCCGAGGCCGAAGCCGAGCGCGCCACCCTGTCGGCCGGACTGCAGGCGCTGATCGACGGCGAAGTGTGGGTTAAGGGAAAACCGGCAAAGTGAATTGCGAATCATCCGATCAGCAGGTTGATTCGGACCTTCCGCAGGGGCCGAATCAGTGCCCGTCAAAGGAGTGACCATGGCCGCCAAGGACGCCGAATCCGACAAGAACGATCAGCCGGCCGAGCCCGACGCGATGCTCGACATGAGCCAGGCGGCGGTCAAGAAGATGATCTCCGAGGCCCGCGCGCGCGGCTTCATCACCTATGACCAGCTCAATCAGGTGCTGCCGCCCGAGCAGGTCTCCTCCGAACAGATCGAGGATGTGATGTCCATGCTCTCGGAGATGGGGATCAACGTCATCGAAGAGGAAGAGGCCGACGAAGAGGCCCAGGCGACCACCGAGGTCGTCAAGGCCTCGACCTCGCGCGAGGTCGCGGTCAGCCAGTCGGCCCAGGAGACGCTCGACCGGACCGACGATCCGGTGCGGATGTATCTGCGCGAGATGGGCTCGGTCGAACTTCTGTCGCGCGAGGGCGAGATCGCCATCGCCAAGCGGATCGAGGCCGGGCGCAACACCATGATCGCGGGGCTGTGCGAAAGCCCGCTGACCTTTCAGGCGATCACCATCTGGCGCGACGAACTCTTGAGCGAGGATATCCTGCTGCGCGACGTCATCGACCTGGAGGCCACCTTTGGCGCCGGGATGGAGCAGGAGGGCGACGCCAAGCTGACCGACGAGATCGGTGCGGCAAATTCGCCAGTGGCGCCCGACAAGGCCGCCGAGGACGAGGTCGAGCTCGACGCCGATGGCAACCCGATCGACCGCGACGACGAGGAAGACGACGAGGACGATCAGGCCGGCATGTCGCTGGCCGCGATGGAGGCCGCGCTCAAACCCCGCGTGCTGGACACGCTCGACCGGATCGCCGGGGATTACGCCCGGCTGGCCGAGATGCAGGACAACCGGCTGTCGGCGACGCTGAACGAGGATGCGTCGTTCTCATCGCGCGACGAGAAGACCTATCAGGCGCTGCGCGCCGAGATCGTGCAGCTGGTCAACGAGCTGCACCTGCACAACAACCGGATCGAGGCGCTGGTCGACCAGCTTTACGGCATCAACCGGCGAATCATGTCGATCGATTCGCAGATGGTGAAGCTCGCCGACCAGGCGCGGATCAACCGGCGCGAATTCGTCGACGCCTATCGCGGCGAGGAACTCGACCCGACCTGGCTGGAACGGATGGCGGAAAAGCCCGGGCGCGGCTGGCAGGCCTTTGTCACCCGATCGGGCCCGCGGATCGAGGAATTGCGCGCCGAGATGGCCCAGGTCGGCCAGTATATCGGCCTCGACATCGAGGAATTCCGCCGCATCGTGAACCAGGTCCAGAAGGGCGAAAAGGAAGCCCGGATCGCCAAGAAGGAAATGGTCGAGGCCAATCTGCGGCTGGTGATCTCGATCGCCAAGAAATACACCAATCGCGGGCTGCAATTCCTCGACCTGATCCAGGAGGGCAATATCGGCCTGATGAAGGCGGTCGACAAGTTCGAATACCGCCGCGGCTACAAGTTCTCGACCTATGCGACCTGGTGGATCCGGCAGGCAATCACCCGGTCGATCGCCGATCAGGCGCGCACCATCCGCATCCCGGTTCACATGATCGAGACGATCAACAAGCTGGTGCGCACCGGGCGCCAGATGCTGCACGAGATCGGCCGCGAGCCGACGCCCGAGGAATTGGCAGCCAAGCTGCAGATGCCGCTCGAAAAGGTTCGCAAGGTGATGAAGATCGCCAAGGAACCGATTTCGCTGGAAACCCCGATCGGCGATGAGGAAGACAGCCAGCTTGGCGATTTCATCGAAGACAAGAACGCCGTGCTGCCGCTCGAATCCGCGATTCAGGAGAACCTGAAGGAGACGACGACGCGAGTGCTGTCCTCGCTCACCCCGCGCGAGGAGCGGGTGCTGCGGATGCGCTTCGGCATCGGGATGAACACCGATCACACGCTGGAGGAGGTCGGCCAGCAGTTTTCGGTGACCCGCGAGCGGATCAGGCAGATCGAGGCCAAGGCGCTGAGGAAGCTGAAACACCCCAGCCGGTCGCGGAAATTGCGGAGCTTTCTGGATCAGTGACGGGCCGGGCGCCGCCCCGCACCGCAGCCGTACCGCGCCGTGGCGCCGCGGGATGTTCAGACCGATGCGCGCGCCGCGGCTGCGGCGGCGCTGCGCCGGCCACCCGCGCGGCGTGGCAGGGCCGCCACAGATGTGGCCGATCTGGTGGCGCCGCCGCGACGGGCCGTTGCGCACCACGACATCCACTGTCATCCCTTTCTCGACGTTGGACCAAGGCGCGCGCCGCCCGCCCGACCGAAGGAGCAGACCGAAGTCCATCCGCCGCCTGATCGCCACCACCGCCATCGCCGGCCTGACCGCCACCGCATCCATCGCCCAGGATGCCAAAGGCGCCAGTGCGGCGCCCACCGTTCTGCCCGCGCCCACCTATTGGGGCGGGTGGTTTGTAGGGGCGCAGATTGGCGGGGCGCAGTTTCAATCCAATTGGGACTTTCGGAATGATGGCCGCGTCTCCGACAGTTCGACGGGCTTTATTGGCGGCCTTTATGGCGGCGCCAACTTCCAAGACGACCGCTTTGTATACGGCTTTGATGCCTATTACAATGCCGCGAACACCTCCGTGGATCAGGACTGCCCCAACACAGCGTTCAGCTGCAGCGCCGATGTGTCCTATACCGCCGCGATCCGCGGCAGAGTCGGCACGATTGTGGATGCCTGGCATCTCTACGGGGCCGCAGGTGTGGCATTTTCCAAAGCGAGCTACGAAGCGACGCGCAAGAATGGCGACCCCGTCGACGGTAACTACGGAAGCGGAAACTATGTCGGGTGGACGATTGCTGCGGGCGCCGAACGCAAGTTTGCAGAGAACTGGTCGGCTCGATTTGAGATCGGGTATGCTGACTACGGAAGCGAGACCCTGAGCAACAACGAGCCAGTGCGAAACACGGAATTCGAACTTCGATCCACGACGCTAACGATCGGCATCACGCGCCATTTCTGACCCTGGCCCGGATCAGCCCGCCGACATCGCCCGGCAGGGCGGCGGAGGCGGCCCTAGCGCCGCGTGGGCAGCACGCCCCGCGCCGCGCCCGGGCACAGCCGCCGATGGGTCTGTAGCGCAAAGCGGTCGGTCATCCCGGCGATGTAATCGGCCACGGCGCGGGCGGTCTCCCCCTGCGAGGCGCCCGCTTCGGGCTGCCATTCGGCGGGCAACAGCGCGGGGTCGCCCAGGAAGGTGGCGAACAGATCCTGCACCACGGCGGTGACCTCGGCGCGCATCTCCATCACCCGGGGGGCACGATACATGCGCGCGAACAGGAACCGTCGAATGGCCGCGACCTGGGCGCGCATCGGCTCGGAAAACGCCACCACGGGGTGGCCCAGCCGCCGCAACTGGTCGGCGCTGGCCGGCGCCGCCGCCGCCAGCCGGGCGCGGCTTTCGGCGATCGCATCCTCGACCATGGCGCCGAACACCCGGCGCAGCGCCTCGTGCCGCCGGCGGTCGGGCGCAAGCCCCGGCCAGGCCGCGTCGATGGCGCCATAGCAACCCCCGACCAACGGCAGCTCGGCCAGATCGGCATCCGTGAACAGACCCGCATAAAGCCCGTCCAGCAGATCGTGGTTGTTATAGGCGATGTCGTCGGCCAGCGCGGCGACCTGCGCCTCGGCCCCCGCATGGGTGTCAAGCTCCAGCGCCTCAACCCCGTCATAGGCCGCCAGCGCGGCCGGCAGCGGCGGCGCGACCGGGCCGTTATGCTTGGCGATCCCCTCAAGCGTCTCCCAGGTCAGGTTGAGCCCGTCGAAGCCCGCATAGTGGCGCTCCAGATCGGTCACGATGCGGATCGCCTGGGCGTTGTGGTCAAAGCCGCCCCAGGGCGCCATCGCGGCATCCAGCGCCTCCTCGCCGGTATGGCCGAACGGCGTGTGGCCCAGATCATGGGCCAGCGCCACCGCCTCGGCCAGGTCGGTATCCAGCCGCAGCACGCCCGCCACGGTGCGGGCGACCTGCGCGACCTCGATCGAATGGGTCAGCCGGGTGCGGAAATAATCCCCCTCATGTTCGACGAAGACCTGCGTCTTGTGTTTGAGCCGCCGGAACGCCGAGGAATGGATGATCCGGTCGCGGTCGCGCTGAAACGCGGTGCGCCAGGCGCTGGGCGGTTCGGGGTGGCGGCGGCCGCGGCTGCGCTCGGGATCGCAGGCATAGGGGGCGCGGGGCGTCTCGGTCACTTGCGGCACCTCTGGCCGGGGGGGGGTGCCAATCGATTAGCCGTTTTGCGCCCCCGGGGCGAGCCCGCCATCCCGACCGCCGAGTTTTGCTTGCCCGCGCGGCCCGCATCGGTAAGGTTGCCCAAAGCGACCCTTCAGGAGGTTTTCATGCGCAAACTGCTTCTCGCCGCCGCTGCCGCCGCTGCCCTGCCCGGGACGGCGTTCGCCCAGGACCCGTCGGACCTCGTCGACGCCCGCCAGGGCTTCTTCACGCTGATGGGGCTCAATATCGGCCCGCTGGCCGGCATGGCCCGGGGCGAGATCGACTATGACGCCGCGCGCGCCGCGACCCATGCCGCAAACCTTGCCGCGCTGGGCAGCTACAATCCGATGGCGCTGTTCGCACCGGGCACGTCGAATGCCGATCTGCCGGGCGAGACCCGCGCGCTGCCCGCGATCTGGGAAAATACCGATGATGTGGGCGCCAAATTCGCCGCCTATGCCGAGGCTGCGCAGGCGCTTGCGGCGGTGGCGGGCGATGGCCGTGCCGAAATGGGTGCAGCGCTGGGCGCGGTCGGCCAGACCTGCCAGGCCTGCCATGACGACTACCGCGCCGAGGATTTCTAGGCGTTGAGCGGCCAGTCCCCCGGGGCCGAACCGGTCGTCGAATCGGTCCGGCTGTGGGATCCGTTGCTGCGCCTGTTCCATTGGGCGCTGACCGGGGCCGTCGTGACGGCCTGGGTGCTGGGCAAGTGGGGCCCGGCGATCATGACCTGGCATTTCTGGGTCGGTTATGCGGTGCTGGGGTTGCTGGCCTTTCGCCTTATCTGGGGGCTGGTCGGCCCGCGTCCGGCGCGGTTTGCCAGCTTTGCCTACGGGCCCGGCGCGATCCTGCGCTATGTCGGGGGCGTGTTCGCCCGCCGGCCCAGCTATTGGCCCGGGCACAACCCGCTGGGCGGCGCGTTCGTGTTCCTCATCCTGATCGTGCTCGTCGCGCAGGCGGTGACCGGTCTGATGGCCGACGCCGACGATTTCATCAATGCCGGCCCGCTTGCCGCCGATGTCGGGCGCGAAACCGCGATCACCGCCGCCGCCTGGCACAAGCGGCTGGCCAATCTGACCCTGGCGCTGGTGGTCATCCATGTCGGGGCGATCCTGTTCTACCGAATATGGAAGCGCGAGGATCTGGTGCGGCCGATGATCACCGGCCGCAAGCAGGTGCGCCGCGAAGAAGGCTAGGCCGGGCGCCTTGCCGGCCCAGCCGCCAATCCCTATGGTAACGGTCAGGAAAATCGACAGGTGCCGCCATGCTGACCGTGCCCCCCAAAGTCACCGACCGCGCCTTTGCCCGCCTGGCCGAGATCGGCGCCGCCCCCGCCGCGCTTCGCGTGGCGGTGGAGGGCGGCGGCTGTTCGGGCTTTCAATACGCCATAACCCTCGACGAGACCGCGCCGGCGGCCGAGGATCTGGTGCTGGAAAAGGCCGGCCAGCGGGTGGTGGTCGACCCGGTCTCGCTGCCGTTTCTGGCCGACGCCACGATCGACTTTGCCGATGAGCTGATCGGCGCGCGCTTTGTCATCGACAACCCGAACGCCAGCAGCGCCTGCGGCTGCGGCACCAGCTTTGCGATGTAGCGAAGCGGCAGGCGGATAGCGGTCATGGCCAAGGGCCGTTGGGACGAGCCGGCCACCCGCCAGCAGAGCATCAGGTGCGATGATACGGCGTGCCCGCCAGAATCGCGGCGGCGCGGTAAAGCTGCTCGGTCAGCATGACCCGCACCAGCAGATGCGGCCAGACCATCGGGCCGAGCGACAGGACCAGATCCGCCCGGTCGCGCAAGCCCGGATCGAGCCCGTCCGGCCCACCGATCGCAAAGCCCGCCGCGGCGCGACCGGCATCGCGCCATTTCGCCAGAAGTGCTGCGAAGTCGGGCGAGGCCAGTTGCCGCCCATGCTCGTCAAGCGCGCAGAGCAGGCCTTCGGGCAAGGCCCGCGCCAGCGCCGCAGCCTCGGCCGGCCGCCCGCGCACCTTGCGTTCGTCGATTTCGACCAGGTCGAGCGGGCCGAGGCCAAGCCGCCGGCCGAGCCCATCGAAGCGCGTCCGGTAGTCGGTGACCATCGTGGCCTCGGGGCCGGGGCGCAGCCGGCCGATCGCGGCGACGACCAGCCGCACTCAGTCCCCGGCGGCGGCGGCCGTTCCGGGCGTTCCCGCCCACATCTTTTCGATCTGGTAGAAATCGCGCACCTCGGGCCGGAAGACGTGCACGATCACGTCACCGGCATCGATCAGCACCCAATCGCCCTGGTCCTTGCCTTCCATCCGCGCCGACCGACCCAGGCCGCGCTTCAGCCGATCGACCAGTTTCTCGGACATCGCGATCACTTGCCGCGAGGACCGCCCCGAAACGACGACCATGTAGTCGGCGATCTCGGTCCGACCGCGCAGATCGATCACCGCCAGATCCTCGGCCTTGTCATCCTCGAGCGAGGCAACGATGGCGGCCAGCACATCGCTGGCGGCCGGTTCGGCCCCGGAGCCTTGCATGTCCGTGCCCCGGGTGGGGTCGGCGTGAACCGCCATATGCGTTTGCAACAGGTTCTGGCCTCCTTCCTTGCCATTGATGTCGCGCCCGACGGCCCGACAGGTCGAGCATAGGCATGGGCGCCACGGTTCTCAATGCACATGCAACACCCCAAGCGTGACATTTCCGCGACAGCTGGGCCTAATAGCGCCAGACAAGCTCGATCGTCGCCGATTCCACATTGGCACACAGCGCCTGCGCGGCATCGGCATCGACTGGCAACGACGCGGCACGCGGCAGAATGTCGGTGCGCGCCAGTGTCTCGGCCGCCACGGCATCGCCGGGCAGCGCGTTCGCGCCATTGGGCCCGATGGTCATCAGCCGCCGGCAAATCCTGCGCGGAATGTCCCCAAAGGTGAAGGTGATGTATTCGGCATCCCCGGCCACGCGCGAGGTGAGGGCGATGCAACCGCCCCATGGCGCAGCGGCGGCACAGGTCGGGTCGTCGCCGTCATAGGTGGCGTTCGTCGGCACCGCTCGCGACACCTTGAGGAACGCGGCCATGCCCGCGGCCTCGGGCATGCCGACACCGCCCGACCGGTGGGCAGTGCGAATCTCGGACACCAGTTGGCCGGCAAGCTGCAGCGTGTCTTCGAAGCGCATCGCCGCGCGCACCTGAAAGAAGAACAGGCTGACGGCCACGACGACGGCGACCGTCACGCCACCGGCCAGGCCGCGCTCGATGCCGGTGGCCGCACGGTGCCGCAGGCGATGGCCAACTGTGGGGGTCATGCGGTGTCACCTCGATCTTCGCTTGTTATTCTGCCACCCGAAACCCGCGCCGGCAATGCCCAAGGGGACCCGACGACCGGGGGGCCAGCGAAGCCATCACCCCTCCATCGCCTCCAACTCGTCGATCATGCCCGCGATCATCGCCAGCCCCTTGTCCCAGAATGCCGGGTCCGCAGCGTTCAGGCCAAAGGGCGCCAGCAGGTCCTTGTGGTGCTTCGATCCGCCGGCGGCCAGCATCTCGAAATAGGCGTCCTGAAAGCCCGGATCGCCCGCCTGATAGACGGCGTAAAGCGCGTTCACCAGCCCGTCGCCGAACGCATAGGCATAGACGTAAAACGGCGAATGGATGAAATGCGGGATATAGGCCCAGAAGGTTTCATAGCCCTCCATGAAGGTAAACGCGGGGCCAAGGCTTTCGCCCTGCACGCTCATCCAGATGTCGTTGATCCGGTCGGGGGTCAGCTCGCCCTCGGCCCGCGCCGCGTGCAGCTTGCATTCGAAATCGTAGAACGCGATCTGACGGACCACGGTGTTGATCATGTCCTCGACCTTGCCCGCCAGCAGGGTCTTCTTTTCGGCCGGGCTTGCCGCCGCATCCAGCAGCTTGCGGAAGGTCAGCATCTCGCCGAACACGCTTGCCGTCTCGGCCAGCGTCAGCGGCGTGCGCGACAGGAGTTCGCCCTGCCCCGCCGCCAGACGCTGGTGCACGCCGTGGCCCAGCTCATGCGCCAGCGTCATCACGTCGCGCGGCTTGCCCAGATAGTTCAGCAGCACATAGGGATGCGCATCGGCCACCGTCGGATGGGCAAACGCGCCGGGGCTTTTCCCCGGGGTCACCGGCGCGTCGATCCAGCCCTTGTCGAAGAAGGGCTGTGCCAGCTCGGCCATCTTCGGCGAGAACCCGGCATAGGCCGACAGCACCGTCTCGCGCGCCGCGTCCCAGCCGATCAGGCGCTGATCTTCCTGCGGCAGCGGTGCGTTGCGGTCCCAGACCTCCAGCTTGTCAAGGCCCAGCCACCGTGCCTTCAGCGCATAATAGCGGTGCGAAAGCCGGGGATAGGCGGCGACAACGGCATCGCGCAGCGCCTGCACGACCTCGGGCTCGACATCGTTGGCCAGGTGGCGCGACGCCTGCGGGCTTGGCAGCTTGCGCCACCGATCCTCGATCGCCTTTTCCTTGGCGAGCGTGTTGGTGATCCGGGCGAACAGCCGGATATTGGCGCCAAGCGTGGTGGCCAGCGCCCGCGCCCCGGCCTCGCGCCGGGCGCGGTCGTGGTCGGTCAGCAGATTGAGCGTGGCCTCGAGCCCCATCGGTTCGCCATCGACGTCAAAGCTCAGCCCCGCCATGGTCTCGTCAAACAGCCGGTTCCAGGCCGCCGCGCCGACCACGGACTGGTCGTGCAGGAACCGCTCCAGCTCGTCGGAGAGCTGATGGGGCTTCATCGCGCGCATCCGCTCGAACACGCGGCGATACCGCGCCAGCGCCGGATCGGCGGCGAAATGCGCCTCGAGCGCCGTGTCGGAAACCCGGTTCACCTCGAGCGAAAAGAACACCAGCGGGGTGGTCGCCGCGGTGATGCGGTCCTGCAGATCGCCCAACAACTTGCCCCGCTCGGGGTCCGAGGTGTCCTGGTGATAGCGCAGCCCGGCATAGGAAATCAGCCGCCCGGCGACGCGGTCGATGTCTTCATAGGCCTGGATGCAGGTCAGCCACCCGGCGGCATCGAGTTCGGCAAGCCGGTCCTGATAGCGGCCCGCGAAGTCGCGCGCTGCGGCCTCGACCCGGTCGAGATCGGCCGCGATTTCGGGCGCGTCGGGGGCGGCGTAAAGATCGGTCAGATCCCAGACCGGCAGCTCGCCCAGGGCCCCCGATCCAGCTTCGGCGGTGTCGCGGGGCAATGGGGTATCGAAAGGGCGCATGCGGGCTCTCCTTGTCTGGGCTGTTTGGGAGATAGGCTGCAATGGGCGGCCGCTCAACCGCCCGGATCAGTCTTCGACGGCGCGGATCAGCTTGCGGTCGAGAACCCGCAAGACAGTCTTCAGGTCGTGGCCGCGGCGCAGGATGCGCCCATCCATGGCGATCACCGCATAGGCGCCCTGGCGGGCGGCGTTCCGGGGCCGTTTCTCGATCCGGTAAAGCGGATGTTCCGCGGTGCGGCGAAACACCGAAAAGACCGCCACATCGCGCAGAAAGGACAGGCCATAATCGCGCCACTCCCCGGCCGCGACCATCCGGCCGTAGAGCGACAGGATGAGCCCCAGCTCGCGGCGATCGAAGGCGACGCGGGCAGGCGGCGGGGCGGTGGCGGCGATCGGGTGAACGGCCATGGATTGCAGAGTTGCGCGCAGTGGGATGAAAATCAAGCGCGCTTGGAACCCCGGCGGCATCGGCCTATGCTGCTGGCGATCACGGGGAGGGCGCGATGCGGGATTTTCAGCTGCCGGGACGGTCGGCGGTCTATGCCGAAAACGGGATGTGCGCGACCTCGCACCCGCTGGCTGCGCAGGTCGCGGTGCGGCTGCTGCAAGACGGCGGCAACGCGGTCGATGCGGCGATCGGGGCGGCGGTTCTGCTGGGATTCTGCGAACCGCAGATGACCGGGCTGGGCGGCGATTGCTTTGCGCTGATCAAGCCGGCAGGCGGCGAGCGTATCCTGGGCCTCAACGGCTCGGGCCGGGCGCCGGCGGCGCTCGATGCCGCGGCGCTCCGCGCGCGCGGGCGCAAGCAGATGCCCGAAACCGGCCCCTGGCCGGTCACGGTACCCGGGGCGATCGATGCGTTCTGCCGGCTGTCCGCGGCGCATGGCCGGCTTGGCCTCGATGCGGTCCTGGCGCCCGCGATCCACTATGCCGAGGCGGGCGTGCCGGTCGCCCCGCGCACCGCCTTCGACTGGGCGCGCGGGGCCGACCGGCTGGAAGGCGCGGCCCGATCCTTCTATCTGATCGACGGCGCCGCGCCCCGGCCCGGCCAGGTGTTTCGCGCGGCGGGGCAGGCCGAGGTGCTGCGCCGGATCGCGGCCGAGGGGCGCGAAGGGTTCTATGCGGGTGAGGTCGCCGCCGATATGGTCGACAGCCTGCGCGCCATGGGCGGGGTCCACACGCTTGCGGATTTCGCCGCCGTCGAAGCAAGCTGGACCGAGCCGATCGCGGGAGCCTATGACGGCGTCGAACTGGTCGAGCATCCGCCCAACGGGCAGGGTGCAACGGCGATCCTGATGGCCAACATCCTGGGGCATTTCGATCTGCCGGCGCTCGACCCGCTGGGGGCGGAACGGGCGCATCTGGAAGCCGAAGCCGCAAAGCTGGCCTATGACACGCGCAACCGGTTCCTGGCCGATCCCGACCACATGACGCGGCTTGACGCCATGTTGGCGCCGGAAACCGCGGCCGGGCTGGCGGCGCTGATCGATCCGGCGCGCGCGCTCCCCGATCCGGCCGCTGCCGCGGGCGCGGTGCATCGCGAGACGGTCTATGTCACGGTCGTCGATCGCGACCGGATGGCGGTGTCGCTGATCTATTCGACCTTCGACAAGTTCGGCGCCGGGCTTGCCAGCACCCGCTACGGGATCAACCTGCACAATCGCGGCAAGGGCTTTACGCTGGCCCCGGGCCACCCGAACGAGGCCGCCGGCAGCAAGCGGCCGATGCACACGATCATTCCCGCGATGCTTCGCAAGGACGGCCAGGTGACGATGCCGTTCGGCGTCATGGGCGGGGCCTATCAGCCCAATGGGCATGTTCGCGTGCTCACGAACCTTGTCGATTACGGGATGGAGCTGCAATCGGCCCTCGACGCCCCGCGCAGCTTTGCCGATCAGGGTCAGCTGAGGGTCGAGCGGGGCTATCCCGACGGCGTCCGGCAGGCGCTGGCCGACAAGGGGCATGCGGTGACCATCCCCGACGAACCGATCGGCGGTGCCCAGGCAATCGCGATCGGCCCTGATGGGCTGCTGACAGGGGCATCGGACCCGCGAAAGGATGGCTGCGCCCTGGGCTATTGAAGGGCGCTACCATTGTTCGTCTCCAATCGCGATGCCGGGCACCCGCCCGGCTGGGTGCGGGGCGGGCATTCTTCTTGGTCCATGACCGCTGGCATGACCGGCCCTGCCGTGCGACCGGCTGCTT
>DNSZ01000317.1 GCA_003500165.1 Paracoccaceae bacterium | reverse complement strand
GGATGCAGCCCCAGTTGAGGCAGATGCCGCCCAGATGCTCGCGTTCGACGATGGCGACGTTCAGCCCCAGCTGGGCACCGCGGATGGCGCAGACATACCCGCCCGGGCCCGCGCCGATCACGATCATGTCGAAGCTTTGTGCGGCCATTCGCGCCCCCTTTGTGCTGGCCGCAGCATGGGCCGCGGCACGCCGCGCCGCAAGGCCCGGCGCGCGCGTGCCTGGCGCCGGTCGGTCTAGGCCGCCTTGTCGCGCCGCATCTCCGTCAAGATCGCGCCATAGCCGCCCGATTCCAGAAACCCGCGCTCGGCCGCAGTGTCGGCCCGCCCCAGCGCAGCGTTGCGGCTGGGGAACCGGCCATGCAGGCGGATCACCTCGCGATGGGCGCGGGCGTGCAGCAGATTGTCCGCGCCGGTTTCGGGCAGCCGGGTCAGCATCAGCCGCACGCAGCGATCCTGGTCGCAGGCGTTTTCCGAATGCATCAGGGGCAGGTAGAAGAACTGGCGATCGGGTTCGGCCATCCGCAGGTCCCAACCCATGTCGATCGCATGCTTGGCGGCCGCGAGCGCGGCATGGTCGGTGGAAAACGCCTGCGCCCGGCCGCGAAACATGTTGCGCGGGAACTGGTCGAGCAGGACGATCAGCGCAAGCGCGCTGTCGGGCGCGCTGACCCAGGTGTCGCACCCGCCCTGGCGCGCCTTGCCCCACAACGTGCCGAACCTGTTGCGGATGTCGTCATCCATGCCTTCCGCCGGAATGTACCAATGCTTGCGGTCGATTTCCTCGCACCAATAGGCGAGCACCGGTCTGTGGTCGGGCACCGGCGGCGGGGTCTGCATGGGAAGCCTCCTTTGTTCCTTTTCCTGCAGCATAAAGGCATGGTGACAAGGCATCGCAAGGGGGGCAAGTCCGAAGCGCCTGCGCGTGAACGGCACGAAACATTATGTCGCATTCGTGTCACGCCTGGCCATTTCCTTACCCTATGCGGCGTCATCCCTGCCTTCTTCGGTTCTGTCGGCCGCCTGTTCCGCCGCTTCGATCGTCGCCTCCTGGGTCAGTTCGAACGCGACCGGCGAGGCGGTGGCGAAGACCGGGGCATAGGCGCCGGTTTCCTCGACATCGGGGGTGGGGCGCTGGGTCATCCGATAGAGCGCATAGGCGGCAAAGATGAACAGGAGGATAGCGACAAAGCCGAAAAACCCGTTCGGCCCGGCCCGGCCCATGAGCCAGCCGATGGCGAGCGGTCCGGCCGATGCGCCAAGCCCGTTGAGAAAGATCAGCCCACCCGAAGCCGCGGCCATATCCTCGACCTCCAGATAGTCGTTGGTGTAGGCCAGGACGAGCGAGTAGAGCGGGTTCGACGCCCCGCCCAGCGCGAACGCCACCCCCAGCAGCACGGGAAACGGGACCGGCAGCAGAACCGGGATCAGCGTGGCCACCCCGCCGATGGCGGCCAGGGCGGCGATCAGCACGCGCCGGTCCATCTGGTCGGACAACCAGCCGATCGGATACTGCATCACCAGGCTGCCGGCGAAGATCGCCGAGACGAAGAGCGAGATTTGCGGCACGGTCAGCCCGGCCTCGGTGCCATAGACCGCCGACATGCCGAACTGCGCCGCGAACATGCCGCCCAGCAGAAACGCCCCCACCGCACCCAGCGGCGAGACGCGATAGAGCGCGCCCAGCGTCATCGGCTTGGTCCGTTCGAAGAACGGCGCGGGCGTGACCGACAGAAGGATCGGCGCGAAAGAGACCGAGACGAGGACAGAGGGGATCACGAACAGGAGAAAGCCCGCCGGGTCGCCCACCGTCATCAGGCTTTGCGCGACGACGATGCCGGCCATCTGGACGATCATGTAGAACGACAGCGTCTTGCCGCGGTTCTCGTTCGTCGCGGCATTGTTCAGCCAGCTTTCGGTCGTCACATAGACCGCCGAATAGCAAAACCCGATCACGACGCGCATCAGCGTCCAGACCCAGGGGTCGGGCGCCACGGCATAAAGCAGCAATGCCGCCGAAATCAGCGAGGCCAGCGCGGCGAACACCCGGACATGGCCGACCCGCCGGATCATCGCCGGCGCCAGTTGCGAGCCGCCCAGGAAGCCCACGAAATAGGCCGACATGACAAACGACATCTGCAGCGTCGAGAATCCCTCGATCGCGCCGCGCACACCCAGCAGCGTGCCCTGAAGCCCGTTTGCCAGCATCAGCAGGAACAGCCCGAAGAAGAGCGCCCAGGCGCCTTTCAGAACGTCGATCATGCGCGCCTCCTGCTGGGTTGGCGGATCGGCTAGCGCGACCGTCCGGGCGCCTCTGATCCGTCCGCGACCCCGTCTTGTCGCGATCCGGCCGGCGGGATCAGCAAACTGGCATCGCCATAGGAAAAGAACCGATAGCGTTCGGCGATGGCATGGGCATAGATCGCCCGAATCCGGTCGATCCCCATCAGCGCCGAGACCAGCATCATCAGCGTCGAGCGCGGCAGGTGGAAATTCGTCATCAGGCCGTCGATGGCGCGAAACCGATAGCCCGGACGGATGAAGATGTCGGTCTCGCCCTGCCAGGGGGCAAGCGTGCCGTCATCCAGCGCCGCGGTTTCCAGCACCCGCAGCGCGGTGGTGCCCACGGCGATCACCCGGCCGCCATCGGCCCGGGCGGCGTTGATCGCGGCGGCGGTCGGGCCGTCGATCCGGCCCCATTCGGCGTGCATCCTGTGCTGCGCGACATCTTCGGTCTTGACCGGCAGGAAGGTGCCCGCGCCGACATGCAGGGTGATGCGCGACAGGCCGACCCCGTGCGCCGCCAGCGCGGCGAGCAGCGCCTCGTCGAAATGCAGCGCCGCGGTCGGTGCCGCGACCGCGCCGGGATGGGCGGCAAAGACGGTCTGGTAATCCTCGGCATCGCGGGCATCGGCGGCCCGCCGCCCGGCGATATAGGGCGGCAGGGGCATCTGCCCGGCCACCGCCAGCGCAACGTCGAAGTCCGCGCCCGTCCGGTCGAAGGTCAGGATCGCCGCTTCGGCCTCGCGCGCCGTCACCTGTGCGGTCAGCCCGCCGGCAAAGCCGATGGCGTCGCCCGGGCGCAGCCGCTTGAGCGGTCGCGCCAGCACCCGCCAGCCACCTTCGGGCACCGGTTCGGCCAGGGTGACCGAGACCCGAGCCTCGGCGCCCGCCCGCCGCCGCACCCCGTCAAGGCGGGCCGGGATCACCTTGGTATCGTTGACCACCAGCCGGTCGCCCGGGCGCAGCAGCGCCGGCAGGTCGCGGACATGGGCGTCGGCGATCGCGCCCGCCTCGGCGACCAGCAGCCGGGCGGCCGGGCGCGGCCGGACCGGCCGGGTGGCGATCAGCGCCTCGGGCAGGTCGAAATCGAATGCCGACAGGTGCATCAGCCGCGGCCCCCCATGCCCGGCACCGGCCCGCGAAAGAACTGCCGCAACACCCCTGGCGCCAGCGCCGATAACGGGTTGACGGATACCCTTGGCGCGTCGGCCGGGCCGCGCACCGTATAGGAAAAGCCGATCACGCCCTCACCGCGGACCCGTCCGAAAAGCTCGCCGAACAGGCCCGATTGCTGCAACGCGCCGTTCAGCAGATAGATCGGGCTTACCACGCCTTGCAGGTCCAGCACCCGATTCCGGGTGTCCACCACCCCTTCTGCCGACAGGCCCAGCGATTGGCCGGTGGCGCTGGCCTGGCGCAGCATCAACCGCTCGGGTGTCAGCGCGAAGGCGGCATCGACCTCGGAAAACGCCAGCCCCTCGCCATCGAGCTGTTCGAGCAGCCCGACGACGCTGATCGCCGAGAGCAGCGCGGCGAGGGCGGGCGCATCGCGCACCCTGATGCCGCGCAGCGACAGGCTGCCGTCATAGCGGCCGCGGCCGCCCGTGGGCCGCAACCGCAAATCGAGCGTGCCGCCGGCGATGGCCTGGCTCAGCCGGGCCGCGCGCAGTACTGCGCCGGCGTCGTTGGACAGGACCTGGATCGCGGTGCCCTGGGCTGCGGGCCCCAGGCGGATCGCCACCGGCGCGTCGCCATTGACCCGTGCCGTAAGCTGCCCCGACGGCCCGCCAGCCGGGTCAAGCGTGCCGGCCACCCCGGTCAGCGCCAGCTGCTCGCCGATCCGCACCGCGTCAAGTCGCAGCGAAAGCGGCCCGGCCGACCCGCCGCCGCCCGGCGCCAGGCCGGCGCCGCGCAGATCGAGCGTGCCGCCGGTGATCGCGACGGAAGCCGGCCGGCCGCGACCCTGGCCGGTCAGAATCACCTGCGCGTCGAGCCAGTCGCCCCGCCGCACCCGATCGAACCGCGCCACCTCAAGCGCACCGCCCGGCCGCAAATCGATCCGGCCCGTCACCTGCAGCCCCGGCGCGTCGAGCTCCAGCAGGTCGATCCGGGCCGGCGCCCCCAGCCGACCCTCGACCGACAGGCTGCCGGTCGCGGTCTCCGACACCGACCAGCCAAGCGCCGGCAGCGCAAGGCCGATGCCGGACAGGTCCGACCGCAGGGAGAAGGCCGGCGCCCCGGCGCGCGGCAGGTCAAGCGTCAGTGCCGCCTGCCCGGCGCCCCTGACACTGCCCGGCGGCAGGGCGATGCCGAACACGTCGAGAAAACGCTGGGACAATTCCATCCGGCCCTCGATCCGGCTGCCGCCCGCGCCGCTTGCCAGCGGCTGGCGCCATTCCGCCGACACCGGCAGCCCGTCGAGCGCCAGGTCGCCGGCCACGGTGACAAGGGCGTTGTCGGCGGTCACCGCCAGCGTTTCGGCCGACAGGGTGCGGCCCGGCACCAGCCTGTCCGAGGCGACATCGGTCAGCGTGGCGCGCGCCGCGACTGTGACGGCGTCAGGCGTGATGCCCGGGACCAGCGGCAGCGCAACCTGGACTGCGGCCCGCACCTGGCCGGTCGCGGCATCGGTCGGGATGCCACCCTTTTCCAGAAAGCCGAACGGCGCGTGATCGAGCAGCGCGAGCCCGGCGCGCAGGCTTCCCGAGGCGCGGATATCGGCGGCCGCCTGCGCGCCCGGTCGGGTGATGTCGGGGATGGCGAATGCGGTGCCCGCAAGCGCAACCGCACCGGCGCCCGGCATGTCGATCCGGCCTTCGGTCAGGCGCATCTGCAATTCGGACTGGGTCAGCAGCCCGTGCCCGACCCCATCGCGGATCGGCGGCAGCGCGGCAATCGGCGAAAGCTGCATGCCCGCCACGTCGAAAGAGACGCCGAATTGCGGCATCTGTCCCGGGGCCAGACGCACCCCGCCTGCCACCCGTTGCAAGGTGCCCGCCTGCAGACGGCTTTCGATCCACTGGCGGGTCGGCACCTGATAGGCGACCGGCCACAACGCCAGCAGACGGTCGCGGGAAAGTTCGGGCACCTTGAAATCGGCGGCCACATGCAACCCGTCATCGGCCAGGCGCAGATCGCCCGCCGCGCGATAGATCGTGCCGCCATCGTCAAGCCAGAGCTGGCCCAGCACCAGCCGGCCCGCCGCCAGGTCGATGCGCAGATCGGCACCGCCGCCGGCCCATTGCAACGGTGCGGCCAAGGCGCCACCCGGATCGACGGTCGCGCTGTCGAGCCGCAGCTGCGCCAGAACGGCACCCGCGCTGTCGCGCCAGACCTCGCCGCCCAGGCTGGCCGCGACGCCGGCTGCCGCGATGTCGAGCACGGTCAGGTCCAGCCGGCCGGTGCGGGGATCGAATTGCAGCCGGGCCTGCGCGCGATCGACGGTCAGCGCGGAGTCGCCGGTGCCGAGGCGACCGGGACCGACCAGCGCGACTTCGCCGGCCAGCGGGCGCGGCCGGCCATCGGGTCCGATGTCGAGGGTGACGCGGCCCGACACCGCGCCGTCGAGCGCCCGGCCGCGCAACCCGAGCGCGAGATACCCCAGTGCCAGCCCGTCGAAGCGGGCTTCGGCGGTGATCTCGGGCCGACCGACCGGATGATCGAGCGCAAGATCGAGGCGTCCCGGCGCATGGCCGGGCTGCAACAACTCGCCCCCCAAAGCGATCGCGATCCGGCCGGCGCTGCGGGAAAGCGCAAGCTGGCCGCCGGCGATTTCCCAGATCTGGCCCAGCGGCACGTCCTCGTAGATCAGCGTGACGCCGCGCGCCTCGATCCGCGACAGCCGGTCGAGCCCTGGCCGATCGAGGATATGCGCCAGCTTGTCGGCCAGACCGGCCAGCGTGTCGGCACCCAGTTCCCAGCCCGCCCCGCCATCGGGGTCGGGCAGCGACAGGACGATCCCGCCGCCCGGGTCGCGCCGCAGGTCGAGTTGCGCGCCCTCGATGACGGCTGCGATCCCGCCCGACCCGTCCGGCGCCAGGGTCACCGTGGGCAGCGCAAGGTCAAGCCCGCCGCGTGCGCCCGACAGCGCCACGCCGCGCAGCACCAGACCCGGTCGGCGACCGGCCGCGCCGGGCGATGCGATCGCGGCATTGGTCACCGAAAGCTCGACCGTGCCGGCCAGCGCGCGCGCCAGCCGCGCCTCGGCCAGGGCCACGGCCCAACCCGGCAGCGGCAGTTGCGACGGCCGGGCCGCCGTCACCACGGCAAGGGCAAGGGCCGCCAGGACAGCCACGCTGGCCAGCCCGAACAGGCCGTAGCGGGCGCGCCGCTCGCGATCCCGGTCGTTTTCTTGCGCGGTTTCGGCCATCGCCCCCAGGGGTCTTTTCTTTGCCACGAATGTCCTAGCTTTAGCGCGTTGCAACGGCTTGCGAAAGGATGGGACCGATGCCCGATACCGGCGATACCGCGCCCGATTTCACCCTGCCCGCGACGGGCGGCGGCGAAGTCACCCTGTCCGACCTGCGCCCCGGCAAGGTCGTGCTTTACTTTTATCCCCGCGACGACACGCCGGGATGCACCAAGGAAGCCATCGCCTTTACCGGCCTCCTGCCGGAATTTGCCGCCGCCGGTGCGACCGTGCTGGGTGTTTCGCGCGACACGGTGGAAAAGCACGACAAGTTCGTCGCCAAGCACGATCTGGGCGTGAAGCTGCTGGCGGACACCGAAGGCGCGGTGACCGAGGCCTATGGCGTGTGGGTCGAGAAAGCGATGTATGGCCGGAAATCCATGGGGATCGAACGATCGACCTTTCTGATCGACGGCGCCGGCAAGATCGCGCAGGTCTGGCGCAAGGTAAAGGTTGACGGCCATGCCGAAGCGGTGCTGCAGGCGCTGCGCGCGCTGTGATTTTCGGCCTGTCGGCGGGCGCCGTCCGATGCAATCGGCCTCGGCGAAATCCCGCCGACTTCAACCGTTTGGGCGGCATCTGCGCGCCAGCGGTTGAACTGCGTGTGCCGGCAGGGTAGGCGCTGCCCCAACAAACAGAGGCAGATTTGGGGGCAGGCGTGATCCGGCAGGCCGGTTGGAAGATTCACGTTTTTCTGGAACGACACCTGCCCGAGCAGCGCCTGTTCCTTCGATCGGGCGACGAAACCCGCTTCCTGCGGCTGTCGCCGCTGATGCAGGCGGGTCTGCTTGGCGGTGGCGCGGCGCTCATTCTGTGGACGGCGGTGGCGACCGCCATCCTGACCATGGATGCGGTCGGCGGTTCGGATATCCGCCAGCAGGCGCTGCGCGACCGGGCGATGTATCAGGAACGGCTGAACGCCATGGCCGCGGAACGCGACGCCCGCGCCGCCGAAGCAAGCCGCGCCCAGACCCGCTTCTATGCCGCACTGGAAGAGGTTTCGACCCAGCAATCGCTGCTGCTCGACCTCGAGGCGCGCGAGCGGGAACTTGCCGACGGCCTGGCGGCGCTGCGCCGCACGCTGGCCGCGACAATGGACGAGCGTGACGCGGCCCGTTCGGCACTGGTCGAGGTGGCCGCGGCGCCCGGGGGTCCGAACCGCGCGGCCGACGCGCTGGGCCCGCTGGTGGTCGCAGCGTTGCGCGACACCACCGGCGACCGCGATGGCATCGCGGCACAGGCGGCCGCGCTCGAGGCCGAGCTTGCCGCGCTGAAGACCGAACTGCGCCGGCAGACCGAACAGACCGACCGCGTGCTGGCCCGGCTTGAAGAGGCGATCGCGGTGTCGATGGAACCGCTCGATGCGGTGTTCCGGCGCGTGGGCCTTGACCCCGAACGGGTGCTCGACGATGTGCGGGCGGGGTATTCGGGCCAGGGCGGGCCGTTCAACCCGATCGCCATGTCCAGCAAATCGCCCCGTATCGACCCGCTGACATCGCGCGCCGACGGGCTTCTTGAACAGCTCGACCGGATCAATCTGTACCGGATCGCGGTGCAGCGCGCGCCGCTTGCCATGCCATTGCAAAGCGCGTTCCGCTATACGTCGGGCTTTGGCAACCGGCGCCACCCGATCACCGGTCGCTGGGACATGCATGAGGGCGTGGACATGGCCGGCCGCCATGGCAGCCCGATCTATGCCACCGGCGACGGCACGGTGAGCTTTGCCGGCTGGCAGTCTGGCTACGGACGTCTGGTGCGGATCCGCCACGCCAACGGCTTCGAAACCCGCTATGGGCATCTGTCGCGGATTCGGGTTTCGGTGGGTGATCGGGTATCGCAAGGCGACCGCATAGGTGATATGGGAAATACCGGACGGTCGACCGGAACGCATCTGCACTATGAGGTGCGGATCGACGGCAGGCCGCTGAATCCGATGGAATTTATCAGGGCGGGTCAAGATGTTCTCTAAGAACCGAATCAACGATGGCGCGGCCAAGCCGGCGGCGCCCGAGGCCGAGACGCAACCACGCAGCCCGGCGGCCCCCGCCCCGGGCACGTCGGCGCCCCGGCCCAAGGCGGCGCCGTCGACCCTGTCGAGCGATCTGACCGTGGTGGGCAATCTGCGAACCACGGGCGACATCCAGATCGAGGGCAAGGTCGAGGGCGACATCCGCGCCCATCTGCTGACCGTTGGCGAAACCGCCACGGTCAAGGGCGAGGTCATCGCCGACGACATCGTCGTGAACGGGCGGGTGATCGGCAAGGTGCGCGGGCTGAAGGTGCGCCTGACCTCGACCGCACGGGTCGAGGGCGACATCGTGCACAAGACGATCGCGATCGAATCGGGGGCGCATTTCGAGGGCTCGGTGCAGCGCCATGACGACCCGCTGGGCGGGCAGGGGGCCGCGGCGGTCCGCAAGCCTGCGGCCGAACCGGCACCGGCCAAGCTCGCACCCCGGCCCGATGCGACGGGGTCCGCGAAACCTGCCGCGCAGCCGGGGACGGCCGCAAAACCCTGACGTCACCGCCAACCAGCCGGCGCGCCCGGCTGGAGCGTCGCCGCCACAGCCGGGCGGGTGACGCGCTATCCCGACAGCAACGCCGCCGCGGCCGCCCGGGCCGCGTCGGTCACCGTCTCGCCCGCCAGCATGCGGGCGATCTCGTCGCGGCGGGCATCGGCATCCAGCATGCCGACCCGGGTTGTGGTCTGGCCGTTCGCCTCGACCTTGGCGACGTGCCAGTGATGATCGGCCCGCGCGGCGACCTGCGGCGCGTGGGTGACGACAAGCACCTGCGCGCTGGCCGCCAGATCGGCCAGCCGGCGGCCGACTGCATCGGCGGTGGCACCGCCGACCCCGCGGTCGATCTCGTCAAAGATCAGCGTGGCGCCGGGATTGGCGTTGCGCAGGCACACCTTCAGCGCCAGCATGAAGCGCGACAGCTCGCCGCCCGAGGCAATCCGGTCGAGCGGCCCCTCCGGCAGATCGGGGTTGGTTGCGGCCATGAAGGCGACCGCGTCGCATCCTGACGGGCCCGGCGGCGCCTCGGACAGGGCGACGCGAAACCGCGCCCGATCGAGCCGAAGCGGCGCCAACTCGGCCTGCATGGTGTCTTCAAGCGCGCGGGCAGCCTCGGCCCGGCGCGCCGACAGCGCGGCGGACGCGGCTTGCCAGCGCGCCTCGGCCGCGCGAACCGCCTCTTCCCGCGCCACCAACCCGGCTGCGCCGTCTTCGAGCGCGTCGAGCCGCGCGCCAATTTCGTCTGCCAGCGGGGCCAGCGCATCGGGCGCCACGCGATGCTTGCGCGCCAGCGCCCGGATGGCGAACAACCGCTCTTCCACGGCCTCGAGCTCTGCCGGGTCGAAGGCAAGCGCGCCCAGTGCCGCCTCGATCCCTTGCTCGGCCTCACCCAGCGCGTCGAGCGCGCGACCCAGCGCCGCGATCGGGTCGTCGAGCGTCCCCTCCGCCGCCATGGCCGCGCCGTCGAGCCAACGCAGCGCATCGGCAGCGCGCCCGCCGGCGCCTTCGGGGCCCAGCGCGGCATGCGCCCGCGCCACATCCTCGGCGATCCGGCTTGCCCCCTGCATGCGGCGGCGCTGCGCGTCAAGCGCGCCGTCCTCACCCGCCTGGGGCGCCAGCGCCGCCAGCTCGGCCGCTGCGTGGCGCAGGAACGCTGCGTCACGCTGCGCGGCCTCCTGTTCGGCCCGGGCGGCGTCGCATTCGGCGCGCGCGTCGCGCCATTCGCGCCAGGCCTGCCGGGTCGCGGCACGTTCGGCCGCCGCCCCGGCGAAGGCATCCAGCATGGCGCGGTGCCGCGCCGGGTCGAGAAGCCCATGCGCATCCTGCTGGCCATGCAGTTCGACGAGCGAGTCCGCAAGCCCGCGCAACAAGGCGGCCGAAGCGCGGCGGTCGTTCACCCAGGCGGTGCGGCGCCCGTCGGACGTGATCGCGCGGCGCAGCCACAACGCGTCGTCGGCCGGCAGGCCGGCCTCTGCCAGCAGGGTCCGGGCGGGGTGATCGGGGCCCAGTTCGAATTGGGCCGTGACCTCGCCGCGCTCGGCGCCCGGTCGCGTCAGATCGGCCCGATCGCCCCAACCCAGCGCCAGACCCAGCGCGTCGAGCAGGATCGACTTGCCGGCCCCGGTCTCTCCGGTCAGCACGTTGAGCCCCGGTTGAAACGCAAGCTCCAGCCGCTCCACGGTCAGGATATCGCGAATCTCGAGAAGCCTCAGCATCTCAGCACGCGGGCCGGGTCAGAGCCACTCACCCCTGATGGTCCGCCGATAGACCGAGGACAGCCAGCTGTCGCCGACCACATCGGGGACCAGCTCGACCCCGCGCAACAGCTCGTAGCTTTCGGCATAGAACGGGCTGCCGCGATAATTGTAGCCAAGGATCGCGGCGGCGGTCTGGGCCTCGTCGAACAAGCCCAGGGCGACATAGGATTCGACGAGCCTGTGCAGTGCCTCGGGCGTGTGGCTGGTGGTCTGAAAATCCTCGACCACCACCCGAAACCGGTTGATCGCTGCCGAATAATGCCCCCGCTTGAGGTAGTAGCGGCCGATCTCCATCTCCTTGCCGGCAAGGTGATCGAAGGCAAGATCGAATTTCATCATCGCCGTGGTGGCGTATTCGCTGTCGGGATAGCGTTCGACCACCGCGCGCAGCGCCTGCAGCGCCTGATAGGTCAGCCCCTGGTCGCGGCCGACCAGGTTGATCTGGTCGTAATAGCTGAGCGCCAGGAGGTATTGCGCATAGGCGGCATCCGCATCGGCCGGATAGAAATCGATGAAGCGTTGCGCGGCGGCGCGGCTTTGTTCGTAGTCGCGGTCGAGGTGATAGGCAAAGGCGGCCATGATCAGCCCACGCTTGGCCCATTCCGAATAGGGATAGAGCCGCTCGATCTCGGTGAACAGCTCGGCCGCCCGATCGGGCCGGTTGGCGGCCAGTTCGGCCTCGCCCGCCAGATAGATCTGTTGCGCCGATTGCGCCGAAATCTCGATGGCCGGCTGGGAGCGGTTGCCGCAGGCCGCAAGCGCCGCCAGAGCCATGCCGCAGACCATCAAACCCCGGATGCGCTGTCCCGCCGTCATACCCCGATTTCCCTTGCGCGCCGGCCACCGCCGCCGCACCGGTCCCTTAGCACAGTCTCGGCCGGTGAAAAACGGAAACCGCGCCCGGGACCAGTACCAAGCCGCAATGGTCAATGGCCACTGGTATAATGGGTCCGGCGCGTGACCGCCATGCGCCCCGGTTCTCCCATCCGTAACGCCCAGGCCGGGACCTGTCGCCGGGATCCGGGCGAGGGGCCGATGAGCCAGGGCTCATCGGCCATTGCAATCAGGCGACGCGCGCCGCGCCGACGGGCGCCGGTGCCGGGCCCGGCAGGCGTGTGGCCAGGGCGGCATCGGCGGTTTCCCGCGCCATCGCGCCCGGCGCGGTCATCAGCGCGGCGACCAGTTGGCCGGTCAGCGCATGACCTGCACGAATCCCGACATAGCGGCCCAGGATCGGCGCACCCGCCAGGGCCAGATCGCCGACCGCGTCCAGCATCTTGTGGCGCACGAATTCGTCGCGGTGGCGCAGGCCGCCGGGGCTGAGCACCCGGGCGCCATCGACCACGATGGCGTTTTCGTAGTTGCCACCCAGGGCCAGGCCGTTCGCCTGCATCGCCTCGACTTCGGAGAGACGGCAGAAAGTCCGGCTGTCGGCCAGTTCGCGCCCAAAGGCCGCCCCGCCCATGTCCAGCCGCAACGCCTGACGGCCGATCGCGGCATCGGCGAAGTCGATCCGGAAATCGACCTCGAACCGATCCGAAGGCATCAGCCAGGCCCGCGCATCGCCGGCGCTGACCTCGATCGGCCGCAGCACCCGCAGGATCGTCAGCGGCGCCTCGAGACGGCGCAACCCGACCGTCCGGATTGCCCGGACAAAGCGCGCGGCGCTGCCATCGGCGATCGGCAGTTCGGGCCCATCGAGTTCGACCAGGGCATTGTGCACCCCCATGCCGGCAAGCGCGGCCATCAGATGTTCGACGGTGGCGACCTCGACGCCGGCTGCGTTGCGCAAGGTGGTGTTGAGGCGCGCCGCCACGATCGACGTCCACAGGGCCGGGACCATCGGGTCGCGATCGACGATATCCTTGCGCCGAAAACGGATGCCATGCCCGGCCGGGGCCGGAAGAACCGCAAGCCGGACCGGCTTGCCACTGTGCAGGCCGATGCCCGGTATCCTGATCGCTGCCTTGAGCGTGTTCTGTTGCATCGGTTCCGCCTCTCTGTCGCGGCTTTGCGCCTTGTCCTCTCTCAGCTAGGGTGCGCGCCCCCCGCACCGCAATTCAAAGTTTGTGACGTATTGAAACAATCCGGCGGCCCTTGCGCAGAAACCCGCACATGCCGCGCAGGAAACCCCCATGCTGTTGATTTGGATCACAAAAAAGGGCGCCCCGATGGGCGCGCCCGGTTGCAACATTGAAGGCCCTGCGCGGTCAGTTGGCCTGGCGACGCAGGAAGGCGGGGATATCGGCGCGTTCCTCGGGCTGGTCGTCCCAATCGGGTTCGCTGCGCTCGGTCGCATAATGGGCGCCGCCGGGGTTGCCGGCGACGGCGTCGCTTCCCTGACCGGTCATCCGGTTGATCAGCGAATTGATGCCGAAGCGCTTGCGCTCGGCCGGGCTGCGCGGTTCGCCCTGCGGTGCCGGGCGCGGGGCTTCGCCGACCGGGGTCTTGTTGACCGCCGCCATCAGCCGCGCGCGCACTTCGGGACGGACGTCCCCGGGGGCCGCCGGTGCCGGCATCGGCTCGTACTCGGGCTCGGCCATGCGGGGCTGATAGGCCGGCGGCGGCAGGTCCTCGTCGGCGGGGGGCGCGGCAACGGCCGGTTCCGGCGCCAGTTCGGCAAACAGCATCGGCTCGGCCTCGACCGGTCGCGACCGCGCGACACGCGGTTCGGGCAGCGGTTCGGGGTCATGTGCCGGCTCGGCTTCCCAGGCCGTTTCCGGCTCTGGCTCGGGCTCGGGCCGGGCGCGACCCTGCGCGCCATCGACGATCAGCGGCTGCGCCATCGAGCGGCGCCGCGCCGGCGGGGCCACCGCGTCTTCGGCGACATCGATGCCGGTCGCCACGACCGACACGCGCATCTGGCCCTCCATCGCGGGATCGAGCGTGGAGCCGACGATGATGTTGGCCTCCGGGTCGACCTCTTCGCGGATCCGGTTCGCTGCCTCGTCGACCTCGAACAGGGTCAGATCCGACGCACCGGTGATGTTGATCAGCACGCCGCGCGCGCCCTTCAGGCTGATCTCGTCCAGAAGCGGGTTGGCGATGGCCTTTTCGGCGGCCTGCACGGCGCGCTCTTCGCCCTCGGCCTCGCCGGTGCCCATCATCGCCTTGCCCATCTCGTTCATCACCGCGCGCACATCCGCGAAGTCGAGATTGATCAGGCCGGGACGGACCATCAGATCGGTCACCCCCTTGACGCCCTGATAGAGCACATCATCGGCCAGCGCGAAGGCCTCGGTGAAGGTGGTCCGTTCATTGGCCAGCCGGAACAGGTTCTGGTTGGGGATGATGATCAGCGTGTCGACCACCGATTGCAGCGCCTCGACGCCTTCCTCGGCCTGGCGCATCCGCTTCGCGCCCTCGAACTGGAACGGTTTGGTGACCACCCCGACCGACAGCACCCCAAGCTCGCGCGCGGCCTGGGCGATGATCGGCGCCGCGCCGGTCCCGGTGCCGCCGCCCATCCCGGCGGTGATGAAGCACATATGCACGCCGGCGAGCAGATCGATGATCTGCTCGATCGCCTCTTCGGCGGCGGCCGCACCGACCGAGGGCAGGGCACCCGCGCCCAGCCCTTCGGTCACTTTCAGCCCCATCTGGATCTTGGCCTCGGCCCGGGACTGGGCCAGCGCCTGCGCATCGGTGTTGGCGACGACGAAATCGACGCCTTCGAGTTGCTTGGCGATCATGTTGTTGACCGCATTGCCGCCTGCCCCACCAACCCCGAAGACGGAGATTTGCGGCTTGAGATCGCGATGCTCGGGCATCCGGAGATTCAGTGTCATCGTCGCTGTCCGCCTGTTCTGCCTGCTGCCTGGTTTTTTTCGTCTTTGCCGTCCTGGATAGCCGATAGTTTCGCCCGCGTCACGAGAAAAAGCAAGAACCGGCGCAATATGCGGGCGGTATGTTGGTCAAGAACGGATCATATCCACATTGGCGCTGCATCTTGCGTCTACCAATTGTCCTGGAACCAACGCACCGCCCGGCGCAGCGACCGGGCCGGGTGACGCTCGGCCGGGGTCTGGAAATCCCACCATTCGTCCTGCGGATGCGCGGCAAACAGCGACAGCCCGACCGCGGCGGCAAAGCCCGGTCCGATCGCGGCCTGCGGCAGGCCCTGCACGCGCAGCGGCCGGCCCAGCCGGACCTGCTGCCCCAGGATACGGCTGGCCAGCGCATCGAGGCCCGGCAACTGGCTCATCCCGCCGGTCAGCACGATCCGCTGACTGGGCAGATGGTCGAAGCCCGCCGCGTCGAGCCGATCGCGCACCTCTTCGAGGATTTCCTCGACCCGCGGGCGGATCACGCCGATCAGCTCGGCCCGGGTGATGATCCGACCGTCCGGATCGTCGTCATCGCCGGTGTCGATCCGCTCGCGATCGTCAAGGCCGGTGGCCTGGACGCCGCCATGAAAGGTCTTGATCCGTTCGGCGGTGGCCAGCGCCAGGTTCAGCCCGCGGCCGATATCGCGGGTGACGTGTTCGCCACCCAGCCGCACCGCGTCGGCATAGATCATGTGCTTGCGCAGAAAAACCGAAATGCCGGTCGACCCGCCGCCCATGTCGATGCAGGCCGCGCCCAGTTCCTGCTCGTTCTCGACCAGCGCCGACAGGCCGGCGGCATAGGCTGCCGATGCGACCCCGGCCAGTTCCAGATCGCAACGCTTGATGCAATGGGCGAGGTTTTCCAGAACCGGTGCGTCGACCGTCAGCAGATGCACGTCGACCGCCAGATCGCGCCCGGTCTGGCCGCGCGGATCGGACAGGCCCGATCTGCCATCCAGCGCGAAGTTGACCGGCTGGGCGTGCAGCGTTTCGCGCCGCGCGCCGGTTTCCGGCAGATCGCAGGCCGCCAGCGCCCGGGCGATGTCGCCATCGGCCACGATGTCGTCGATTCCGACCTCGCCCGCCAGCCCATAGGAGCGCGGCCGCGCGCCCGAAAAACAGGCAATCACGTGATCGACCCGGATATTGGCCATCTTCTGCGCCGCCTGCACCGCGGTGCGGATCGCGCGTTCGCAATCCTGCATCGCGACGATCTCGCCATAGCGGACCCCGCGCGCCCGCGTCGTCGCCGCGCCGATGACCCGGAACCGCGTCTGCCCGGCCATCGGACCGATGCCCGCCGCATCGGGGGGGTCGCCATCGAAGCGCAGGATCAGGCAGGCGATCTTCGACGTGCCGATATCGAGGATCGCCACCACGCCACGCTGCAGCGCGGCCTCGCGCCGGGCGCGGATCGCGCGTTGGGTCCGGTACAAGTCCCGCATCAGGCATCCTCCCCATGTTGCTGTTCCCAGATCGCGCGCAGCGTCTCGATCGCGCTGTCGTTCATCCGCACCGTGGGCCGTGCGCCATTGCGCATGTCGATCACCGCGATGTCGCGCGCCAGCAGGTCCTGCGCGTCGTTGAGCGCGATGACCCGGTCAAGCGCGGGGCCCGCGCCGGTTTCGGGCAACTGCACGACCCGGCCCCCGGTCAGGACCGCGTCCCAGCGCCGTTCGCCGACCCGGACAAGGCCGCGCAGCTCGGACAGGATCGGCCGTGCGGCGTGGAACAGGGCCAGCGCCTCGGGGGCGGCGCGATCGGCGCCCGAACCGGCGACCAGCGGCAGATCGGTCCGGTCGCCGCGGGCGGCCAGCGGCCCGATCCGGTTGCCTTCGGCATCGATCAGCCACAGCCCGTCGGGCAGGCGCCACACCAGGGCGGGCACGCGTTCGGTCACCTCGATGGCCAGGATGCGGCCCGGCTCGACACGGATTTCGGCCTGCGCCACGGCGTCGAGGGCGACCACCGACCGGCGCAGCGCGGGCAGGTCCAGATCGAAGGCGCTGACCGGGAAGGTCACCGGCAGAATCCTGCGGATTTCTGCCGCCAGCGGGTCGGAGCCGCCCGAGATCCGCACCATGTCGACGCGGAATTCGGGCCGTTCCTCGATCGCGCGCTTGAGGCCCGCAGCCTCGCGCGCGATGGCGTCGCGCCGCCCGGGATCGCCGAAATACCCCACCACAAGGCCGGCCACCAGAAGCGCCGGCAAACCGCGCCGGACCAGAAACCGCACCCCCGGGGTCAGCCAGACGCGCTGCAGCTTGTAGGCCCAGCGCGACGGCGCCGGGTCGTGCGGCGCCCGGGCCGGGTGGCGGGAACGGGTCATCGGCCGCACGAGGCATCCTCCACCAGTTGCGCGCAAAGCGCGCCAAAGCCGATGCCGCAGGCCCGCCCCTGTTCGGGCGTCAGCGAGGTCGGCGTCATGCCGGGCTGGGTATTGGTCTCGAGCAGGATCAGCCCGTCGGCGCCGCGGCTTTCGTCCCAGCGGAAATCGGTGCGCGACAGCGCCCGGCATCCCAGCGCCCGATGCGCGACCAGCGCGGCGTCCATGCAGGCGTCGAAGACGGCGCGGGGAATTTCGGCGGGCACGACATGGCGCGACCCGCCTGGCGCGTATTTGGCGTGCCAGTCATACCAGCCCTCGGTCACGATGTCGGTGACCGTGAGCGGCCGCTCGCCCAGCACGGTGACGGTCAGTTCGCGGCCAGGCGCAAACGCCTCGACCATCAGGATCTCGGGCAAATCGTCGCCCAGTGCCGGGGGCGCGGTCGCGCCTTCGGGCACGATGTGGATGCCGACCGAGGAGCCTTCGTTGTTGGGCTTGATCACATAGGGCGGCGGCATCACATGGCGCGCCGCGACCTCGGCCCGGCAGGCCAGGCGGCTTTCGGCCACCGGCAACCCGGCCGCCGCATAGGCCGCCTTGCTGCGCGCCTTGTCCATCGCCAGGGCCGAGGCCAGCACGCCCGAATGGGTGTAGGGCTGACCGACCCATTCCAGCAGCCCCTGGACGCAGCCATCCTCGCCCCAGCGGCCATGCAGCGCGTTGAAGGCGACATCGGCGCGCAGATCGGCTAGCCGGTCGGCCAGGTCGGCGCCCGCGTCGACCTCGATCACCGTGTAACCTTCACCGCGCAGCGCGGCGGCGCATTCGCGCCCCGAGGACAGCGACACCTCCCGTTCTGCGGAGGGACCGCCCATAAGTACCGCCACGCGGGGGGATGCCCTGCCCGACATGCCCGCCCCTGTGCCTGCCTCGAATGTCCGGACTTGACGCCGGTTTCATTCTTCTTGTTGGTCGCGGGCCGGTTCGCCAACCCGCATGATCTCCCACTCTAGCAGGTGTCCGGTGGTTTCGGAAACCCTTTTTCGCACGGCCTCGCCCAGCCGCTCCAACTCGGCGGCCGTGGCCCCGCCCGCATTGACCAGAAAATTGGCGTGCTTTGCGCTGATCTGCGCACCGCCCAGACGGGCGCCCTTCATCCCGGCATCCGCGATCAGCTTCCACGCCTTCAGGTCGTGCGTGTCGTCGGCCGCCCCGGTGGAAGAATGCCCGGCCGGGTTGCGAAAGGTCGATCCGGCCGAGCGGTCGCGCGTCGGCTGGGTGGCGTCGCGCCGGGCGAGTTGATCGGCCATCCGCGCCTCCAGCATGGCCGGGTCGGCGGACGGGCCCTCGAGCACCGCCTCGGTCACGATGGTGTCGGGCGGCAGGGTGGTCCGGCGATAGGCAAAGGCCAGATCGGCGGGCGAGAGCGCGATCACCTCGCCGGCCCGCGTCACCGCCGTGGCCGCGACCAGAACATCCGCCATGTAGCGGCCATAGCAGCCGGCATTCATCCGCACGGCACCGCCCAGGCTGCCGGGAATGGTGCGCAGAAACGTCAGATCGACCCCCGCCGCCGCGGCGCGCCGGGCGACATGCGAATCGAGCGCCGCCGCGCCCGCCCGGACGCGCTGCCCCGTGACCGCGATGGCGTTGAAGCCGCGACCAAGGCGGACCACGACGCCCCGGATACCGCCATCGCGCACGATCAGGTTCGAGCCGACGCCCAGCGGGAACACCGGCACGTTACGGGGCAGCTGGCGCAGGAAGCGCGCCAGATCGTCGGTGTCGGCGGGCTGGACCAGCCAGTCGGCGGGCCCGCCGACACGA
>DNSZ01000039.1 GCA_003500165.1 Paracoccaceae bacterium | reverse complement strand
GGCTGGAAACACCCCTATGATCTGATGCCGGGGAACCCCGGCGACCGGGTCGGAAAGGAGCCTCGATGACCGACGCCTATATCTACGACGCGATCCGCACGCCCCGCGGCAAGGGCCGCAAGGATGGCAGCCTGCACGAGGTCACCGCGCTGCGCCTGTCGGCACTGACGCTGAACGCCCTGAAGGAGCGGAACGGCCTGCCCGCCGACGCGGTCGAGGACGTGATCTGGGGCAATGTCACCCAGGTGGGCGAACAGGGCGGCTGCCTGGCGCGCTCGGCTGTCCTCGCCTCTGACCTGGGCGAATCGGTGCCCGGCCTGTCGATCAACCGGTTCTGTGCCAGCGGGCTCGAGGCGGTGAACCTTGCCGCCAATCAGGTCGCGGCCGGCGCGGGCGACGCCTATATCGCCGGCGGGGTCGAGATGATGGGGCGCGTGCCCATGGGTTCGGACGGGGCGGCGATCGCCGTCGATCCGTCGCTCGCCATGAAAAGCTATTTCGTGCCGCAGGGTATCGCGGCCGACATCATCGCCACCGAATACGGGTTCTCGCGCGACGATGTGGATGCGCTGGCCGTCGAAAGCCAGCGCCGCGCGGCGCAAGCCTGGGCGGAGGGCCGCTTTGACCGCTCCATCATCCCGGTGCGGGACATCAATGGCCTGCCGATCCTGGAGCGCGACGAGTATCTGCGCCCCGGCACCGACATGCAGACGCTGGGCGCGCTCAAACCCGCCTTCAAGGAGATGGGCGAGGCGATGCCGGGCTTCGACCAGCTGGCGCTGATGAAATACCCGCATCTGGAGCGGATCGCCCATGTCCACCATGCCGGCAATTCGAGCGGCATCGTCGATGGCGCCGCGGCCGTGCTGGTGGGGTCGAAGGCGTTCGGGCAGGCGCATGGCCTGACGCCGCGTGCGCGCATCCGGGCGACCGCCAAGATCGGCACCGATCCCACGATCATGCTGACGGGCCCGGTGCCCGCGACCGCGAAGATCCTGCGCGAGGGCGGCATGGCGATCGGCGATATCGGCGTGATCGAGGTGAACGAGGCATTCTCCGCCGTCGTGCTGCGCTTCCTGCAGGCGTTCGAGGCCGACCCGGGCCGCGTCAACGTCAATGGCGGCGCCATCGCCATGGGCCATCCGCTGGGGGCGACGGGGGCGATGATCCTGGGCACGCTGCTCGACGAGATGGAGCGTGCCGACCAGCAGACCGGGCTCGCCACCCTTTGCGTGGCTTCCGGCATGGGGGCGGCGACGATCCTGGAACGGGTGTGAGGCCGCCGCGCCTCAGCGCTCTTTCACATAGGGTTCGCCGCCGGCGGCCGGCGGGATGGCGCGGCCGACAAAGCCCGCCAGGATCACCACCGTCAGGATATAGGGCAGCGCGTCGGTGAACTGCCCCGGGATCACGATGCCCCAGAATTCAAGGTTCTGATAGCGCAGCGCGATCGCCTGCAGGAAGCCGAACAGCAGGCAGGCGCCCAGTGCATGCCACGGCCGCCATTTGGCAAAGATCAGCGCGGCCAGCGCGATGAAGCCGCGGCCGGCGGTCATGTCCTTGACGAATCCCGCCTGCAGGCCGGTCGCCAGATAGGCCCCCGCGATGCCGCAGAGCAGCCCGCAGATCAGCACCGCGGTATAGCGCAGGCGGATCACGCTGATGCCGGCGGTATCCACAGCCTCGGGGTTTTCGCCCACGGCCCGCAAGCGCAGCCCGAACCGGGTACGGTTGAGCACCCACCAGGTCAGCGGCACCGCCAGCAGCGCAACATAGACCAGGATCGAATGGCCCGACAGCAATTCGGCATAGATCGGGCCCAGGATCGGCACCGGGGCCAGGGTTTCGGCCAGCGGCAATTCGATCGGGGCAAACCGCGCCCCACCCAGAAGCGACGGCGTCCGCCCGCCCTGCTGAAACCAGCTTTGCGCGATCACCACGGTCAGCCCGGCGGCCAGGAAATTGATCGCCACGCCCGAGATCAGCTGATTGCCGCGGAAGGTGATGGAGGCCAGCCCATGCAGCCCGGCCATCAGCAGCGAGGCGGCGATGCCGGCCAGCAGGCCGATCCAGACCGACCCCGAGACAAAGGCGAAGGCGGCCGAGGCAAAGGCGGCCATCAGCATCTTGCCCTCGAGCCCGATGTCGAACACGCCCGACTTCTCGGAATAGAGCCCCGCCAGACAGGCCAGCAACAAGGGCGTCGCCAGCCGCAGCGTCGAATCGAGGATGGCGATGGCCGTGGCGAAATCCATGCCCCTACTCCCCCGGGGCCTGCACGGGCGGGGCCGCAGGGGCCCGGCGGCGCCGCAGGATGGCAAACAGCTTTTCGATCGGCATCCGCACCATGTTGTCCAACGCGCCGGTAAACAGGATCACCAGCGCCTGGATCACCACCACCAGCTCGCGCGGGATGTTCGTCCACAGGGCGAGTTCCGCCCCGCCCTGATAGAGAAACCCGAACAGGATCGCGGCCAGCAGGATGCCGAACGGGTGGTTGCGGCCCATCAGCGCCACCGCGATCCCGATGAAGCCCGCACCCTCGACCGCGTTCAGGATCAGCCGCTCGGCCTCGCCCATCGTGGTGTTGATCGCCATCAGCCCGGCCAGCGCGCCCGACAGCAGCATCGCCCAGACCGTGATCCGGACCGGCGATATCCCGGCATAGGCGGCCGCGGTTTCGGAATGGCCCTGGGCGCGCAGGGCATGGCCAAAGCGGGTGTGCCACAGCAGCCACCAGACAAAGAGGCAGGCGACCAGCGCCAGGATGAGGCTGACATTCGCCGGCGCGGATCGCGAGAATTCGATCCCGAACGGCGCCAGCATCTCGTGCAATGTCGGCAGGTTGGTGCCGGCCGGAAACTTCGCCGTCGCCGGGTCCATCGAGCCTTCGGGGCGCAGCGGATTGACCAGCATGTAGTTCAGCAGCGCGCCGGCGATCAGGTTGAACATGATCGTGGTGATCACGATATGGCTGCCGCGCGTCGCCTGCAGCCAGGCCGGCAGAAACGCCCAGGCCGCGCCGAACAGCGCGCCGCCGGCCATCGCGGCGGGCAGTGCCAGGGTCCAGTGCGGCCATGGCAGCGCCAGACAGACCAGGGCAACGCCCAGCCCGCCCAGGGTCGCCTGCCCCTCGGCGCCGATATTGAACAGCCGGGCATGGAAGGCGACCGCGAAAGCGAGGCCGGTGAACACGAAATTGGTCGCGTAATAGAGCGTATAGCCCCAGCCATAGGTCGAGCCGAACGAGCCCGAGACCATCAGCTTCAACGCTTCCCAGGGGTCGGCCCCGATCCACAGGATCAGCAGCGCCGACAGCCCGAAGGCCAGCAGCACGCTGATCAGCGGCACCAGCACGATATCGGCCCAGCGCGGCATCGCCTCCATCTCAGGCGGCCTCTTCCGCGCCCATGCCGGCCATCATCAGGCCAAGCTCGGCTTCGTTGGTGCGCGACGGATAGCGCTCGCCGACGATGCGGCCATCGAACATCACCGCGATCCGGTCGGACAGCGACAGGATTTCCTCCAGCTCGACCGAGACGAGCACGATTGCCTTGCCGGCATCGCGCATCGCGATCAGCTGCCGGTGGATGAACTCGATCGCGCCGATATCGACGCCGCGCGTCGGCTGGCCGACCAGCAGCAGCACCGGGTCGCGTTCCATCTCGCGCGCCAGCACCAGCTTCTGCTGGTTGCCGCCCGAGAAATTCCGCGCGAACAGCGCCGGTTCGGGCGGCCGCACGTCATAGCTGGCCATCTTGTTGGTCGCGTCGCCCCGGATCGCGGCGTTGTCCATCCATAGCGGGCCGCGGTTGTAGGCCGGATCGTTGTGATAGCCCAGCGCCATGTTCTCCCAGGCCCTGAATGCCATGATCAGACCCTGATGCTGGCGGTCCTCGGGCACATGCGCGATGCGGTCATGCCGTCGCTCCTGGCCGAGATCGCCATGCCGGATGTCGAGCGGCCGACCATCGAGGTTGAGCGTCCCGGTCGCCGGTGCCAGCCCGGCCAGAACCTGCAGCAGCGCGCTTTGGCCGTTGCCCGCCACCCCCGCGATACCCAGTATCTCGCCCGCATCGACATGGAAGGTCACGCCCTTCAGCCGCGCGACCCCCGACGCATCGGTCATCCTCAGGTCGCGCGGCTGAAGGGCGTG
>DNSZ01000033.1 GCA_003500165.1 Paracoccaceae bacterium | reverse complement strand
TCGATGTCCGCCGGCGAGGGGGCGGGGGCGTCGCCTGCCTGCCACCGCCCCATCGCAGGAGGACATCGATGCCGCACACCGCGTTCGCGATCGCCACCACGGGCCCTGGCCTTTACGATTTCAGCGCCGAGGTGGCGGGCTGGCTGGCGGGCCGGGGCGACGGTCTGCTGACGCTGTTTCTGCGCCACACATCCTGTTCGCTGCTGATCCGGGAAAACGCCGATCCGGATGTGCAGCGCGATCTGCGGGCCTTCTTCGAACGCCTGGTGCCGGCCGCCGACGATCCGGCGATGGCCTATCTGACGCACACCGCCGAAGGCCCCGACGACATGCCGGCGCATATCAAGGCGGCGCTGCTGCCGGTGTCGCTGTCGATCCCGGTCACACGCGGTCGCATGGTGCTCGGCACCTGGCAGGGCCTTTATCTGGTGGAACATCGCGCCCGCCCGCGGCAGCGCGAGATCGCCGCCCATTTTGCCCCCGACGCGGCGTGACCCGGGCCCGCTTCACCCTGCTGGTGGCGACCAGCCGCGACGGCTTCATCGCCCGCCACCCGGGCGAGAACCCGGTCGCCTGGGCCAGTGCCGAGGATCAGGCGCGGTTTCGCGCCGCGGTGACCGCGGCCGACTGGTCGGTGCTGGGGCGGACGACGCATGGCGTCGCGCCGAATCCGCAGCGCCGCCGCATCGTGTTCTCGACCGCCGCCGGCGCGCCGGTCTGGCGCGAAAGCGTGCAGCTGTGGCTCGACCCGGCCGGCCAGACACCCGATGGCCTGGCGGCGCTGGTCGCGGCCGTCCACCCGCTGCGCACGGGGCTGATCCTCGGCGGCACGCGGGTGCATGACTGGTTTCTCGCCCATGGCGCCATCGACCGGGTGGAACTGACGGTCGAACCGGTAAGCTTTGGCCGCGGCGTGCCGATCTTTTCGGGCCAGGGCGCGGCGGACCCGGTCGATGTGTTCCGCAGGGCCGGCTTTGGCGTCATCGCCGAAGCGGCGCTGAACGCGGCCGGCACGCGATCTGTCGAGTTGCGCCCCGTCGACTGAGGCGCAGCGGTTTTCGGCGGCCGAGGATCAGGGCTTTGTCGGCCAGCGCCGCGATGCGGGGGCGAAACCGGACCGCCAGACTGCCGGTCCGCAACACCGTGCGACTTGCGGGCGAGTGCCGGGACGAATACCTTGGGAGTTGCAGGGCGCTTGGGATAAGCCCTGCACCAAATTGAGAACGGAGTGGCCGTTTCCACTAGACTGGCAGCAGCCGTTGCGATCCGGCAAAGCAGAATGCGACGAGAGGCGATGACAATAGCAAGAGCGGTATTGCAGGGCCTTTTTGTAAGCATCATCGCTCCGGTCATGGTGTGGGCCGATATCGTGGGCTTCCTGAAGCCCCTTTCGGTTTCCGACTTGCTGAGTTGGGTTGGGGCAGAGGGGTTTCTACATTTGGCACTCATGTTTGTTGTCTATATAACTGCCATGAACCTGCTCATCGGATTTCTTTGGCGAACAGTCGAACGGATGGTCAATCGCAGCAAGACGAAAGACTAGCAGCCTCATCAAGAGAGCATTGTTGTCCTCGTCGTGTGTCTTGTCCGGCATCGACGACCGGACGCCGTGGACGTGATCGACCGACGGCCAGCGCAATGCTTCGGGGGCGGGGCTGATCTATCTCAACGCCCGTTCCATGGACCCCGAACGCGGCCGCTTCATCCAGCCCGACTGGCTCGACCCCGACCAGCCCGGGGTGGGGACGAACCGCTATGCCTACAGCTTCAACGACCCGGTGAACCTGCGCGATCCGGGGGGGAACGAGATCATCGATGAGAAGTTCGACGATGATAAACGCGAAGAGCTGGAGCGCGATGCCCAGGATGCCCGCGACCGCATGGCACTGACGATCCTCGGATATGCCGATGCGCTTGACAGGGCACGAGACGGGCGCATTCTTCCAGAACGCGAGGCGCGGCGTGCGAACCGCGCGCTGCGCGATCTGAAACGACGCCTTGGTGTTGAGCAACTGACCGACACGATGATTGAAGATGCCATGGGTGACGTCTTTGACGCATATCACGCTCTCGGCCAGCCTGGTGAGGGCGTATTCATTCGTGACCGGACAGATGCTTTCTCGGGTATTGCGCAAGCCGTACAAGGTCAGTGGTTCGGGAAAAAAATTGATATTGGAAGCGAGTACTTCAACGAGGACCGTTCGGGCTATCCGATTGCACATGAAGTTGGACATGCCATTCTTGGCCTTACGGATGATCTCAATGAAGAAACAGAGCCAGCCCATGGTGTCATCATACACAATCGACCGGGGACCACGGGCGTCTCTGGCTACGGATGGGGCGGCGTGGCAATAGGGCTGAGCCAAGGACGACGTATCAATGACGCGTTCACCTGCTCGCTGGGTTTCGATGAGTGTTAACAGGAACAGGGAAATGAAAGAGTTTTGCGCCATCGCTTTCGCGTTGTTGATCACAGCTGGATGCAGCGCAGACACAGACAGAGACGTCGACCGCACGTCAAATGCAGCACTTGGCGACGGGATAGTGGTCGAGTTGGATAGGCCCGCGTTTAAAGACAGCAGTGTGATCTTTCAGGTCACCGTGACAAATAGCGGGAGTGCACAAGTATGCATTAGTGGGGCTCCCATACGGGTTTTCATGCTCTCGAACAATCTCGACTATGAAGTTAGGGCCCCTTACTCAGCTGAGGGCGGTGTTCCGGAACCGGGAGCGGTTGTAGAGCCACCGGCAGCCTTCCTGGAGAAATCTGTCCTGCCAAGAGGGAGTACCAGTTTCGAGATCGTCTGGCCTCCCTTGATCGAACCGTATTTCGTAACGCCGAAGGGGGTATTCGTGAGAATTTACCGGCGGCATGAATTTCTCAGGGCGCGTGCTCACGTCTTGGTGTTTGACTGCAACTACGATACCGAACTTGATGCCCGGGGTGCCGGTGCATTTGACATCGTGGCCTCGGCGGCCGTCGGCCCGTTTCGCCTGAACGATGATGTGGTCATCACCTTGGACGAGTACTACAGTCGCCTGGAATAGAACAGGATCTGGATGCGCACCGTGCGAGCACGCTGAGGCGAGAAAAGCAGGCCGGGTCGCCGCGCCTGCGGGCTCGACCCAGGGAGGGCCACGCGCCCGCGGGCCGGCCGCCCCCGCCCCTGTGACAAAACGTAACCGGGCGGGCGGGGCCGCGCTGCGGTAACACCGCCCGCGATGGCCACAGGGATGCCCCGCATGACCGACGCCTCCCGCACCCCGCGCGGCCCGCGCCTGCCGCTGCCGCCGCTGCCTCTTTTCCTGCTCGACCCGATCCTGCGCCGGGTGGCCCGCAAGGTCGCCGCCGAAAACCCCGATCTGTTCGACCGGCTGGGCGAACACCGCCATTCGTGGTTCCTGATCGACCCCGTCAACCTGCCCTTCATGCTGTATCTGCGCCCCGACCCGGACGCGCTCGACTTCCGCGCCGTTCCCAAGGGCGCCACGCCGCCCCATGCCGCCCGCATCGCGGGCCGGTTCCTGCGGCTCCTCAGCCTGATGGAGGGCGACGAGGATGGCGATGCGCTGTTCTTTTCCCGTGACCTCACCGTGACCGGCGATACCGAGGCGATCGTGTGCCTCAGGAACGCGCTTGACGATGTCGAGCGCCCCGTGGCCGAAACCGTCGCCGACATGTTCGGCCCGCCCGGTCGGATCGCGCTGCGTGCCCTGCGCGAGGCGGCGGCGCGCGAAAGGCAACAGGCGGAGGCGCAGCCATGACCCGGCCCGAACTGATCTGCCCCGCGGGCACGCCCGCCGCGCTGCGCGCCGCCGTCGATGCCGGCGCGGATGCGGTCTATTGCGGCTTTCAGAACGCCACCAATGCGCGCAATTTCGTCGGCCTCAATTTCACCCCGCAGGAGATGGCGAAATCCATCGCCTATTCCCATGAGCGGGGGGCCAAGGTGCTGGTGACGCTCAACACCTTCCCGCCCGCCGGCAAGCTGGCGCTGTGGTATGGGGCGGTCGATCTTTGTGCCGAACTGGGCGCCGACGCGATCATCGTCGCCGATATCGCCACGGCCGACTATGCCCATCGCGCCCATCCCGGGCTGCGCATCCACCTGTCGGTGCAGGCGGCCGCCTCCTCGCCCGAGGCGATCGCCTGGTATGTCCGCGAATTCGGGGTCAGGCGGGTGGTGCTGCCGCGCATCATGACGGTCGGCGAAATCGCCGGGCTGGTCGCCGACATCCCCTGCGAGGTCGAGACCTTCATCTTCGGCAATCACGGGCTGATGGTCGAAGGCCGCTGTTCGCTGACCACCTATGCGACCGGCCAGTCGACCAACATGGACGGCGCCTGTTCGCCGGCCGCCTGTGTGGCCTACGACCGGGAGCCCGACGGGTCGCTCGCCACGCGGCTCAGCGGCTTCACCATCGACCGGTTCGGGCCGGGCGACACCGCCGGCTATCCGACGATCTGCAAGGGTCGTTACCTGGCCCCGTGCCGCGAGGATGGCTATTACGCCTTCGAGGAACCGGTGAGCCTGAACGCCTCCGCCATGCTGGGCGAGTTGATTGCGGCCGGCGTGCATGCCTTCAAGATCGAGGGGCGGCAGCGTTCCAAGGCTTACGTGAAGAAGGTCGTCGCGGCCTTCCGCGCGGCGGTCGATGCGATCGCCGAGGGCCGGGAGCCGGAACTCGCCGATCTGGTGGCGCTGACCGAGGGCCAGAAACAGACCGAGGGCGCGCTGAAAACCAAGAGGTGGCGGTGATGGCGGAACTGACGCTCGGGCCGAACCTGTTTCACTGGCCGGCCGAAGCCCTGCGCGATTTCTATTTCCGGATCGCCGACGAGGCGCCGGTCGGCACGGTCTATCTGGGCGAGGTGGTGTGTTCGAAACGCACGCCCTTCTTCGACGATCATCTGGAGCCGGTGGCCGAAAGGCTGGCACGCGCCGGCAAGCAGGTGGTGTTCTGTTCCCTGTCCGAGGTGGTGATCGCGCGCGAGCGCAAGCTCCTGGAGGCGTTCGCCCGGCAGGAGGGCCGTGCGCTCGAGGTCAACAACACCGCCGCTCTGTTGCATCTGCAGGGCCGGCCGCACCGGATCGGCGCGCTGATGAATGTCTATAACGAGGCCGCGCTGGCCTATCTCGCCCGGCGCGGCGCGACCCATTTCGCGCTGCTTGCGGAACTGCCGAAACCGGTGATCGCGGTGCTGGCCGAGGCGGCGAAGACGGCCGAGGCGGGGATCGAGGTGCAGGTCTTCGGCCGCGCCTCGCTGGCCCTGTCGGCGCGCTGCTATCACGCCCGCGCCCATGGAAGGGTGAAGGACAACTGCCAGTTCGTCTGCGGCGAGGACCCCGACGGGATGGCGCTGACCACCATGAACGGGCAGCTCTTTCTGGCGGTCAACGGCATCCAGACGCTTTCCTACACCTATGTCGATCTGATGGCCGAAATGGCGGAGATGGCCGCGATGGGGGTCACCCATTTCCGGCTGATGCCGCATGGCTGCGACATGGTCGCCGTGGCCCGCGCCTATGACGACGTGCTGGCAGGCCGGATCGCGGCGGCCGAAGGCGCCGACCGGCTGCGCGGTCTCGGCATCGCGGCCCCCTTCTCCAACGGCTTCTACCACGGCCTGCCGGGGCATGAATGGCAGCCCCCCGGGGTGGCGGCCGCATAGCGGCCGGACGCCGATCGCTGCGACGGTCGACGACCCGCGGTATCAAGACAGGTCCGGCACGGCGCGATGCCGCGACGTCGCCCGCCAGGGCGGCGGAGCGGCCGCAACGCGGTCAGCCGCGCGCCTGGTTCGGCGCAGCGAGAAAGCCAGGGATCGCGGTCAAGGAAGCCGTCGGGCGTCACCCGCCGCCCCGCGCCAGCCGCCCGGCGCGCCCGCCCCGGCGCTTCTGCAGTTGCGGCGCGCGGCCGGGCAGTTCGGCCATGATGGCGCGGCGTGCCTCGGGCGACATCGCGCCCCAGGCGGCGATCTCGTCGATCGAGCGCAGGCAGCCGGTGCACAGCCGGCTTTCGCGCTCGATCACGCAGATCTTGATGCAGGGGCTTTCGGGTTCGTCGCGGCGCCAGATATCGTCGGTCATTCCGATCTCCCAATCGCGGCGAGCCGGTCGAGCGCGCCCTGCAGGATGATGGCCGCCGCGACATGGTCGATCACCTCGGTGCGCCGCCGGCGCGACGTGTCGGCTTCGAGAAGCGCGCGTTCGGCGGCCACCGTCGACAGCCTTTCGTCCCAGAAAGCGACCGGAAGGTCCAGCGCCCGGGCAAGGTTGCGGCCAAAGGCGCGCGCGGATCGGGCGCGCGGCCCGGCGCTGCCATCCATGTTGAGCGGCAGACCCACGACGATCCCGGCAATGGCGCGGGCGCGGGCGCGTTCGGCCAGCCACACCGCATCGGCAGCGAACTTGCCGCGGCGCCGGGTTTCGAGCGGGCTCGCCACCGCGCGTCCGGTATCGGACACGGCGATGCCGATGGTCTTGGTGCCCGGGTCGAGGCCCATCAGCGCGCCCTTCCCGGGCAGCCGGGCGGCGAACGCGGCAAGGTCGGTACCGTCATCGCTCATTCGATCAGCCCGGCCTGGGCCGCGGCGGCCTCGATCGGCGCGCGCATGGCGGCATCGGGAAACACCGTCCGGGCCTCGGACAGGATCGCCCGGGCGCGTTCGGTCTGACCCAGCACGCCGAGCGCGGCAATCAGCCGCGCCCAGTCCTCGGGCGGGCCGCCTTCGGTGGCAAGACGGGTCGCCAGCCCTTCGACCATGCCCTGGATCATCGCCTGGCGGTCATCGGCCGACATCGCCTCGGCCGCCTGCATCTGTTCGGCCGTCGGGCCGGGTCCGGGCGGGGCGGCCGGCGGCGCCGGCATCGGCGGCAGTTCGTAGTCGACGCCGGCGCGCGCCGCGACGCCCTCGATGAACACACGGATGTCCTGCGCCCAGGGGGCATCGGGCGGGCTTTCCTCCAGCAGCGGGCGCCAGATCGCAAACGCCAGATCGTGCCGGCCGCCCTGGGCATACATCAGCCCCTCGGCGTAGCGGGCAAAGGGGTGGCGCGGGTCGCGTTCCAGCGCGGCGTCGAGCGCGGCCTCGGCCTCGGGCGAGACATAGCCGCCGGCCGCGGCGATCATCAGCCAGGCGAGCGTGGCATGATCCTGCGCCGTGGCGTCGGCGCCGCGTCCGGCGATCGCGGCGGCCTGCGCCGCGCGGGCGGCGCGGAACCGTCCCAGCGCCGCCTCGTGCTCGGCCAACAGCGCCAGGCCCTGTGGGTCGTCTGGGCGCTCGGCGACGACGGCGCGCAGCTGGCCCACCAGGTCGAGATAGTCGGCCCCTGCCCCGGCCGGAATGCGGCCCGGATCGGGATCGCCCGGCAGCGTGGCCTCGACCGCGGCCTGGGGCTCGCGGGCCGCGCGTTGCGCGTCGATCGCGGCAAGCCGCGCGCCGAGCGGCAGATCGCCGGCGCCGGGTCGCCCGATCCCCCAGTAAAGCGCCAGCCCGCCGCCCAGCACGACCACGGCAACGATCACCGCCATTGCCCCGTTGAGCGCCGGCGGCGCCGCGCCCGACGGGTTGGCCGCCGCCCGCGCCCGGTCGGCATCGAGCAGCCGGCGCGAGACCTCGACCCGGGCGCGTTCGGCTTCCTCTTCGCCCAGAAGGCCGCGCGCCCGGTCGCGGGCGATTTCCTTCAACTGATCGCGATAGACGGCAATGTCGTAATCCGCCGCGACGCGCTGATCGGGACCGGGGCGCAGCAACGCCACGGCCAGCGCGCCGGCCGCGGCCAGCCCCAGCCCGCCCGCCATCATCCAGAAAAGCCACAATCCCATCGGTCGGCTCCCGCTCTTCGACCGGGCACCTAGCCCGCCTGTCGGTGTGCGGAAAGGGCGATCGCAACCGTGGCAGGCCGGCCGGGCGGCCATGTCGCATCATCGCCCCATTGTGCCCTGCGCCCGGGCGGGTAAACTGCCGCAAAAGGGGCCGCGACCCCGAAACCAGGGACAGGGTGCGCCGATGACCCGATATTCCGCCTTTGCCATCGTCCGGGAAGCCCTGCGCGGCAATGCAGGCTGGCCGCGGGCGCTGCCCGATGCCGCGCCGCGGCAGCGCTATCGGGTGATCGTCGTGGGCGCCGGCGGGCATGGGCTGGCCACCGCCTATTACCTCGCCAGGAACCATGGAATCGCCGATGTGGCGGTTCTGGAAAAGGGCTGGCTGGGCGGTGGCAATACCGGCCGCAACACCACCATCATCCGGTCGAACTATCTGCGCGATCCCTCGGCGGCGGTCTACGAGAAATCCCGCAGCCTGTACGAGACGCTCAGCCAGGAGATCAACTTCAACGTGATGTTCAGCCCGCGTGGCGTGCTGATGCTGGCCCAGACCCATCACGAGGCGCGGGCGTTTCAGCGCACCGCCCGGGCCAATGCGCTGCAGGGCATCAAGACCGAATATGTGGCGCCGTTCCGCGCCCAGGAACTGTGCCCGATCCTGAACGTCCGCGGCCCGCGCTACCCCGTGCTGGGCGGGTTGTGGCAGCCCCGCGGTGGCACCGCGCGGCACGATGCGGTGGCCTGGGGCTATGCAAGGGCCTGCGCGGCGATGGGCGTCGATATCGTGCAGAACTGCGCGGTGACGGGCATCCGGCGCGCGGGCGGCAAGGTCGTCGGGGTCGATACCGCGAAGGGGCCGATCGATTGCGACAAGCTGTGCATCGTGGTGGCCGGGCATTCGGGCCAACTGGCCGAGATGGCGGGCTTCCGCCTGCCGGTCGAATCGGTGGCGCTGCAGGCGCTGGTCTCCGAGCCGGTGAAACCGCTGATGGACATCGTGGTGATGGCCAACACGGTGCATGGCTATCTCAGCCAGTCCGACAAGGGCGAGATGGTGATCGGCGGCGGCGCCGACGGGTTCAACAACTTTACCCAGCGCGGGTCGTTCCACCATATCGAGGAGACGGTGCGCGCCCTGTGCGAGACCTTTCCGGTGATCAGCCGGCTGAAGATGCTGCGGCAATGGGGCGGCGTGGTCGACATGACCGGCGATCGCTCGCCGATCATCTCGAAGACGCCGGTCGAGGGCGTGTTCATCAATTGCGGCTGGGGCACCGGCGGGTTCAAGGCGATCCCCGGCTCGGGCTGGGCGACGGCCGAGATGGTGGCGAACGGCGCGCCCGGGCATCTGGCCGGGCCGTTCGGGCTCGACCGGTTCAGGGAAGGGCGGATGATCGACGAATCGGTCGCCGCGGCGGTGGCGCATTGATGGATGCAGGCATCCCCATGGATCGCGGGTTCACGCCGGTGCCGGCGGCAGACGTCCTGGCCGAGGTGATTTGCTACCGGTGGTTTTCAAAGCGGCTCGGCCGTGGCACGCGGCCGGCGACCGGTTCGAAGGTGCGAGGGTCCGCTCCGGCCGGGGAGCTAGCCGCCGGGTGGGCCATGGATCGAACGATCGGCGCTGCGGATCGCTTCGCGATCCGCCTCGCTTTGCCGCGGCGGGCCAGAAGCGCCGTCTTCATGGATCAGCGGGCGGCCGCGACGCCATTCATAGATCGCAAGCGCCGCCCCGGCGACGGCGAGCAATCCCAGAACGATGGCGATCGCCTCCATCGCGCCGCCCTATTCGATGTCGGTGTCACGGCCCACGGGCACGCCGCCATTCGGCCTGCGGTCGCCGGGCAGCACGGTCTTCTTGCCCTTGCCGGCCTTCGACCCGAACACGATCAGATCGCCCACATCCACCGCGCGCCCCTCGCGGATGCGCCGCCGGCGCGCCAGGGTGATCACGACGAAATAGACGAAGAACGCGGCGGCAAGCCCGCCGAACACGAGGATGGCTATCTGACGGTCCGGTGTCATGGGCAGAAGTCTAGAAGCCGTCGCGCCGATGTCAAAGCCGAATCTGCGCCGCAGATTTGGCGGCGTGCCCATCCCCTGCCGAAGGGAGTCCCCCATGCTGCAGCTTGAATGCCCCGTCTGCGGCGTTCTCGCCGACGAAACCGAGCTTGTCCCGGGTGGCGAGGCGCATCTGCAACGCGCCGGCCCCGACAGCACGGATGACGCGTTCGCGGACTACCTGTTCACCCGGGCCAACCCGCGCGGCGTGCATTTCGAGCGCTGGTGCCACGTCTATGGTTGCGGCAAGTGGTTCCACGCCGCGCGCGATACCGCGACGCTGGAGGTGTTCGGCACCTATTCCGCCCAGACCACCGCGCCGCCCGACGATATCGTCGCCGCGATCCGCGCCCGGCGACCGGAATGGGAGGGCCCGGCATGAGCACCCGTCTTGCCACCGGAGGCACCCGGATCGATCGGTCGCAAAGGCTGGGCTTCACCTGGGACGGCCAGCCGCTGCAGGGCTTTGCCGGCGACACGCTGGCCTCGGCGCTGCTCGCGAACAACCAGGTTCTGGTCGGCCGCTCGTTCAAGTATCACCGCCCGCGCGGCGTCGTCGCGGCGGGCCCCGAAGAACCCAACGCCCTGGTGGGGCTGGGGACGGGCGGCAGCTTCGAACCGAATGCGCGCGCGACCACCACGGCGCTGGCCGATGGCATGCTGGTCGCATCGCAGAACGCCTGGCCCGGGCTTGCCCACGATGTCGGCGTCGTCAATGGCTGGTTGTCGCGCTTTTTGCGCGCCGGTTTCTACTACAAGACCTTTCTGTGGCCGCGGGCCTTCTGGAAGCGGCTCTACGAGCCGGCGATCCGCCGTGCCGCCGGGCTGGGGCGGGCACCCGACCGGGCGGATGCCGATCGCTATGAGTACCTTTATCTCCACGCCGATGTGCTCGTTGCAGGGGGCGGCATCGCCGGGCTGGCCGCCGCGCGCGAGGCCGCACAGGCCGGGCTGCGCGTGTTGCTGATCGAACAGGAGGCCTGCTGGGGCGGGCGCGCGGCCACCGATGGCGTGACCGTCGACGGGAAGCCCGCCGCCGACTGGGTTGCCGGCACGGTGGCGGAACTGCAGGCGATGGAGACCGTTACCCTACGGCTGCGCACCACGGTAACCGGGGTTCACGATCATGGCTTCGTCACCGCGCTGGAAGCGGCCGATGCCGGCCCGCGGCAGCGGCTGTGGCGCATCCGGGCGCGCCACATCGTCGCCGCCACCGGGGCGATCGAGCGGCCGCTGCCATTTGCCCAGAACGATCGGCCGGGCGTGATGCTGGCCGGCGCGGTGCGCGACTATGCGGTGCATTACGCCGTCTCGCCGGGTGACCGGACGGTCGTCGTGACCAACAATGACGACGCCTATCGCACCGCGATCGCGTTGCGCGAGGCGGGGCTGACGGTGCCTGCGATCCTCGACGCGCGGCTGCGCGTCGAAGGCGCCCTGCCCGAGCGGGCCCGCGCCATGGGCATCCCGATCAAGCCGGGCCATGCGGTGGCCGGGAGCGTCGGCCGGGGCCGCGTCGAAGGCGTCGCAGTCTGCGTCCAGGCCGGCGAAGGTGCGGTGCTGGAAACCATCCCCTGCGAAGCCGTGGCAATGTCGGGCGGCTGGTCGCCGACGGTGCATCTGTGGTCCCAGGCCGGCGGCAAGCTGCGCTGGGACGCGGCGCAGCTGCTGTTCCGCCCCGACCCGGCCAGGCCGCCGATCGGTGCCGACGGTGCCGCCATCGTCACCGCGGCAGGTGCGGCAAACGGTGTCCTTCCGGCGGGCGATTGCCTGGAGGATGGCGTGGCCGCCGGCCGCGCCGCGGCCAAGGCGCTGGGGGCGAAACCGCAAACCGGAAAGGCCGCCACGGCCGCGGCGCCCGAAGAGGCCCCGATCGAGGCCGTCTGGTGCATGCCGCAGGGCGCCCCGCCCGCGCTGCGCGACAAGATCTGGCTCGATTTCCAGAACGACGTGACGATGTCGGATGTCGCCCTTGCCGCCCGCGAAGGCTATGAAAGTGTCGAACACGCCAAGCGCTACACGACACTCGGGATGGCCACCGACCAGGGCAAGCTGTCGAATATCGGCGGGCTGGCGGTTCTGGCCGAGGCGCGCGGCGCGACGATCCCCGAGATCGGCACCACCACCTTCCGTCCGCCCTTCACCCCGGTGACCCTGGGCGCGATCGGCGGCGAGGCGCGGGGGGCGCTGTTCAAACCCACCCGCAAGACGGCGATGGATGGCTGGCACGACGCCAATGGCGCCGTGTGGGAGCCGGTGGCCGATTGGCGCCGGCCGTTCTGCTATCGCAAACCGGGCGAAACCGTCGATCAGGCGGTCGCGCGCGAGGTGCGCAACACCAGGCGCAATCTGGGGATTCTGGACGCCTCGACGCTGGGCAAGATCCTGGTCACCGGCCCCGATGCCGGGCGCTTCGTGGACACGCTCTACACCAACCGGATGTCGACCCTGAAACCGGGCCGCTGCCGTTATGGGCTGATGTGCAACGAGAACGGCTTTCTGTTCGACGATGGCGTGGTGGCGCGGATCGACGACCACAGCTTTCTGTGCCACACCACCTCGGGCGGGTCGGACCATGTCCATGCCTGGATGGAGGAATGGCTGCAGACCGAATGGTGGGACTGGCAGGTCTACACCGCCAATCTGACCGAGCAATTCGCCCAGATCGCGGTTGTCGGGCCGCAGGCGCGCGCGGTGCTCGAAGCGCTGGGCGGGATCGACCTGTCGGCCGATGCGCTGCCCTTCATGGGCTGGACCGAAGGCACGCTGGCGGGCATCCCGGCGCGGGTCTTCCGCATCTCTTTCTCGGGTGAATTGTCGTTCGAGATTGCCGTGCCGGCGGCCCATGGCCAGGCGCTGTGGGACCGGTTGATGGCCGCGGGCGCGGCCCACGCCATCGCCCCCTATGGTACCGAGGCGCTGCACATCATGCGCGCCGAGAAGGGGTTCATCATGATCGGCGACGAGACCGACGGCACGGTCACGCCGCAGGATTTGGGCCTCGACTGGGCGGTGTCGAAGAAGAAGGACGATTTCCTGGGCAAGCGGGCGCAGGCGCGGGCCGACCTGACCCGGCCCGATCGCTGGCGGCTGGTCGGTCTGCAGACGCTCGACCCCAGGACAAGGCTGCCGGACGGCGCGCATGCGGTCGATGGCACGGTTTTGCCGACCGGCATCAGGCGCACCATCGGGCGGGTGACATCGACCTATATGTCGCCCACGCTCGACCGGTCGATCGCGCTGGGCCTGGTCGAACGCGGCCCCGAACGGATCGGCGAGGTGATCCGCTTTGCCGATGGGCGCGGCCATATCGAGGCGCGGATCGTCGATCCGGTGTTCTACGACCCACAGGGGGAGCGGCAGAATGGCTGAGGCGATGACGGCATTGGGCGGCGCAGCAACGGAGGGCGCGATACGGGTGGCCGAGGCGCCGCCGACCGGCATGATCGCCCTGCGGGCCGATCTTTCAACCCGGGCGGTCGGCAAGGCGGTGAAGGAGGCCACCGGGATCGCGCTGCCCAGGGCGCTGCGGATTGAAACGGCGAAGGACCGGTCGGTGGCCTGGATGGCCCCCGACGAGGTGCTGGTCTTCTGCCCCTGGGAAAAGGCAGCAGGGCTGGCCGCCGACTTGAGCGAAGGGCTGGGCGACACGCCACATCTGGTCGCCGATATGTCCTCGGCCCGCGCGCTGATCGACCTCTCGGGGCCGGGCTGGCGCGAGGTGCTGGCCAAGGGCACACCCGTCGACCTGGCGCCGGGCGCCTTCGGCCCGGGCGATTTCCGGCGCACCCGGCTTGGCCAGGTCGCGGTGGCGATCTGGGCCTCGGGGCCGGAACGCGCGCATCTGATCTGCTTCCGCTCGGTCGCGGGGTTCGTTTTCGACTGGCTGAGCATGGCCGCGGCGCGCGACAGCCTGCCGGGGCTTTGGCGCTGATCCCGGGTCGCACCAAGGCGTTTCGACACGCCCTGGCCGCGCTGAACGCGCCTGATACCGGGACGCAATGCGTGTGAGCCGTTGCGCCTGCGGCATCTCCCGCCCGACCGCCAATCCTGCCCATGGAACATGGTGATCGAGCAGGGAGGCCGGGCGCGCGGCAGATAACGGCCATGGACAACGACCGTGGCCATGACGCCGCGCCGGACCCGCCGCGCGCGTTGCTCGATGCCTGCGTGCTCTACCCCGATATTCTGCGGCGCCTCCTGCTGGGCGCGGCCGATGCGGGGCTGTTCGTGCCCGTCTGGTCCGAGCGGGTGCTCGACGAATGGAGCCGCGCCGCCGCCCGCGCGGGGTCTGACGCGGCGGCCGAGATCCTTGCGCTGCGCCAGCGCTGGCCGGCCGCCGCTGCCCCCCGGGACCGATCGTTGGAGGCCCGGCTGACCTTGCCCGATCCGGGCGATGTGCATGTGCTGGCCGCCGCCATTGCCGGACGGGCGGATGTTCTCGTCACCCGCAACCTGCGGGACTTCCCGGCGCGGGTTCTGGCCCGCGATGGGGTGCGCGCGGTTCATCCCGACGGCTTTCTGGTCGGGCTGTGGCAGCGTGCGCCCGAAACCGTGGCCGCCGTCGCCCGGGCGGTTCACGACGCGGCACGCCGGGCGGGCAGCCCGCTTGCCCCGCGGACGCTGTGGCGGCGCGCCGGCCTGCCGCGGCTTGCCAAGGCGCTTTGTGCCGGTGCCTAGGGCCTGTGGACAATCAGGATTCCCCTTTGGTTTTTGACTTCTGATTCAAGCTTCCAAAATGGCGGTTTGAATGAACGAGCAGCGGTTTGTCGTGACGGATCGGGTGTGGCAACGGCTTGAGGCGCATTTGCCAGGGAAAGCCGGCGATGCGGGTGCAACGGCGAAGGACAAGCGGCTGTTTCCGGAGGCCGTGTTCTGGCGGGTTCGCACCGGGTCCCCCTGGCGCGACCTGCCGCCTGCTTTCGGCAAGTGGAACACCCAGTTCCGGCGCTTCCGCCGGTGGGCGAAGACGGGCGTTTTCGAGAAGCTCTTCAAGGCTATGAGGCGCGACCCCGATTTCGAGTACGCCCTCATCGACGGCACCATCGTTTCGGTTCACCAGAAGGCGACCGGCGCAAAAGGGGGACCCATACCAACGGTCATTGCAGCTTGGTATCAGAGGTATCGCGACACGCTGAGACAAGACGGATTGCAGCGACACAGCGTGCTGGAACCTCGTGGCAGCACGCATCGCGTCATGATGATTGGCCACAGGCCCTGCAAAACCCTGCCTTGCAGGATTCTCCGGAGAATCCCGTTGCCGCGTCACCTATCGGGCGGATCGCGCATCCGCGTCGCCGTCGCCAGGCGCGCCGCTGCGGGCTTGTTCGCGCCCAGCTTCAGGTGCCGGCAATCCGGGCGACCGCGCCGGCGCGGTCGCCGGCGCGGTGCGTGGTCATTCCGGGTTGTCGATGCGCGCGCTGACCCGCACGGTGCCCTTGACGGGCTCGGGCCAATGCAACTCCACCGTCTGGCCGGTCGCACCCCGGCCGGTTTCCACATGCGGCATGGCAAACACCCGGCCGCCAGCGGCATTGCGGATCGCGCCATCGGCGACCACCGCCTCGACCACCCGCGCCCGCTGACCAAAGGCCATCCGGGCGCCGAAATCGCAGCTCCAGACCGATTGCGTCGTCGCGATCGCAAACGCCTCGGACACCGGATTGGCAACGAATTGGGCAACGCCGTTATAGGTGTTGCCGCCAATCAGCACGTTGCGGGTCCGATTGGGGTCGAGATCGGCGAAGGCGGCATTGATGGCCTCGATTCGATCGACCGTCGCCGAGATCGCACGAAACGCGTTGCCGGTCACCGTCAGGCCATGGATGAAATGATCCGGCCCATAGGGCGTGATCACAAGCCATCGGAACGAAGGCAGCACACCCGACACGACGCAGGTGTTGCCCGTGATGGTCAGCCCGCTGAACGAATACTCGTTCGAATGCTCCGGCGCGGCGTCATGCTCGTTGGTCCATTCGATCGTGCTGTTGTCGATATAGTTGCCGTTGATCACCGAGCGCACATGTGGCTGGGTGAAGATCACACCGCCGGTGCGCACGCCGTCGGACTCGCTGTCGCCCTGAAACCAGTGATTGCCCAGCAGCATGTGCCCGCCGCCGCCCAGCACCGCGAAATGGCGAAACCGGACCGCCCTGTTGTCACGGATCTTGGCATCGTTGGCATTGACGTTCAGGCAGATGCTGGTGCGGCTTTGGGCCGCGGCCTGCATCTCGTTCGACAGGAACTGGTTGCGGTCGATCAGCAATCCCTGGCAGCCGGTGCCGATCGAGGTGATCGCCCGGTCGCGCGGCGCGTTGATCTGGCTTTCGCGGAACTGAAAGATCACGCCATCGGGCGCCAGCATGAGGCCACTGGCCACGCCATTGCATTTCAGCTCGACCGATTCGATGACGAATTTGGACAGTTTGCTGAAGCCGCTGAAATCCAGCAGATAGCGAAACCGGGTAAAGGCGAAGCTCTGGCTGCCCGAGACGCCGTAAAGCGGCGCGCTCAGCTCGATCCGGCCGCCAGGGACATCGACATTGCGGACATAGACCTCGCGGCCGACGCCGTTGCCGGTGACAAGCGCGCCAAGCGGAATGCTGTCGGGCGCCCCGACCCCGGTCAGCCAGGTCGGATTGTCCGGGTCATAGCTTGCCTGCACGGTCACCACCTGCGGATCCCAGGCGGCCCCGGCCTGGGCGTCGAGTTGACCGTTGCGCAACACGCGGCGGGTCTCGAAGGTGGCACGGTTGACCACCGCCGCCGCCACGTCGATCGGCGCGGTGATCTGCACCCGCCGCCCGCCCATGTTCAGGCTTTCGTGGTCGGTATGGTTGAACAGCGCCTGCATCGCCTTCTTGAAGGCCAGTTCCTCGTCCCAGAACGCCTCGATATAGGTCGGCAGGTCGAAGCTTTTCAGCAGCAGCAGCATGGCGTCGTCGGGCATCGACAGGCGGCCGTGAAAGCGGATCGGCGAGGCGATCGAGACCGAGCTCTCGATCCGGTAGATGCCTTCGGGCACCAGCACGATGCGGCCCGCGGCGGCGGCGTCGGCGGCCTCCAGCGCGGCGGTGTCGTCGGTGAACCCGTCGCCGATCGCGCCGTAATCGCGGATGTCGACGATATCCATCATGTCGCGATGAAACACATCGGTGGCGTCGGCGATCTCGACATCGTCGATCCGGATCACCGCGCCGGTCGGGCCGGTCAAATCGATGCCGAAATGGCCAAAGGCGGCCGCCGTGCCCCAGGGCATGTCGACGCCCGACCGCGCGCCGGTGCCGACATAGCCTTCGACGGTCACGATATCGTTCAGGCGACCGATCTGCGTGGTCGGGCCGTATTCGGCCACCCCGTCCAGATGGCCACCCCCCGCCAGTCCTGCCCAGGCTGCAATCCGGACGCCCGGCAGATCGCCCGACAGCACCTTCAGCCGCACCCGGATGCGCAGATAGCAGCCCGGCAGGATCGGCGTCTCGGCCATCGCGCGCAGGCGCTGGGTCGCTTCGGTCTTGGTCAGTTCCAGGCATCCCCGGAAATCGGGATCGTCGGCGACGAAACTGCCGACACCCAGATAGGTCGGCGAGCCGGGCGTGCCGTCGCCGCGCGACCATTGATCGAGCCCGTCGATGAAGGGCGGCGGCATGAAATCGATGCCATCGGTGACGGCCTTGTTCATGGTGCGGTGTCTCCTTTCGCAGGGCCGCACCGATCGCGGCCGGAACGCCGCGCCGGCGTGGCCGCTCGATTGCCATTGGGCGACGCGCCGGAACGACGCGCCACGCCAGAAGCGCTAGCAGATCGGACGTTAACCCGCTGTTAAGCGTGCGTCCGTTGCCGCGCCCGGAACGGGCCGGGCCGGCACCGCACCGGTCAGGCGCCGGCCTCGGGCGGTCGCAGGATCTGGACGCCGCGAATGCGCCAGCCCTGATCGGTCGGCCGCATGGCATATTCCAGGATGTGAAGCCGGCCGGCGTGATCGGTGATCAGCACCTTCTGGTAGAGATTGCCGTTGATGTCGCGCAATTCGAGGAACTGCCATTCGGCCGGCCGCCAGACCATCGGATAGCCCTCGCGCACCATCTCGCCGAACCGCTCGGGCGAGCCGAAGATCTCCCTGATGCTTTGCGATGCATAGCCGAACGCGGCATCCAGATCGTCGGCCAGAAACGCCTCGATCTGCGAATCGATTGCCGCCGCGATCGCGGGCTTGGCATCCTGGTCGGCGGCTGCCGGCATGGCCAGCACCAGCGCACAGGCGGCAATCGTTCGAATCAGCATGGTCAAACCCTCCTCGGCCGGGAGGTAACGCGCGCCCGAAGCGGGTCAATCCCGGGCCAACCCGCCATCGAGCGCGCGGCCGATCAGCGCGACCGTCTCGTCAACGCCGTAAAGCGCGATGAAGCCGCCAAAGCGCGGGCCCTGGCTGGCACCCAGCAACACCTCGTAAAGCGCGCGGAACCAGTCGCGCAGCGGCTCGAAGCCGTGATCGCGCCCCACCGCATAGACGATGGCCTGCAGCGCCTCGGGATCGTGGCTGCCCGCATGGTCCTTCAGCCGTTCAGCGAGGTCGGCCATCGCCGCGCGCTCGGCTTCGTCGGGCGGGCGGAAAACCCGGCCGGGCAGGACGAAATCGTTGAAATAGCGCACCGCGAAGCCGGCCGCCGCGTCCAGATCGGGATGGGTCGCGGGCGACGCGTCGGGCGCGTAACGGCGGATGAAGCCCCACAGCGCATCCTTGTCCCGCGCGCCCGAGACCGAGGCGAGGTTCAGCAACATCGCGAACGGCACCACCATGCGGCTTTCGGGCGGTGCGCCGCCATGGACATGCCAGACCGGGTTGGCCAGGCGCTTTTCGGCATCCTGCGCCGGGTAGGCGCGCAATTGCTGGTGATACTCGTCGACCGCGCGCGGGATCACGTCGAAACTCATCCGCTTTGCGGTCTTCGGTTTCTGGTACATGAAATAGGCCAGGCTGTCGGTGGCGGCGTAGCGCAGCCAGTCTTCCATCGACAGGCCGTTACCCCTGGATTTGGAGATCTTCTCGCCGGCTTCGTCGAGGAACAGCTCATAGGTGTAGTGTTCGGGCGGGCGGCCGCCGAGGATCGCGCAGATCCGGTCATAGATCGCGGTGTTCGGCGCGTGCTCCTTGCCATACATCTCGAAATCGACGTCGAGCGCGGCCCAGCGGGCGCCGAAATCGGGCTTCCATTGCAGTTTCACATGGCCGCCGGTCACCGGCAGCGTGGTTTCCGTGCCATCCTCGTCGTCGAAGGTGACCGTGGCCGCGACCGGGTCGACATGGCGGATCGGCACATACAGCACCCGGCCCGTCTGGGGCGAAATCGGCAGGAAGATCGAATAGCTTTGCCGGCGTTCCTCGCGCAGGCTTTTCAGCATCACCGCCATCAGATCGTCATAGCGTTCGGCGGCGCGGCGCAGAACCGGGTCGAAGCGCCCGGAGCGATAGAACTCGGTGGCCGAGATGAATTCGTAATCGAAGCCGAACCGGTCGAGAAAGGCACACAGCCTTGCGTTGTTGTGCGCGCCGAAGCTCTCATACTCGCCGAACGGGTCGGGCACGTCCGAGAGCGGCCGTTGCAGATGGGCGCGCAGCGCATCGGGATTCGGCACATTGTCGGGAACCTTGCGCAACCCGTCCATGTCGTCGGAAAAGCACAGCAGACGGGTCGGGATGTCCGATAGCAACTCGAAGGCGCGGCGCACCATGGTGGTGCGGGCGACCTCGCCGAAGGTGCCGATATGGGGCAGGCCGGACGGGCCATAACCGGTTTCGAACAGGACATATCCCTTGTCCGGGACGGTGCCGCCGACCCGGTCGAGGATGGCGCGCGCCGCCTCGAAGGGCCAGGCGCGGGCGTTCTGGGCAGCATCGCGAAGATCGGTCACGGGGGCAGCTCCGTCGGGCGGGGTGTCGGTTCCTATTGCCGGCGTGCGGCAGGGTCAATAATCTGGCGCCAACAGCAGCGGAGGCCGGCATGAGCGAAGACGTCCCGATCTTCTCGGCGCAGGATGCGCTGATCGCGGTGATGGTCGCGGTCTCGGTCTCGGATGAAAGCATCCGGACCTCGGAACTGGTGACGATCGAGGGCATCGTCGATCATCTTCCCGTTTTCTCGGGCTATGATGTGGATCGGCTGCCACGCGTCTCGCGCACCGTCTTCGACCTGTTCGAGGAAGAAGACGGTCTCGATGCGCTGTTCGGCCTGGTCCGCCAGGCGCTGCCGGCCCGACTGTTCGAGACCGCCTATGCGCTGGCCTGCGATGTGGCGGCCGCCGATGGCCGGCTGCTGGAAAGCGAGTTGCGGTTTCTCGAGGAAATCCGCCACGAGCTGGCGATCGACCGGTTGCATGGCGCCGCGATCGAGCGCGGCGCCCGGGCGCGCCACATGACGCTGTGACCGCGGCATTCAGCGGCCAGGGACATGCGCCCGGCCTTTCAGCCGACGATCCCGGGCCTGCCGCGCGGCCGGCGCATCGGCGCGGCCTGCCTGCGACCGCCGGCGCGCTGGCGACGAACCGCGCTGTGCGCTATAATAGCCCTTTGGTGACATAGCGTCATGTACGGGGGCGCGTCGTGGGGCAGCGGAGGAGGCAAGGATGCCTGACAACTGGAAGGACGAAAAGCTGCCGGCCGATCTCGATATCAGCGATACGCTGGCGGATCTGTGGAACCGCCCGCTGGCCGAAACCCTGACCGTCAACGCGGGCAAGGCGCTTGGCGGGGCGGAGGCGAGGGCCGCAGAGTCGACCGCGGGCTGTTTCGATTTCGCCGACGGCACGCTTCAGGGCTGGACATTGGACCAGCTGTATGGCTGGCGTGAGGTGCCGACCAAGGCCGACCCGACCAAGACCGAGTGGCAGCGGGCGAAGCTGACCCCGTTCACGCATTACCTGCCCGGGCAGGGCTTCACGCTCGGCAATCATCAGAAGCTGGCGCTGTCGGCCTCGGTGCAGACCATCTATGTGCTCGACCCAAAGGTCGAAGTCTGCGACATCTTCCTTGAATCGCCAGACCTTTCGGCCGATCCGCATTGGGCGGGCGCAACCGGCTTTCGGATCGATCTGCACCGGTTCTTCTGCATCAGCTGGTTCAAGATGAACAATCCCAAGGGCATGCCCCCGTTCTACACCGCGCAGCTGCAGATGCGCGTGCGCAAGACCGACAAGGCGACCGGCAAGGTGCTGGTCAGCGAGGAGACCGGACAGCCGTTCTTCCTGTATGGCGAATATGATCCGGTGGCGCAGCAGTTCATCGGGCACGCGATCGACCACGACAGGAACTACCGGCTGACCTTTGCGCCCGCAGAACTTGCCGCGCCGCCCGACGGCATCGCGATCACGCTGCTGCAACTGCGCGTGCGCTGCCGCTTTCCGGGCTATGTCGGCCCCGGGCTGGGCGAGGGCGCCTCGGGCGGCCCGTGGCTGATCGGGAATGTCTGTCCGGCAGGCTGACGGGTGCGGCGCGAGCCGCCCGTGACATGCCGCCGCGGGGTGCCGAGGCGGGCTTTCCAGGGCCGCCCCCCTCAGCCGCCATAGACCCGGCCCCAGCGTTCCAGGAGCCGGTACTGGAAGCCGCGCGCGGCGCGCGCATAGCTGCGTGCGCCCGGCGGCCGGTCGCGCTGATCGGGGCGCAGCGCGGCGCGCCGGTCGAGATCGGCGCAGAGCACCGCGAAGACCAGGCGCCGGCCGCCCGCCGTTTCGGCATAGCCGGCGAGCGTCGTGACGAAGTGCAATGTCCCGGTCTTGCCCACCGCCGCGACCGGCGGATCGGCCATCCGGCGGCCGCGTTCGTCCTTCAACACCACGGGTTTCATGAGCCCGCGCAGGCGGCCTTGCCAACCGGCCGTGGCGAGCGCGTTGACAAGCGCCTGCGGCGCGATGCGCGACGCATCGCCAAGACCGGAGTGATCGACCAGGCGGACCCGGCCCGTGCCATGGGTGCGCGCCAGCCAGTCGGCCATGGCACCGGCCGAGGCCGCAAGGCTGCGCGCATCCCGGCCGCGCGCCGCGGTGCCGGTCAGCCCCATCACCTCGGCCGTCAAATTGGTGGAGTATTTCAGCATGTCCAGGACCAGCGCGTCGGCGGGCGGGCTGGCGTGCCGGGCGATCACCGCAGCGCCACGATTGCCGCCCGGCCGCGGCGCCGGCAGCGTCACCCCCTGGCCCGCGGCCAGCGTGCGGAACACATCGCCGGCATAGCGGTCGGGGTGGCGGACCGGCAGCCAGCGCCCGCCGCCTGCGCCCAGTGCGCCGGCCGCGACACTCCAGGAATCGATGCCGTCGCCGCCCTCATAGGCGTAAAGCGGCGCGGCACGGCTCGCCACCCGCATGCGCGCCATGGCGACCTGGGGGCTGCGGCTGTCCTGCGCGGCCATGCCCACCTCGTAGCCCGCGCCGCGCCGCTGCCAGTGGAAATAGACCCGGTTGAAGTTGAGGTTGAGACCGCCGACCGCGGGGTCGTAGCCGGCATAGACGGGTTGTGCGGGATCGATCCGCGGGATCGCCGGCAGCGCCGCACCGTCGATCAGGAAGCGGCCGTCGACCCGGCTGATACCGGCCGCCGGCAGGGCCCGGGCGAGCCCGGCCAGCGCACCGGTGTCGAGCGACGGGTCGCCGCCGCCCTCGAGGATCAGATCGCCGCGCAACACGCCGCCCGAAACCGGCCCGGCCGCGCGCAATGTCGTGGCAAAGCGATGCCCCGGCCCGGGCGCTTCGAGCGCGTAAAGCGCGGTCAGTGCCTTCATCACGCTGGCCGGCGGCAGGGCGCGCCCGGGCGCCCGGGCCTCGAGAAGTTCGCCGGTTGCCGCATCGGCCACCAGGAACGCCGCCTCGCCCGAAAGGCCGGCCTGGGCGAACAGCGCCTCGGGCGAGGGCCAGCCATCGGGCGGACGGGCCGGCGGACGGGAGGCGGTCGCGGGTGGCCGGGCGCAGGCGGGCGCGGCAAGCCCTGCGGCCAGCCCGGCCAGCACGGTCCGGCGGCCGATCACCACGCGCCTCCCTGCCCGCGCAATTCGGTCGAGGAAATGTCGATCATGGGTGTCGTGATACAGCACCAGACCGGCGGGTCCAGCCAGGCCAGGCGCGTTGCCGCTGCCTCGGGAAGGCGAAACCGCGCAAAGGCGCGGGCGGCCGGGGCAAGCCGGGCCGCCGGGCCGGCACCAGGGCGCGACAGCACGCCGATCGGTAGCGTCGCCATGATCCAGTCCCAGCGCTGCCAGCGATGGAGCTGGGCCAGGTTGTCGGCCCCCATCAGCCAGACGAAGCGAACGCCCGGGTGGCGCGCCATCAACACCTGAAGGGTCTGCGCGGTGTAGCGGGTGCCAAGGCGCGCCTCGACATCGGTCACCGTCACGCGCGGATCGGCCATGATCGCCCGTGCCGCCGCCATCCGGTCGGCCAGCGGCGCCGGGCCGCGGGGCTTCAGCGGATTGCCCGGGCTAATGAGCCACCAGACGCGATCCAGCCGGAACCGCTTCAGCGCCTCGCGGGTGATGTGGACATGACCGGCATGGGGCGGGTCGAAAGACCCGCCGAGCAATCCGACCGACTGGGATGTGCCGACATGGGGCAGGTGCGCAAGCAAGGCTTCATCCATGTTTCAGCCGCTTGCCCCAGATAACCTGCCCGGCCGCCGGGGCGCCAGCCCGAACCTCGGGATGGGTCACGCGGGCGGCGCGGTACCCTGCCCATGCGCGACACGGCGACCGGCAGCGCCCCCTGCCCTGTCCGAACAACCGTCATCGAGGATGACCGTTGGCTGACGCGGGTAACGCCACGGCGCCCGGACCGCCCTGGAACCTTTTGCACCTCATGCCAAAGCGCAAGGCGGGCAACTCCCTGCACCCATCCGCCTCTCATTCCGCCTGCCGCAGGATTCTGCACTTGACACGGTGCCTATCGTTTACGCAGATCACACCAACTGTACCGCCCCCGGTTTCTGAGACACCCGTTTACACCTACGCAGCCATGGGCTGGCTGTCCATCTGGTCTCGACGCGGCTTCGGCGGTGATATCCGCTCCCTCGTCGCCAGAGTGTGCGGCCTGGGTATTGCGACGCCCGCCATGCTTTCGGGCGCGCCCTCGCCTTCGCGCTCGCGCTTGATCCCGGTGCTGCCGAGCGGCAGGTGCAGGCGAACCCGGTCGTCTGCCGGAGCGCCATGCCGAAAAGCGCACCTTCATCAAGAGGCGGGCATGGATGGCGGTGTCGCTGCGGGTCCGCTGGCGGCCGCGCCTGCCTGTCGGCGCAGCTTCCCAGCGCATCCCGGGGTCGAACCAGATCGTCGAGCCGAGCCGCGGCGCCTGCGCGCTTCGTTATACCAAGCTGCAATGACCGTTGGTATGACAGGATCGGTGCGACAGAGCCCCTCGAATGGAAAACACTCGCAGAAACAATGCCCGGGGAGGCACGATCTTCACATCGACCATTGCACTTGAACCCTGAATCCGCCCTGTCCTTTTCCCATAATTCCCCGCGTCACCGTACATCGTCTCTGGCAGCCGGCACCACATTTGGGTTGCTCTCTGCCGGTGCGAATGATTAACGAATGGGGCCAAGGTAGCGTGTTGGGGTGGTGGACCGATGGTCGGGCATGTCTGACAGCCGGGACGACACCGCACCGGGCGCGGTCGCCAAGGTTCAATACTCCCAGTCCGGTGGACTGGTTCGCCGCCTCGCCACGCTGCAATGTTCGATCGCGGTGTCGTCCTATCAGTCCGGGTTGCTTTATCACATCGGCCGCGACGCCAAGGGGTTGCACGTTCACCAGGCGGCGATGCCAAAGCCCATGGGGCTGGCCTGGGAGGACAACGGCCGCCTGACCCTGGCAGCCGGGGCGCAGGTGCTGCGGTTCGAAAACGTGCTCGCCCCGCATGAGCGGATCAACCATCTGTTCGACGCCTGCTTCGTGCCGCGACGGGTGCATGTCACCGGGGCGCTCGATGCGCATGACATCGGGGTCGATGCCGACGGCCGGGTGATCTTCGTCAACACCCGGTTCAACTGCCTTGCCACGTTGTCCGACAGGCACAGCTTTGCCCCGGTCTGGCGGCCGCCCTTCATCGACGCGCTGGTCGACGAGGATCGCTGCCACCTCAACGGGCTTGCCATGCGCGACGGCCGCCCGGCCCATGTCACCGCGGTGTCGCGGTCGAACACGATCGATGGCTGGCGCGACCGGCGCGCCGATGGCGGCGTGGTGATCGATGTCGAGACCGGGGCGATCGTCTGCGACGGCCTGTCGATGCCGCATTCGCCGCGCTGGCATAACGGCGCGCTGTGGGTGCTGAATTCGGGCACCGGCGAGCTTGGCGTCGTCGAAGGGCTGGAAACCGGGGCCGGCAGGTTCGTGCCGCGCGCCTTTTGCCCCGGCTTCCTGCGCGGGCTTGCCTTCCATGGCGGCTATGCCTTCGTCGGTCTGTCGAAGCCGCGCTACAAGCGGTTCGAGGGGCTGGCGCTGGAGACCCGCCTCGCGGAAGCCGACAGCGAGCCGTGGTGCGGCGTGCAGATCGTCGACCTGGCCACCGGAACCTGCGTCGACTGGTTCCGCATCGATGGCGCGGTGGCCGAGCTTTACGATGTCGAGGTGATCCCGGGCTTTGCCACGCCGATGGCCGTGGCGCCCGGATCGGACGAGGCGGCAAGCCTGATCACGATGGAAAAGACGGAAGCGACCGCGCCGGCCATCCCGGCGGCAGACAAAGAACCCACAGACGGACAGACAGAGGGGACAGAGGCATGAAACCGATCCTGGGAGAGCGGCAGCACCGTGTTCTGCGCGGCGGGCGGATGACCAAATGGAAGGGGCGCGCCGCCTCGATGTCGCCGATGCTGGGACAGCTTGTCGGCTCGGTGTCCCCGCTGGCGCTGGCGCTTGGCGCGGCCATCACGGTCAGCGGTGGCGGCGCCGCGGCGCAGGACATCTGCACAGCGGCGGGGGGCGGGGTCTATAACTGCGCCGGGCCGTCGACCACCGAACAGGCGCTGTCCGTCACCTCCGGCTCGCTGACGGTCAATCTTGACGACACGGCGACCGTCGATGCCGCCTTGGGCGACGCATTCGATCTGCGCAAATATGGCGGCGACGGTGATCTGACATTCACCCAGGCACCGGGCGGCGGCGCCATCACCGGCGCATCTGACGGCATTTCCGCCAGCAACGTCGGCACCGGCGCGCTGTCGATCACGGCGACCGGGGCGGTGACCGGGGACATCGATGGTATTTTGACCGTCAACTTCGGTACGGATCTGAGCATCACCACCGAGTCCGATGTCGCAGGAGGCAACAGCGGCATCAATGCCACCAACCAGACCGACGGCGCGCTGTCGATCACGGCGACCGGGGCCGTGACCGGGACACAAAGCTTTGGTATTTATGCCAACAACCGCGGCGGTACTACGGACGTGAGCGTCACCGCTGGGTCGGCTGTCTTGGGATACATCAGCGGTATCTACACCCGCAATCGCGGCACCGGCGCGCTGGAGATCACCGCAACGGAGACGGTGACCGGGACAACCGGCGATGGTATTGTGGGCCGCAACTTCGGTACGAACCTGAGCGTCACCGCTGGGGCCGCTGTCTTGGGGGGCGACATCGGTATCGTTGCCCGCAACAATGGCACCGGCGTGCTGGAGATCACGACGACGGGAGCGGTGACCGGGGAGGCAGGCCGGGGCATCGACGCCTATGCCGCGGCCTCGGCGGCGGGCGATGTCACCGTGACCGCCCGGGGCGACGTCACCGGCGCGCGAGAGGCGATCCTGGTCGACAACCAGGGCAGCGGGGCCACCATCGTCCGGGCCGAGGGCACGCTGACCGGGGGCGGCGGGTATGCCGCGCTGTCGGCCTCCAGCGCCGCTTCGGGCACCGACATGACCATCGAGGTTCTCGATGCCACCGGCAGCATCGGGATCGACGCCAGCCATCTGGGGACGGGCGAGCTGACCGTCACTGCCACCGGCACGGTGACCGGGACGGCGGGCGACGGGATCAACGCGAGCAACACCACGAACGCGACCGATGGTGGGGTGACGGTGAACGCCAATGTTGTTACCGGCGGCGCCGACGGCATCGATGCCTACAACTTTGGCACCGGTGTTCTGCAGATCACTGCGACCGGGGCCGTGACCGGGACAACCGGCGATGGTATTGCGGGCCGCAACGGTTATTATGGTACGAATCTGAGCGTCACCGCTGAGTCCACTGTCTCGGGGGGCGACGAAGGCATCTATGCCTACAACATTGGAACAGGCGCGCTGTCGATCACTGCGAACGGGGCCGTGACCGGGACAACCGGCGGTGGTATTCTGGCCATCAACAAAGCTTCGGGTCTGAGCCTCACCGCTGAGTCCACTGTCTCGGGGGGCCACTCCGGTATCTTCGCCAACAACGTTTACCGCGGCGCGCTGGAGATCACAACGACGGGAGCGGTGACGGGCACAACCGGCGGTGGTATTCTGGCCATCAACGGAGGTACGGATCTGAGCGTCACCGCTGGGGCCGCTGTCTCGGGCGACACCTACGGTTTCTTTGCCTTCAACTATGGCACCGGCGCGCTGGAGATCACTGCAGCGGGAACGGTGACGGGGACAAGGTTCGATGGTATTCAGGCGACAAACGAAGGCACCGATCTGACGATCACCGCCGGGGGCGACGTCACAGGCGGCATGAACGGGATTGTCACCGATCACCGGGGCGACGGTGCCCTCGGCGTCACCATGGCCGGGGCGGTGACCGGCGGCACCGGGGCCGGCGTCGAGAACGCCGCGACCTCGCAGGGCGGGCAATTCGTGCTGCAGGACGGGGGCTCGATCCAGGCCGACAGCGGTCTGGCCTTTGCCGACCTGGCCGATGGCAGCACTGGCGATGCGTCCAGCACGCTCGACATCGCCGGCGCGCTCAATGGCGATGCGCAGATGGGCGCGGGCGGCGATACGCTGATCCTGCGCGACACCGCGACGCTGGGCGCCGGCATCACCCTCGATGGCGATGCGGGCGCAGAGAGCGGCATCGCCGGGCAGATCGACCGGCTGGAATTCGCCGGCTGGACCGGCAGTTTCGATGCCGCGCAGGCGCTGAACTGGGAATCGGTCGTGCTGTCCGAAGACGCCGTGGTGACCTTTGCCGACGGTGCGGCTGCGGGAACCGCGGCGGGCGATCTGACGGTCGAGATCGGGGCCGATGCCACCGCGCGGCTGGCCGGCGATTTCATGCTGGACGGCGCGCTTGCAAATGCCGGGCTGCTGGACCTGTCCACCGCCGCCCCTTCGGTCGGCACGCAGTTGCGGGTCACCGGCGACTACAGCGCCGCGTCGGATTTGCTGATCGACGCCGATCTGTCTTCGGGCGGCGGCACCGACAACACGGTCGAGGGCGACGCGGCGTTCACCGACCAGATCCTGATCGGTGGCAACGTCACCGGGACGACCACCGTGACGATGAACAACACCGGCGCTGGCCTGGCCCTGACCGACCTTGACGGCAACGGGCAGGTCGATGCCAATGAGGGGCTTCTGTTCGCACAGGCCCAGGGCAGCGCTGCTGCCGACAGCTTTGTGCTTGCCGCGCCGATCATCGACGGGGCCTTCATGGCGGAGGTCTACAGCTTTGGCCCGGATGCGTCGGTCAGCGGCGCATGGGACTATGTGCTTGGTACCGTATTCTCGCCAGCCACCCCGGGATATGAGAGCTTGCCCTACACCTTGATGGGCTTTGCGAGGGCCCGGTCGCTCGCCAGCCGGCAGGGCGGGCAGCAATGGCTGGTGGGCGGCGCGCCTGCCGGCGGCAACGGCAGCCCCGAGACCGCCGGTGGCGGTGGTGCCCGCGACCCCGGGCTTGCGCTGGCGCCGCGTCGCGGCATCTGGATCGCCGCCGAAGGCAGCCGCTGGGACGTGACCCCGCAGCAATCGACCACGGGGCTGGATTTCGACCTCGATCTGTGGCGCATCCGGGCGGGCTTCGAGACCATCGCGATGGAGGCCGCCTCGGGGACGATGACGGTGGGGTTGGACTTCTTTGCCGGCAACGGCACGCTTGATGCTCATGCGGAAGCCGGCAGCACATCGACATCGACCGATGCCTATGGCGGTGGACTGACATTGACCTGGTATGGCGATGACGGCCTCTATGCAGACGGGCAGCTTTCATTCGTCAGCTCCGACAGCGATATTTCTTCGGGGACGCTGGGCACCGTCGCCACCGGGGTCGGCGGTTCGGCCACGGTGCTGTCGGTCGAGCTGGGCAAGCGGTTCGGTTTGCAAAGCGGCTGGACCGTCATACCGCAGGGCCAGCTGAGCTGGGCGTCGATGAGCTTTGACAGTTTCACCGGATCGTCCGGCGAAACCGTGACGCCCGAAGACTGGAACAGCCTGCTGCTGCGGCTTGGCGCCGCTGCGGAGCGCCGCTGGCAGGTCGAGTCGGGCGGCCAGGCGTCGTTCTACGGGCTCGCCAATGTGAACCATGAGTTCAACGCCGACACGACGGTCGATGTCAGTGGCACCAAGCTCACGAGCAAGCTTCCCGATTGGACGGCGGAACTTGGCATCGGCGGCGCGTATGACTGGAACGACGGGCGCG
>DNSZ01000247.1 GCA_003500165.1 Paracoccaceae bacterium | reverse complement strand
CCCAGAAGCGCGCCGCGCGCGGTGCCGCGAAAATGTCCTCGTTTCGGTTCCATCGCCTGCCTAACCTTTCCATCTGCCGGCCTTGCTGGCCCGGTCTGTTCTGCCGCTCATCTGCCCGGGCGCGCCTTCAGTCGCGCGCCACCCCTTCGACCAGCGGCACGAAGCGGACCTGACACAACTCGTCATACTGGTCCCCCGACGCGTCCCGCCGGATGCGGATCAGCGTCTGGACATGGTCCGACTGGCCAACTGGCAGGACCATGATACCGCCCGGACGCAGTTGCGCCAAGAGGGGGCCTGGCGGGTCCTCGGCCGCCGCCGTCACCATGATCCGGTCGAACGGCGCCTGTTCGGGCAGCCCGCGCGAGCCGTCGCCGGTGACAACGGTGACGTTGACGATGCCCTGGCCATCAAGCGCGGCACGCGCCTCGCGCGCCAGCCGCGGATGCCGCTCTATCGAATAGACCCGGCGCGCCAGCCGGGCCAGGATCGCGGCCTGATAGCCCGAACCGGTCCCGATCTCGAGCACCTTGTCGCGTTGCCCGAGCTCCAGCGCCTGGGTCATCAGCCCCACGATCGAGGGCTGGCTGATGGTCTGGCCGCAGGCGATCGGCAAGGGTGTGTCGGCGGCGGCCCGTTCGGCGAACACGCCGCGGACAAAGGCGCGCCGATCGGTCGCTTCCATCGCCGACAGCACCCGCGGCTCGGTCACCCCGTGGCGACGCAGCGCGAACAGGAACTGCATCGTCTCTTCGGGGCCGCTCACCGGTCGAGTTCCCGGGCCAGCGCGTCGAGCGCGTCATGCGCGGTCAGATCGGCACGCATCGGCGTGACCGAGATATAGCCATCGAGATTGACCGCGGCGTCGGTGCCGGGTGCGGTGGGGCGATGCTGGTCGCCGCCCGTCACCCACAGAAAGCGGCGGCCCGACGGCGCGACATGGGGCAACATGCCAAAGCCGGTTGCCGGGCGAAACCCCTGCGGCGCCACCCGGCGCCCGCGCACCCCCGCCGCCGGGAAGGGCGGGAAGTTCACCGAATAGAACAGCCGATAGCCGTCCTCGGCCGGGGCGTCCCGGGCCATCAGATCGCGAACCAGCTCGGGGCCATGGACGCGGGCGGCCTCGAACGGGTCGGCGATGTCGCGGTTGCCGGGGCCGAAATACTGCGACAGGGCGATCGCCGGCAGACCCTGCAGGGCGGCCTCCATCGCGCCGCCAAGCGTGCCGGAATAGACCGCATTCTCGGCCGCGTTGTTGCCGCGATTGACGCCCGAGAGCACCAGATCTGGCGGCGCCCCCTTCAGCACGTCGTAAAGCCCGGCAAGCACGCAATCGGCCGGCGAGCCTTCGGCGGCAAAGCGGCGCGGACCAAGTTCGGCGATCATCGTCGGATGGGTGTAGGAAATCGCATGCGCCACCCCCGATTGTTCGAAGGCCGGCGCGACCGTCCAGACCTCGCCCTCGGGGCCGGCGACGGCGGCTGCGATCTCGGCCAGGGCGGCAAGGCCCGGCGCGTTGATGCCGTCATCATTGGTGATCAGAATGCGCATGGGCCGGTCCGGATCGATCTTCGCTTCTCTAGGCGAGGGGGGGTGCGCCGTCCAGCCGCCCGGAACGCATCCTGGGCGGGGTTGCATCGCTGCCACGCCCGGGCCGTCTTGCCAGGTCGCCGAAATCGCGCTTGACGCGGGCCGAGGCGTTGGGTACCCCCCGACCTCACGCGGTTGTAGCTCAGTTGGTTAGAGTACCGGCCTGTCACGCCGGGGGTCGCGGGTTCGAGCCCCGTCAACCGCGCCACCCTTTCCCCGAACATCGGAACGACCCGCATTGCGGGCTCAGCCCGCGCCACCGTTCAGGCTTTGGCCGATCAGCCGCAACACCAGATCGGGCCGTTCGATGTGGGGCATGTGACCGACACCCGGCAGCAAATGGCGCGCAAAGGCCGGCGGAGCCGCATCCATCTGGCGATGCGGCAGGACGGCGTCGCTGTCGCCCCAGATCACGCGGGCCGGGAACGGCGCATCGGCCAGCCGGTCGAGGTCGAGCCTGCCCTGGCGATCGCCGTCGAGGATGGCCTCGGCGATCTCGCCAAAGGCCGCGGTTCGGCCCGGCTCGGCGCGCATCGCCGCCATCAGCTCGACCAGCCCGTCGGGCACCGGGCTGGCAAAACCGAAAAACGCCTCGACCAGCGGCGCCAGGTCGCCGGCCGCCTGGGCCCGGGCAAAGCGGCGCAACAGGCGGGCGTTGATCTCGGTGCCAAAGCCGCCCGGCGCCAGCAGGGTCAGCGAGGCGACGCCATCGGGCGCGGCCATCGCCACCAGGCAGGCCACCGCACCACCCATGGAATGGCCGACCAGATGGAACCGCGCGATGCCCAGCCGGTCGAGGCTTTGGCGCACCGCGCGGGCAGCGATGCCGGCATGGCCGCGCACGGGCCAGTCGCGCGCGTCGCCATGGCCCGGCAGGTCGAAGGCGATGGTTCGGCGCGGCGGGTCGGTCCGGTCCTGCAAACCTTCCCAGGCGAGCCGGTCGCCGGCGAGGCCGTGCAGAAAGACGACCGGCGGCCGCGGATCGGCCGCGTCGCCGGTTTCGCGCCGGGGCAGGATCGCATCGGTCATGGTGCGGTCCGGTCGGTGCGTCGCGGTCGGCGCGGCCGTTGCCCAGCCCGTCCACCGGCCCGTTGCGGGGCCGGTGGTGCTGCTGGTGTGTGCCGCACGGTCAGTTCAACGCCTCGTCGGTGATCGCGTGGGTCCAGGCGCCCTCGGGGGCCGCGCTGATGACCGGGTCCGATCCGCCCGCCAGCAATGTCGCGACGGTGCGCTCGTAATCGTCGGGGTCGAGCGTGCCGTTCGATCCGGCGGTCAGCTTGGCGACCTCGCCCATCATGCGGATCTGATGCGCCTCGGTCTGGGCGCCGGTGGCATCATTTTCGAGCACGATCATCGCGGCCTCTTCGGGATTCTCCTCGGCCCATTTCCAGCCCCGCATCGAGGCGCGCACGAAGCGGGTCATCCGGTCGACGAAGGCAGGGTCCGACAGGTTGTCCTCGAGCACATAGAGCCCGTCTTCCAGCGTCGCGACGCCCTGGTCTTCGTATTTGAAGGTCACCAGCTCGTCCGGCGCGATGCCCGCATCGATCACCTGCCAGTATTCGTTGTAGGTCATGGTCGAGATGCAGTCGGCCTGTTTCTGCAGCAGGGGATCGACGTTGAAGCCCTGTTTCAGCACGGTGACGCCGCCCTCGCCGCCCTCGGTCGGGATGCCCAGCTGGCTCATCCAGCTCAGGAACGGGTATTCGTTGCCGAAGAACCAGACGCCCAGCGTGCGGCCCGGAAAATCCTCGGGGCCCGTCACGCCGGTTTCGGCAAGGCAGGTCAGCATCATGCCCGAACTCTTGAAGGGCTGGGCGATGTTCACGAGCGGCAGGCCGCGTTCGCGCGC
>DNSZ01000150.1 GCA_003500165.1 Paracoccaceae bacterium | reverse complement strand
CGATGGCATCGCGCTCGCCGATTTCGGGATGCAGGCGGCGCGGCGGCAGCGGCAGGGCCGCGAGCGCCGCGGCCATCCGGTCGCGGACCGGACCCATCCGGGCGCGCAGCCAGACCCCGCCCAGCCCGGCGGGATCGACCGCCAGCAGGGTCAGCGCGGCGCAGGCCAGACGCCAGCGCGCCGCCGCGGCCTCATCGCTCACCGAAGACCTCGGCCAGCACCCGTTCGACCCGCGCGGTCGAGCCCGATTCGTCCAGCGGATCGCGGCGCAGCCGGTGGCGCAGGGCCGAGGGCGCGACGCGGCGGATGTGGTCGGCACCGACCGCCTCGGCCGCCTCGAACGCAGCGAGCGCGCGGGCGGTGCGCAGCAATGTCAGTTCCCCGCGCAACCCGTCCGAGCCAAGCGCAAGGCACAGCTCCGCGCACAGCCGCAGGGCGGCGTCCGAGGCCTCGGTATCGTCCAGCCGGTCACGGGCCGTCAGGATCGCCTTCCGAAGCTTGCCGTCTTTCGACCGCCAGCGGCGCAGAAACGCCTGCGGGTCGCGGTCGAAGGCGTCGCGGCGTTTGACCACCTCGACCCGTGTGTCGATCTCGCGCGGCGAGGTGACCTCCACCGACAGGCCGAACCGGTCCAGCAGCTGGGGCCGCAATTCGCCCTCTTCGGGGTTGCCCGACCCGATCAGGATGAAGCGCGCGGGATGGCGGATCGACAGCCCCTCGCGCTCGACCACATTCTCGCCCGATTGCGCCACGTCGAGCAGCAGATCGACGATGTGATCTTCCAAGAGGTTGACCTCGTCGATATAGAGATAGCCGCGATTGGCCCGCGCCAGCAGGCCCGGCTCGAACGCCTTTTCGCCCAGTGTCAGCGCCTTTTCGATGTCGAGCGCGCCGACCACCCGGTCCTCGGTCACACCGAGCGGCAGGTCGATCACCGGGGTCGGCCGCTTGTGCAGCTTTGTCCCCACGCCATGCGCCCAGTCCGGCACATCCTCGGCGCGCGAGGAGTTCACCGGGCAGTTCTGGATCGCCTGGATCGGCGGCAGCAGCGCAGCGAGCGCGCGCACGGCGGTCGATTTGCCGGTGCCGCGGTCGCCGAACACCAGCACGCCGCCGATGCCCGGGTCGATCGCGGTCAGCACGATCGCCTGTTTCATCTCCTCCTGGCCGACGATGGCGGAAAACGGGTAGGCGGCTTTCATCATGCGGGTATGGCTTCTGGCTCGCTGTCCTGGGGCGCCCCGGGAAGATCCCGCAGCGGCTCCCGCCCTTCCCATGTCCCTTCGATGCCGACAACCCGGAAGCGCGCGTAAAGCTCCTCGCGGAACCATTTGCCCTCGCGCACCGCCTTGATTGCCTCGCCATGCGGGCCGGTGCGGGCGAAGGCGTTCATCGTCGGCACATCGGGCCAGATCGAAAAGGTGACCTGCTGCACCAGCGGCACCTCGCCCACGCCGATCTTGAAGCGCACATTCGGGTCCTTGCCCACAACCGCCGAGATATCGGGCACCCGGCGCCAGAACTGGGCGGCGACCTTGGGCTTCACCGTGGCGCGGGTCAGCGCGGCAACCGGCCCGTCGCCCAGGGCGCCCTTGGGCTGGAACGGCGCGACGCCCGACCATTCGCCGCGCGCGCTGGTCGCCTCCAGATACACGGTCAGGGTCTCGACAGCCTTGTCGCGATACAGCGTGAAGGGCTTGTATTCGGCGATTCGCGCCTGCGCCGTCGCCTTGTCGGGCCAGGTGGCGAGCACCGCATAGACCGCCGTGTTGGGGATCGGCGTGAAGCCTTCGCCCACGCCCGACCCGCAGAGCTTCCAGAATTGCAGGTCCGGGATGCGGCGCATCATCGGGCGCGCGAACCCCATCATCGAAAACGCCCAGGCGCGGGCGCCGATCGTATCGAAGCGGAAAAAGCTGAAACTGACCGTCTGCATGGCCGTCCCCCTTGGCAAAGTGTCAGGTTTGTCTGACAGGTTTGCACGGAAACGAAAAGATCTTTGAGCCGCCCCGCGACGAAAGGGAACAGTTGTCAAGCAGACTGGACACCTCTAGGGTGGCCACGATCCGATTATGAGGCTTCCCATGCTTGACGATTCGCCCGGTTCCGAAGACATGCGGGGCATCGTCGCCGCGGGCGCCGGCCGCGCCGTGGTGATCGGCGCGGGGCTGGGTGGCCTTGCCTCGGCCATGCGGCTGGGCGCGCGCGGCTATGACGTGACCCTTATCGACCGGCTGGATGTGCCCGGCGGGCGTGGCTCGGCCATGCATCGCGACGGCCACCGCTTCGATCTGGGGCCGACGATCATCACCGTTCCGCAGGTGCTGCGCAAGCTCTGGGCCGATTGCGGGCGCGATTTCGACAAGGACGTGACGCTCGCCCCGCTCGACCCCTATTACGAGATTCGCTGGCCCGACGGCTCGCGCTTTCAGGTCTCGGGCGATCACGCCCGGATGCGCGCCGAGGTGGCACGGCTCTCGCCGGGCGATGTGTCGGGCTATGAGGCGTTCCTCAGGGACAGCGAGAAACGCTACAGCTTCGGCTTTGAAAATCTCGGCCGGCGGCCGATGAACGCGCTTTGGGACATCGTCAAGGTTTTGCCAACCTTTGGCCGGCTGCGCGCCGACCGCTCGGTCTATGCCCATGCCGCCAGCCGGTTCCGCGACGAACGCCTGCGGATGGCGTTTTCGTTCCATCCGCTGTTCATCGGCGGCGATCCGTTTCGGGTGACCTCGATGTATATCCTGGTCAGCCATCTGGAGGCCGCCTTTGGCGTCCATTATGCCCAGGGCGGGGTCGCGGCGATCGCCGAGGCGATGGCCAATGTCATCCGCAGCCAGGGCGGCACGGTGCGCATGCAGACCGAGGCCGCCGAGATCGTCACCGCAGGGGGCCGCGCGCGCGGCGTGCGGCTGTCCGATGGCGCGGTGCTGCCGGCCGAAATCGTGGTGTCGAACGCCGATCCCGGCCAGACCTACATGAAACTGCTCAAGGGCCGGAAGAAGCGGCGCTGGACCGACACGCGGATGAAATATCTGCGCTGGTCGATGGGCCTGTTCGTGTGGTATTTCGGCACCAGCGGCACGCGCGGGATGTGGCCCGATGTGGGCCACCACACCGTGCTGAACGGCCCGCGCTACCGCGGGCTGGTCGACGACATCTTCATCAACGGCCATCTGGCCGACGACATGAGCCTTTATGTCCACCGGCCCAGCGTGACCGATCCCGGCGTGGCGCCCGAGGGCGGCGACACCTTCTATGCGCTGTCGCCGGTGCCGCATCTGGGCTTTGACAACCCGGTCGACTGGGCGGCCGAGGCCGAGCCCTATCGGCAGAAGGTCCAGAAGGTGCTGGAGGATCAGTTGCTGCCCGGGCTGGGCAAGCATCTGACCGCGTCCGAGGTGTTCACGCCCGAAACCTTCAGGACGCGCTATCTGTCGCCCTGGGGCACCGGGTTTTCGGTCGAGCCGCGGATTTTCCAAAGCGCCTGGTTCCGGCCCCACAACGTGTCCGAGGAATTGCCGGGGCTCTATATCGCGGGGGCGGGCACCCATCCCGGTGCCGGCGTGCCCGGCGTGCTGTGCACGGCCGAGGTGCTGGACCAGCTTGTCCCCGACCCGTCGGCCCAGGCCGAACCGATGCGGATGGCCGCGGAATGAACGCCGTCGCCCGCGCCATCGCACCCGCCGACCTTGCCGCCTGCCGCGAGGCGATCCGCCATGGCTCGCTGTCGTTTCACGCCGCTTCGCGCCTGCTGCCGGCGCGGGTCCGCGACCCGTCGCTGGCGCTTTACGCCTTCTGCCGGCTGGCCGACGACGCGGTCGATCTGCGCAGCGACAAGACCGCGGCCGTCCTGGCGCTGCGCGATCGGCTCGATCTGGTCTATGCCGGGCGGCCGCGCAACGCCCCCGCCGACCGCGCCTTTGCCGCGGTGGTCGAGGCCTGCGACATGCCCCGCGCCCTGCCCGAAGCCCTGCTCGAAGGGCTTGCCTGGGACGCGATGGAGCGCCGCTATGACGATCTGTCGGGGCTGAGGGCCTATTCGGCCCGGGTCGCCGCCGCGGTCGGCGCGATGATGTGCGTGATCATGGGGGTGCGCGACGGCCACGCACTGGCCCGCGCCTGCGACATGGGCGTGGCGATGCAGCTGACCAACATCGCCCGCGACATCGGCGAGGATGCCCGCGCCGGGCGCATCTATCTGCCGCGCGACTGGCTGGCCGAGGTCGGGCTGACCGAAGACGCGCTGCTGGCGGCACCGGAAAACCCCGCCGAGCCGGGGCTGACGGCGCAGATCCGCCGGCTGGCGACCCGGCTTCTGGACGAGGCCGATACGCTGTATCGCCGGGGCAGCACCGGCATCCCGGCGCTGCCGGCCGATTGCCGGCCGGGCATGCTGGCCGCGCGGCATATCTACGCAGGGATCGGCACCGTGCTGCGGCGTGAGGGCTGCCGCCCGATGGTGATGCGGGCGCACACCACCAAGGCCGCCAAGATCGGCTGGCTGGCCCGGTCGGCAGCGGAAGCCGGCGCAAGCCTCGTCTTGCCGCGCTCGCCGGTGATCTATGCCCGCCCGCTGCCCGAGACGGCGTTTCTGGTCGCCGCGGCCGCGCGCCCCGCGGTATCGGCCAATCCCTGGGGCGAGGGACGGGCGGGCGCGCTGATCGCGGTCTTTGCCCAGCTCGAGGCACGCGATCGCGCACGACGCGGCTTGCCCGGGGCCGGTGCGTGATCTAGAACCGAATTATGGACCTTGCGGTTTTCCTCGTCTTCCTGGCCTCCTGCATGGGGGCGGCGGCCACCGGCGCGATCTTCTCGCCCGGCGATTGGTATGAAAGGCTGAACAAGCCGTCCTGGATTCCGCCGAACTGGGCGTTTCCGGTCACCTGGACCGTGCTTTATGTCCTGATCGCGGTCGCGGCCACGCGAATCGCCGCCCTGCCCGGCGACACCGGCCTGGCGCTGGCGTTCTGGTCGCTGCAGATCGTGATGAACGCCCTGTGGAGCCCGGTCTTCTTCGGCCTGCACCGGATCCGCGCCGGCATGCTGGTGCTGGTGTTCCTGTGGCTGTCGGTCGCCGGCACATTGTGGAGTTTCGCCGCGCTCGACCCGATCGCGGCGGCGATGATCGCCCCCTATCTGCTGTGGGTCACCATCGCGGGCGCGCTGAACCTGTCGGTCTGGCGGCTCAACCCGGTCGGTGAAATGGCCGCCCGCGGCTGATCGCGGCCGACCGGCTTGTACCAGCGGTCGCTTATCGTCATCGATTGCCGCCTCCCGCCCCTCCTCTCCGCCCGATGACCAGTCTTGTCCTATCCCAAGGGTCAGGATTGGTGTTCGGGCGGGGAGGCAGGGCGGAAGGCGGACAGGGGCCATGCGTCCAGCCCATGGCGCCTTGGCATTAAGCCGCTAGCAAACCTTTTGCGCGACCTTGCCCGCAAAGCTGGGGAGGCGAGGCATGCGGCTGTTCGGGCGGGGCGAAGGCACGGGCGACGCGCCGGCGGACACGGCGCAGGGGCGGCTGTCGCATTGCCTCGAGGCGCTGGGCGAGGCCTGCGCGCTCTTCGATACCAACGACCGGCTGGTGGCGGCGAACGCGCATTGGCGGCGGCTGTTCTGGGGCGGCGGGCAACCGGCGCCCGGCACGCCGCTGGCCGATCTGTTCGCGGCCAGGGCCGGCGGGGCCAACGCTGCCGCCTCGCGCGCGCTGGCCGTGCGGCCCGCGGCGGGCACGGAAACGGCGCATGATTTTGCCCTGCCGAACGGCGAACATATCCGGCTGCGCGATGTCGGCACGGCCGGCGGCGACCGGATGCTTGTGGCCGAGAACGTCACCCATCTGGCCCGGCTATGGGCGGCGATCGAGACGATCCCCGACGGGTTCGTCCTGTTCGATCGGGACGACCGTCTGGTCATCTGCAACGAACGGTATCGCGCCATCTACAGCCTGTCGGCCGACGCGATCCGGCCCGGCGCGCCTTTCGAGGACATCCTGCGCCACGGGGTCGCGCGCGGCCAGTTCGCCGACGCGCTGGGGCGTGAGGATGCCTGGATCGCGGCGCGCCTCGCCGAACATGCCGACCCGCCGCGCGGCGGGCTCGAACAGAAGCTGTCGAACGGCCGCTGGCTGCGCATCCTCGAGGCGACGACGCCCGATGGCGGCCGCGCCGGCCTGCGCGTCGACATCACCGAGCAAAAGCGCCAGCAGGCCGAGCTTGACCGCGCCCGCCGCGAAGCCGAGATCGCCAACCGGGCGAAGTCGAGCTTCCTTGCCAGCATGAGCCACGAGATACGGACGCCGATGAACGGCGTCGTCGGCATGGCGGATCTGCTCGCCGATACCGAACTCGATCCCGACCAGCGGCTGTTCGCCGACACGATCCGCGCCTCGGCCGAGGCGCTGTTGGTGATCATCAACGATGTGCTCGACTATTCGAAGATCGAGGCCGGCAAGCTGGAGCTGTTTCCCGAACCCTTCGATCTGGAACGCTGCATCCACGATGTGGTGCTGCTGATGCGGCCCAAGCTGGCCGGCAAACCGGTCGATATCGCGGTCGATTACGATCTGTTCCTGCCCGATCGGTTCGTTGGCGATCCGGCGCGGCTGCGCCAGGTGCTGGTCAATCTGGTCGGCAACGCGGTGAAATTCACCGATGCGGGCCATGTGCTGATCCGGGTCACCGGGGTGGCCCGCGGCGCCGACCGCCAGCGCCTGCATGTCACGGTGGAGGATACCGGCATCGGCATTCCCGCCGATCAGGTCGACAAGGTGTTCGGCGAATTCGCCCAGGCTTCCGACCGTTCGGGCCGCCAGTTCGAGGGCACCGGGCTGGGCCTGGCGATCTCGCGCCGGCTGATCGCGATGATGGGCGGCGAAATCTGGGCCGAATCGGAACAGGGCCAGGGCTCGGTCTTCGGCTTCCGGCTGGTGTTGCCGGTGGCCGGCGAGGCACACCCGCCCACACCCCTGCCGACAAGTCTGAAACGCGCGCTGGTGGTCGACGATCTGGAGGTCAACCGCACGATCCTCGCCCGGCAACTCGGTCAGATGGGCATCGCGGTGACCGCTTGCGCCAGCGGCGCCGCGGCGCTGGAGGCGGCGCAGGCGGGCGGCTTCGACCTGATCCTGACCGACCATCTGATGCCGGGCATGGACGGGGTCGCGCTGGCAAGGGCACTGCGCGCGGCCGGGAATACCACTCCGATCCTGCTGCTGTCCTCGGGCGCGGGGCCGGCGCGCGGCACCGATGGCGACGCCGGGCTGTTCGCCGCCTGCCTGCAGAAACCCGTTCTGCGCGCCGATCTGGTGGCCGCGCTGGCCGGCGGTGGCCGGGCGCCCGCCGCAACCGGGGGCGCCGCGCGCGGCACCGCGCTGCCCCGGGCGCCGCGGCGGCTGGCCATCCTGGTGGCCGAAGACAACCGCACCAATCAGCTTGTCCTGCGCAAGATGCTCGACGGGCTCGACGCCAGCATCGCGATGACCGGCGATGGCGCCGAGGCGGTGCAGGCCTTTGCCGCGGCACCGCCCGACCTTGTCTTCATGGACATCTCCATGCCGGTGATGGACGGCATCGCGGCAACCGCAAAGCTGCGCGAGATCGAGGCGGCGCGCGGCCTTTGCCATACCCCCGTGATCGCGCTGACCGCCCATGCGATGGAGGGCGACGCCGAGCGGTTTCAGGCCGCCGGCATGGATCACTACCTGAGCAAACCGGTCAAGCGCGCCGCCATCGCGGCGGTGCTCGAGACGGTGTTCGCCACGCTCCCGCCCGGGTCACGCGACCCCGGCGAAGCCGCCGGCGCGGCCTGAGCGGATCGCACCCAGGAGCGATCCGCCGCCGCTCCGGTGCCAGCCGCGCCAAGGCCCGCGAGGGCCGGGGCGCGGCCCGCTGGCGACCGCGGCACGGCAACCGGCCCGGCCTGACCGCGTCGCACCCCTTGGGCGCTTGGGCATACCAACAGACGGCCATGATCGGTCGATGTCTCTGGCCTCACCCGACGGGGGTCTGGTAACGAACCCTCGACTTGGATCGCGTGGGGGATCGAGGACATGAAGGGCTTTGGGGTGCACACCAGCATGTGGACCATGTCGTGGGATGCCGACGGCGCCGCACGGGCCATCGCGGCGGCAAATGCGGCGGGGATGGATTTCATCGAGATCGCCCTGCTCGACCCGGCGGGCACGGATGCCGCCCTGGGCCGCACGCTGCTCGAAAAGGCCGCGCTGCCCGCGGTCTGTTCGCTGGGCCTGCCCGAGCGCGCCTGGGCCTCGCGCGATCCGCAGGCGGCAGTCGACTTCCTGCGCCTTGCCATCGAAAAGGCGGCCGGGCTGGGCGCCGAGGCGCTGACCGGCGTGACCTATGGCGGGATCGGCGAGCGCAGCGGCGCCCCGCCAACCCCGGCCGAACTCGACAATGTGGCGCGCGCGCTCGACGCCGCGGCGGGCATCGCGCAGCGGCACGGCCTGCTGTTCGGGATCGAGCCGGTCAACCGCTACGAAACCCATCTGATCAACACCGCCGCCCAGGGCGTGGCGATGATCGAACGGATCGGCGCGTCCAACATGTTCCTGCACCTCGACACCTACCACATGCATATCGAGGAGCGCGGCATCGGCAACGGCATCATCGCGGGCCGCGATCATCTGCGCTATGTCCACCTGTCGGAATCCGATCGCGGCACGCCGGGGGCGGGCAATTGCGACTGGGACGGGGTTTTCGCGACACTCGCCGCGATCGGGTTCGATGGCGGGCTGGCGATGGAAAGCTTCATCAACATGCCGCCCGAAATCGCCCATGGGCTGTCGGTCTGGCGGCCCGTGGCCGACAGCGCCGAGACGGTGATCGGCCAGGGCCTGCCCTTTCTGCGCAACAAGGCCGCGCAATACGGGCTGATCTAGCGGCCGTTTCCGACACGCCGGGCCAGTCGACACCGCCATCCCGGGTGCTCGCGGCCCCTCGGCACGGCATGCCAACGGTCATTGAGAATGACCGTTGGTATAATACCAAGGCGCAATGAGTCACGCTCATTGCAGCTTGGTATAAGGTTGGTGGTCGGGCGGGCAGGCGGAGCCCGGAAGCGGGCCAGCTGCAATGAGTCACGCTCATTGCAGCCTGCCATTAACCCTCTCTCAACCCTATTCTGGCATCCGGGTCGGGCCGGTGAAAAGGCCGGCACGCTGCTTGCAAACCCCAAAGCGACCGGCGCCTCGCCCCTCCCGGGCGGGGCGCCACCCCCTCCGATCAGCGCACCTCGGCCCGGTCGACGATCCGGGTGCCATCCGTAATCGCGATGCCGGGATGCAGGATCACCCGATCGCCCGCCGACAGACCCTGGCGGATCTCGGCCATCGTGGCGGCGCGCCGGCCCAGTGTCACCGCGCGTTCCCGGGCCCGCCCCTCCGGATCGACGACGAACACCGCCCAGTCGCCATCCCGCCGGAACAGCGCGCTGACCGGAACCTGCAGCACATCCTCGCCGCGCCAGACGACGATCTCCAGCCACACGGCATAGCCATGGCCCAATCCCGGCCGGTCGGCGGGCGGCGAAACCAGGGTGAAGATCGCATCGGCGCGCTGTTCCTCGATCCCCAGCGCCGACACGACGCTGCGCGCCACCGGCGCCACCCGGTTGAGCCGCGCCGCGAGCGCGCCCTCGCCGCCCCAGCGCAGGACCCGCGCGGGCGCGCCGGCCGGCAGCCGCACCGCATCGGCCGACAGCACATCGGCGACGATCTCCATATCGGCAAGATCGCCGACCGCCACCAGCGGCGTGCCGGCGGCGACCGGGCGCTCGCTTTCGACGGCGACCGACAACACCACACCGTCGATCGGCGCGGTGATCTCCAGGCAGCAGGGCCCGTCGCCATCGCCATCCGCGCCCGGCTCGATCAGCATTGCCCGCGCCCGGTCGAGCGCGTTTTCCGCCATCGCCAGCCGGGATTGCGCCGTCTCGAGCGCGGCGCGTTTCGCCGCCACGACCTGGCTTGCATCCTCGAGCCGCGTCAGCGAGGTCGCCCCGCGCTCCACGAGGCGCTGCACCCGGTCGTGCTGGGTGCTGGCATAGGACAGGTCCTCTTCGGCCTGGCGGCGTTCGCTTCGCGCCACGTCGATCGCGGCCTCGGCCTCGCGGATCGCGGCCTCGGCCTGGACCCGCGCCCGATCGTCGAGGAATGCCGGGATGCCCGAATCGACCTCGGCGACCACCGTCTGGCCCGCGATCACCGGATCGCCGGCCTCGACCGGTGCGCGCCGGGCCACACCCGCGACCGGCGCGGCGATCTCGTAGATATCGCGCACCCGGGTTTCGCCCTCGGCCTCGACCGTCACCGCCATCGGACCGCGTGTTGCGACATAAAGGTCCGCCGGCACCGGCGGGGTGTAGATGGCGACCGCGACAAGCCCGCCCAGCACCACGGCGCCAAGCCCGCCCAGGATGATCGCGCGTATCGGCAATCGCATCGGCCTACTCCCTTGTCTTCATGACCGCGACCAGGTCCATGCGGTCGATCCGGCGGCGCACGATCAGCGCCGCGCCCAGGCTGGTCGCCAGCACCACCAGGCTGGCCCGGGCAAAGGCCGCGGGTTCCAGCACCAGGGGGATCGCGTACAGATCGCTTTCGAAGCCCGCGGTCATCGCCACCGCCAGCCCGGCGCCCATGGCCCAGCCAAGCGGCTGCGCGACCAGCGCCAGCAACACCGTCTCGCCCAGCAGGACCAGCGACACCTCGGCCCGGGTGAAGCCCAGGATGCGCAGGCTGGCCAGTTCGCGGGCGCGTTCGGAGAGCTGGATGCGGGCCGCATTATAGGCCACGCCGACCGCGATCAGCATGGCGACGGTGACATAGATCGTCGTCATGATGGCGACATTGTGCTGCAGGGTCTCGCGGAACACCCGCCGGATATCGGTCATCATCGCGGCCCCGGCGACGCCCGGCACATCGGCCAGCGCATGCTCGAACGCGCTCGTCGCGGCAGGGTCGAGCGCGACCTGCGCCGAGGTCATGCGCGGCGACTGGCCCAGCAACCGGTCGAGCGCGGCCAGGTCGATGAAGGCGGTCAGACCGAAATACTGCGTCACCGTATCCGCGACCGGCACGTCGATGCGACGCCTTGTGCCGGTCAGAAACGCCACCTCCACGGTGTCGCCCGGCGCCACATCCAGCTGCCGCGCCAGCCGCTCGGGCAGCACCAGCCCGGCCCGGGGCAGCGACACCGGATTGCCCTGGGCATCCACCGTGCGCGTCAGATCGGCCGATGCCGGCAGGCCCTGCAGGCCGACCCGCTTTTCCCGGGGGCCGTGGCGCAGGATCACCGCGTGATCCTGTTGCGGTTCGGCATGGAGCACGCCCGGAAGCCGCGCGACCCCGCCAAGCGCGGCGATTCCGGTCTCATGGCTCAGGATGACGGTGGCGTCCTGCCGGCTGGCGGCGCGGAATGACACATCCATCAGCTGTTCCAGCGCGTCGTCGAGGTATCCCGCCGCGACCACCACCGCGACCGACGCCGCCAGGCCAAGCGACGAAAGCCCCGCCCGCACCGGCCAGCGCAGAAGCCCCCGCAGCACCATCAGCGCGGTCTGCGGCAGCGCCAGCCGGGTCAGCATCCGGTCAGCCAGCCCGCGCGAAAAGCGCGGCGGGGCCGGCGGGGCCATGGCGATGGCGGGGGCGAGCCGCGCCGCCCGCCAGGCGCTGTGCGCCGCGCCGAACCCGGCCGCGGCCAACCCCAACAGCGCGGACAGGCCATAGACCGCCGGCGAGACGGTGTGGATCAGGAACGGAAAGTCGAAGAAGGTGGCGTACAGGGCGGCGGTCTGCGCGGCCAGCCAGCTGCCCACGATCCAGCCGATCGCGATGCCCGTCAGCGCGATCAGCCCGGCCAGCAGCAGATAATGTCCCAGCACCGCCCGGTCGCGGTAGCCGAGCGCCTTCAGAAGCCCGATCTCGGCCCGTTCCAGCTCGACGATGCGCCCGATCACCATGTTGACGAGAAACGCCGCGACCAGAAAGAACACCGGCGGCAGGACCCAGGCCGTCGATTGCAGCTGCTGAAGCTCGGCATCGATGAAGCTGTTGGACACCTGCAGGTCGCGGCCATGGGCGCCAAGACCGCCATAGGGGTCCAGCAGCCGGTCGACCGCCGCGATCACCGCCGGCGTGTCGGCGCCGGCGGCAAGCCGCAATGCGAGCTTGTTGAACGCGCCTTCCATGTCGAAAGCCGCCGCCGCCGCCGCTGTCGGCATCCACAATATGCCGAAACGGCGGTTGTCGGGCATCAGCGCGCCGGGCCCGATGGTGTAGATGAATTCGGGCGACAGCGCCGTTCCGGTGACCGTCAGCACGCGTTGGCGGCCGTCCAGATTTGCCGTCAGCCTGTCGCCCGGCCGCAGCCCGTTCGCCTCGGCAAAGGGGGCGTTCACCACGATCTGATCGGTCGCGCCCGGTTCGGGCATCCGGCCCGCGCGCAGCACCAGCCGGTTGAGCTCGCCGTCATCTGCGGGCAGCGACAGCACCTGCCCGACCGCCAGCGGCACGCCGCCCGGCACATCGAGCGTGGCCAGCCCCGATACCCGCGCATCCACGCCCAGCACGCCGTCGATGGCCGCCAGGGCGGGCAGCAGGCTGTTCGGCGCGCGGTTTGCCTCGGCGAACACATCGGCAAAGCGCTGGCGTTCGTAATAGGCGGCGCGCGTGGTTTCCAGCGCGCCATACATGCCGAAGGCGGTCAGCACGACCAGCACGCCGCAGGCCAGCACCAGCGCGATCGCCAGCGCCTGTGCCCAGAGCCGGCGAAAGTCGCGCAACAGCTTGATGTCGAGCGCGTGCATCGGGGTTACCAGGCGATCTCGTCGGGGCGCTTGCGGGTGGCGTTCGCCTCGACCCCCGCAATCCGGCCGTCGTGAAACCGGATCACCCGATGCGCCATTTCGCGGATTGCGGCGTTGTGGGTGATGATCACGGTCGCCGTCCCCAGATCGCGATTGACGTCGTCGAGCACTTGCAGGACCTGGCCCCCGGTCGCGGAATCGAGCGCGCCGGTCGGCTCGTCGCACAGCAGCACATCGGGCCGCTTGGCCAGCGCGCGGGCGATCGCCACGCGCTGCTGTTCGCCGCCCGACAACTCGGCCGGGAAATGGTCAAGCCGATGGCCAAGCCCGACAAGGCCCAGCGCATCGGCCGGGGCCATCGGATCGGGCGCCACATCGGTGACCAGTTGCACGTTCTCCCGCGCCGTCAGGCTGGCCACCAGATTGTAGAACTGAAAGACAAAGCCGATATGGTCGCGCCGATAGCGGGTCAAGTCCCGGTCGCGCAGCCCGGTCAGATCGGTCTGCCGGAACCAGACCTGGCCGGCGCTTGGCCGGTCGAGCCCGCCAAGGATGTTCAGAAGCGTCGACTTGCCGCTGCCCGAGGGGCCCAGCAGCACGGTCAAGGCGCCGGCCTCGATCTCCAGATCGATGCCGTCGAGCGCGTGCACCGCCCCGCCGCCCGTCTGATAGACGCGGCTGAGACCGACTGCGCGAAAGATCGTCCCGGCCATGGCGCCGCCCCGATCGTCCCTGGACCCGTGGAGGCAGGTTCACCGTTCCAAGGATGCCGCAAGCGCGGGTTTCGCGCAAGGCATCTCGCCGTCGCGGCGGCCGGGGGCCGGCCCGCCGGCCGGCTGCGCCGCGGCAACGGCCGCGTTGCGAATGGCCCGCGGGGTCTGACCGGTCCAGCGGCGCACCGAGCGGCTCAGCGTCGCCTGATCGGCATAGCCGAGTTCGGACGCCAGCGCGCCCAGCGACGGCGGGTCCGGGCCCTGCAGCCGGTCCAGCGCGATGCCCGCGCGGCTGCGATCGACAATCCCCGAAAACGTGCCGCCCTGTGCCGTCAGGCGCCGGCGCAAGCTGCGCACGCTCAGCCCCGCGGCCGCGGCCGCGTCGCTGGCCTGCGGCGTCCGGTGCGGCAGCATCGCCGTGACCAGGGTGGCGACATCGTCCGACAGGGTCTGCCCGCGCAACAGGGGACACCGCCCGGCCGGCGCCCGCGCGTCGGCCCGGGCGCGCAAATCGGGCGGCACCGGCCGCGCGGCCATGGCCGCATCGATCTGCAAGTCGAGCGCGCGGTCCGGCGCCGCCTCGACCCTGTCGCCCAGCCAGGGCCGCAGATGCGCGAACCCGACCCCGGGGTGCGGGACCATGCGGATCCGGGCAAGGCAGGGCCGGTCGCCCACCACGGAGCAGATCATGTCGGCCAGCGCAGCCACGTATTGCTGGACCAGATGCAGAACGCCGTCCTCGCCCAGACTGACCGCCCAGCCATCGCCGACATGCAGGGCGCCGCCGCGATCCTCGACCGTGAACACCTCATGCGTCGAATGACAGGGCATTGCACGGCGGATACGCCGCAGCCCGTCGCCCAGGGTGGGGCCGCGAAAGGCGGCTACGGTGACAAAGCCCAGATCGACGCTGCCCTGCCCGTGCAGCATCAGCCATGGCGTGTCGGGGCCGCCTGTCTGCGCCGCGGCTGCCAGCAGGCCGACAGCGCCGCGCAACGGGACCGGAACGAAGGGATCGTCCGCCGGCACCCAGTCGAGCCCCGCCTGCGCCAGATAGGGGGCGGGATCGCGGCCGGTCGCGCACAGCCAGCGGCGCATCGGCGCGATCGCCGCGGCACGGATCAGGGGAATCGCTTGCGCCATGACATTTGGGAACAAAGCGTCCCACGCTTTGGCCCGCAAAGTCAAATGCCGGTGCAAAACTTGATCTGCATCAAGCTTTGGCCAAGGGCCGATATGGCACCGTCGCCCGCAAGATCGGGTCTGGCCTGGCCGGACCCCGCCATGCCCGCGGCCGCGCCCCTGCGTCCGGCCGCCAGAGACGAAAGGAAAGCGCAAGATGCCGAACCGATCCGCCGCCGCTTTGGCGGCAGCCATGCTGACCCTGCAGGCGGCCGCCCCGGCGCCGGCCGACAGCGCGTCCGGTGCGCCCGGTGCCACCGCCACCATCGACGGGCGGCAATTGCCGCCCCAGCCGCCGGCCTTTGGCGGCACCGTCGCCGACACGGTCGGCGACTCCACCGCCTGGTGGCCGCCGCGGGTCATCCCGCCGGCGGATGCGCCGAACATCCTGCTGATCATCCTTGACGATGCGGGCTTTGGCGTGCCGAGCACCTTTGGCGGCGTGATCCCCACCGACACGATGGACGAGCTGGCCGCTGCGGGGCTGAGCTATACCAGCATCCATTCGACCGCCCTGTGCTCGCCGACGCGGGCGGCGCTGATCACCGGGCGCAACCACCATTCGGTGGGCTTCGGCGTGATCTCGGAGCAGTCGACCGGATTCCCCGGCTACAACTCCATCATCCCCCGCGACAAGGCGACGATCGGCCGGATTCTGCTGGAGAACGGCTACAACACCTCGTGGTTCGGCAAGGACCACAACACGCCGGCCTTCGCCGCCAGCCAATCGGGGCCGTTCGACCAATGGCCGACCGGCATGGGGTTCGAGTATTTCTACGGATTTGTCGGAGGCGACGCCAACCAGTGGCAGCCGAACCTGTTCCGCAACACCACCCAGATCTATCCGTTCGACGGCGATCCGGAGTGGAACCTGATCACCGGCATGGCCGACGATGCGATCGACTGGATCACGCGGATGCATCAGATCGACCCGGCAAAACCGTTCTTCGTGAAATACGCCCCCGGCGCCACCCATGCGCCGCACCACCCGACCCGGGAATGGGTGGAAAAGATCGAAGCGATGGAACTCTTTGACGACGGCTACGAGGCGCTGCGCCAGACCATATTCGACAACCAGAAGAAACTTGGCCTGGTGCCCGAGGGCGCGACGCTGACGCCCTGGCCGGCCGACAAGATTGAGCCGTGGGATCAGCTGACCGACGACGAGAAGCGGCTGTTCATCCGGCAGGTCGAGGTGTTCGCGGCATACGCTGCCTATACCGACCACGAAATCGGCCGCGTCGTGGACGCCATCGACGATCTCGGCCGGCTCGACGACACGCTTGTCATCTATGTCAACGGCGACAATGGCACCTCGGCCGAGGGCGGCCCGATGGGCACGCCGAACGAGGTCGCCTGGTTCAACGGCATCGCCGAGATGCCCGCCGAGACCCAGCTGCAATGGTATGACGCATGGGGCACCGAGGCGACCTATAACCACATGTCGGCCGGCTGGTCCTGGGCCTTCGACACGCCGTTCGACTATTTCAAGCAGAACGCCAACCGGCTGGGCGGGGTGCGGCAGAACATGGTCGTGGCCTGGCCCAACGGGATCACCGACAAGGGCGGGCAGCGCGACCAGTTCCTGCATGTGATCGATGTGGTGCCGACCCTTCTGGAGGTCACCGGCATCGCCGAGCCGCTCGCGGTCGACGGGATCGTGCAATCGCCCATCGAAGGCATCAGCTTCGCCTATACCTTCGATGCGGACAATGCCGATGCCCCGAGCCGCCGGCGCACCCAGTATTTCGAGATGATGGGGCAATGGGCGCTCTATCACGAGGGCTGGTGGCTGAGCACCAAGGTGAACCGGATGCCCTGGGAAACGCCCAAGACGCCGAACCCCGATCCGCTGAACAATCAGGTTTTCGAGCTCTACGACCTGACGACCGACATCAATCAGCAGAACGACCTTGCCGCCGAGCGCCCTGAAAAGGTCGCGGAGCTCAAGGCGATCTTCATGCAGGAGGCCGCGAAGTATCAGGTCTTCCCGCTCGATGCGTCGGTCACGTCGCGGCTTGCCCAGCCGCGGCCGAACATCACCGCGGGCCGCACCGAGTTCGTCTATACGCGCCCGATGACGGGGCTGCCGCAGGGCGACTCGCCGTCGCTCCTGAACAGTTCCTACACGATCACGGCCGAGATCGAGGTGCCCGAGGGCGGCGCCGAAGGCATGATCGTGACCTCGGGCGGGCGGTTCGCGGGCTATGGCTTCTACCTGCTCGATGGCAAGCCCACGTTCACCTGGAACATGCTGAACCTCGAGCGCATCCAATGGCAGGGCACGGACGCCCTGACGGCTGGCAAGCATACGCTGGCGTTCGACTTCAAGTATGACGGTCTGGGCGCAGGCACGCTGGCCTATGGCAGCACCAGCGGGCTTGGTCAGGGCGGCACCGGCACGCTCAGCGTGAACGGCACGGTCGTCGACACGAAGGAGATGAAGAACACCATTCCCACCATCCTGCAGTGGGACGAATCCTTCGATGTGGGCTCCGACACGCTCACCGGCGTCTACGACACCGACTACACGCCCCCGTTCCCGCTGACGGCGACGCTGGAGAAGCTGACGATCTTGGTCGACCGGCCGCAGTTGAGCGAGGCCGATATCAAGCAGCTCGAAGACGCGCGCCAGCGCGCCAGCGACTAGGATCCGGGCGCGATGCGGTCGCCGTGTTGCGCCCTTGCCCCACCCGCCCGGCCGCCGACCCTGTGGTTCGGCAGCGGGCGGGTGGGGCA
>DNSZ01000154.1 GCA_003500165.1 Paracoccaceae bacterium | reverse complement strand
AAACAGGGGGCATCCACACACGAGGCGACGATGATCGACTGGCAGCGCAGCGATGGGTTGTCCGTTGCGGCCGCGCTGGCGCCGTTCGAGGGGTCCTGGTCGGTCGGCGACGGGTCGCTCGTGCTGCCCTTCGGCAGTCATGCTCTGGCGGTTGCGGCCACGGTCGATGCGGGGTCCGGTGTTGTGGTGGCGAGTCCGTCGGTGGTTGTTGCCAGTGGCGAGCGGGCGGAGCTTGTTGCGGGCGACCAGGTCCCGATTGAATCGTCGGTGATCTCGGAGACGGGCGTGGTCACGCAAGCGGTCATCTATCGGTCAACTGGCGTCGTCCTGACGGTCGATGTCGATGCGCTCGCCGATGGTTCGATCCGCGCGCGCTTCGAGCTCGAGCTTACCGTTCCCGATGGTGCGCAGCCGCCGACCTTTCGCACCCGGACCGTCGCGACAAGCCTGCGGGTCACGGACGGGCAAAGCGTCGTGGTTGGCGGTCTTTCGCTGGAAGGGATGCAGCGGTCCCGTTCGGGGCTGCCTGTTCTGTCGCTTGTTGGTCTCGGTGGTGTCCGATCCCGGTCGTCCTCGGCCGGCGAGCTCGTCGCCGTGGTGACGCTGCGGCTTGTTCGGCCGGATGGCCGGTAAGGAGGCAAGATGGAAAAGATCGATACGCCGGTAACGGTTCGGGCGGTGGTCGCGTCCGATGTCGAGCACGTTGTCGTGAAGGAAGGCACGCCCGACGAATTCAAGTTCGACCGCGTCGATATCGTGATCTTCGGCGTCGGGCCGATGGGCATTCCTTTGGCAACCTCGATGCGGGTGGACAAGGATTGGCGGATTGCATCCGGTGCGCAAGGTGCGATCCCGCTCGGCGAGATACTCGTTACCGAGAAGGGGCAGCTTCAGGTTCGCGGCTATTTGACAGCGAAACCGGATTGGTTCGCCGGTTCGGGCAAGACCGGTGGGTGACGGTGTCCACGCGAGGCCGGTTTTTCCGGGCGATCAAGCGGTTTGCGGCCTCACGCTGGAGCAGGCGTAAGAGATGACAGAGGATGACGTTGCGGCCCTGGTGGCTTCCATCGATGGGATTGCGGCGACGATTACGACTGTCGGCCTGGCGGTTATCGGGGTCGTGGTCGTGTATGTCACTTTCCGCTGGGCGCGTCGCGCAATCGGTTTGTGATCTCTTGGCGGGGGGCCTCGCGGTCCCCCGCCTTTTTCCGAGGCGAAAGCATGGACTGCACGGGGTTTATCTATCTGGCTGTTTGGGGTTTCGCGTTATGGCTCGTCCTTACTGCCTGACGGCGTGACCTGTTACGGCGGCCCGCCGGATTACGCCGAGGTCGAGTGCTTCAAGACGCAAGCGGAGCATTGCCTCGTCGTCTACGAACTCGATGAGCCTTACCAGACGCCGAATGGCGATTGGATTACGCTGGATCATACGTTGCACTATTTCGGGGATTGGATCAGGCAATGCGATTACGCGAATAGCTATCTTGGGCAGGTGCCGCGTTCATATTTCGAGGGCTTCGATTATGCTTGCTGGATTTATCGTTATTGCAAACCCGCGGATTTGTGGTCTTGCCCAAGCTACGCTGAGGAGTGCGAGCCTCCCGGGGTCGATGGTGAGGGCCGGCTTAATCCGTGCGGTGAGCCGGAGGATTGCCTGTTCGACTCTAGCAGTTATTGTTATGGGTGCCCCGGTGGAACGATTAGCTGCAGTTACAGCATGTGCGCTTATCCGGATGCGGAGAGGCGGGCGGCGTGTCTTTCCATGGGGTCGGGGAGCTTTGCTGCGATCAGTGACACGGGCCGGTGTGGAGACACTCGTTTTTCGATGGACGCTTACTGCAATATCCGTTGGTGGCCTACGGATGAGCCGCCGCCGTGCTTCTTTGCTTGCGATCTCGCGGCGCTGATGATGGATCAGGTTGCGGCGTATGGACAGAGGACCAGAATTGTTATTGGGGACGACCCGCTGCCGCAATACCGGCCTGCGCCTGCCGAGTGGTGGATTGTTGAGAATTGGCCGGATTTCGATCCGGATGGAGGCACCAGCCCGGGCGATCCCGATCCCGGCGGCGATCCGGGGTGGCCGGAATGTGGCATCGACCAGCCTTGCCCCTGGAATGGCGCAACGGGTTTCGGTGATGGGCCGGACATGCCGCAACAGAGCGTCGAGCTTCCGGGCAATCTCTGGAGCGATGGGTCCTGGCTGCCTGCTTCCTGCCCCGCAGACGAGAGCCTCGACTTCGGTGCGCTCGGGAGCTTCGATGTGCCGTTCTCGGCCATGTGCGAAGTTGCGGCGGCTCTCGGTCGCTGGGTCGTGATCGTCGCCTTGATCGCCGGCGCCGGCATCATCTTCGGATCGCGGCAGGTTTAGGGGGGAGCTCATGCCCTGGCTTCTGATCTTTCTGACCGGCGGCATGATCGGTGCGATTGTGCGCTGGGTGATCTTCGGCCTTGGCTTCGGGGTTGTGGTGTTCCTTGGAATGGAGGCGCTCTTGTCCTGGGTCTGGTCGCAGGTTCAGGACGAGGTGACCGGGGCGCCGGCCGCCGTGGTTGGGCTGCTCGGCCTCGCGCGGATCGATGTGGCGTTCTCGATCATCTTCGCGGCCTATGGCGTGAACCTGGCGATGATGGTCCTGAGCAGGCTGGCCCGGTTGGGCTGATGGCGATCACGCTCGTCACCGGGAAGCCTGGCGCCGGCAAGACGCTTTGGGCGCTCGGTGAGGTCCTCGCGGCCGTGCGGGCCGGCCGGGTCGTGTTCTGCAATGTCGATGGCCTCGATCCTTCGGTCGGCGCGCTTCCGGTCGGTGACAGTGGGGACGCCGTCGCGGATGCCCGGGCCTGGGAGACGTTGCCCGATGGCGCGCTGATCGTGCTCGACGAGTGCCAGCGGGCTTTCCCGCCGCGCAATTCGATGGCTGCAGTTCCTGCCTATATCTCGGGCTTCGAGACGCACCGGCACCGCGCCCTGGACTTCGTTCTGATCACGCAGGGGCCGCGGCTGATCGACCGGCATTTGCACGATCTGATCGACCGCCACGTTCATCTTTTCCGGGTTTGGGGGATGCGTCGGGCGGTCGTTTCCGAGTTGGGCGGCGTCAACCTGTCGCCCGACCCGGTTCAGGACCGGCGCAGTGCTCGTCGCAAGGTTGTCAGTCAAGACAAACGCTTGTTCGGCCTTTATGAGAGCGCGGTCGAACATACGGACAAGCGCAGGCTGCCACGGGCACAGCTTCTCGGTGGGTTAGGCGGGCTGTGTCTCGTTGTCGGCGGCGGTTGGTGGGCGTTCGGCCAGCTTCGCGGCAACGGTGGCGTCGATGCTGCGATCTCGCGTGCTTCTTGCGTGGCTGATGGTTCTGCCGGAGATTTCATGCCGGCGCCTGGTCGGCCGCCTGGTTGCACGGTCGTCGTCTTTGGCGGTCGGGTCATCCCGCGCGGATGTGAGGCGGTCAGTGACGAATGGACGCCTGACGGGTCGATGCCGGCGGAAGTGATGAGAGAGCCGGCGCGGGCTGTGCCGCGCCCGCAGGGCGCGAGCGCGGCCCCGCGACCGGCTCCTTGATAGATACTGTCATAAGTGACCAGTCCCGCGGGGCGCGTTCGCGCTATAAATCCTCGGGTCCGCGCTTTATAGGGGTTGACGGGTGCCGGGCGGCTGAGCTGCCAAACGCGCGCATAATAGATATTATGTTAAATTAATGTCCATGTTCCGGGGATCACCCTCGATCCCGGTCTTCGAGGTGACGAAGCCGTTGACAACGGACAACCCGCCGCCGAACCTTGGCGCCATCAACCAGACCGACCCTCCGAACCGGACGGCGTCGGCACAGAAGTCACGGGAGGAACACCGATGAGCATGGCCACAGGACGGGCCCGCACCGCATTCGCCGCCACCACAGCCCTGGCGGGCTTTCTCGCCGCCGGTGCGGCCAGCGCCGATCTGCGCTTCTGGACCACCGAGGAGCAGCCCGAACGACTGGCCAAGCAGCAAGAGATGGCCGCGGCGTTCGAGGCCGAGACCGGCATCGCGGTCGAGGTCATTCCGGTCTCCGAAAGTGACCTCGGCACGCGCGCCACCGCGGCCTATGCGGCGGGCGATCTGCCCGATGTGATCTATCACACGCTGCAATATGCGCTGCCCTGGTACGAGGCCGGCATTCTCGATGCCGGTGCGGCCACCGATGTGGTCGAGGCGCTGGGGCGCGAGACCTTCGCCCCGGGCGCGCTGGCGATGGCCGCGGTCGAGGACGGCGTCGCCTCGGTCCCGGTCGATGGCTGGACCCAGATGATCGTCTACCGCAGGGATCTGTTCGACGCGGCCGGTCTGGCGCCGCCGACCAGCTATGACAACGTGACGGCCGCGCTTGCCGCGCTGCACAACCCGCCCGAGATGTTCGGCTTCGTCGCCGCCACCAAGGTCGACGAGAATTTCATGAGCCAGGTGCTGGAGCATGTCTTTCTGGCCAATGGCGTGAGCCCGGTCGATGCCGACGGTTTCGCCCCGCTCGACGCGGCCGCGACGACCGAGGTTCTCGAATTCTACAAGGCCATCGCGGATGCGTCGCCGCCAGGAGAATTGTATTGGGATCAGTCCCGTACGCTCTATTTCTCAGGCAACGCGGCAATGATCATCTGGTCGCCTTTCATCCTCGATGAACTGGCCGGGCTGCGCGACAGCGCGCCGCCGACGATCAACGACGATCCGACCTCGACCGAGCTTGCCTCGAAGACCGGGATCGTGACCAACTTTGCCGGCCCGTCGAACCCCGATGGCGCCGCCTGGGCCGATATCCGCTATTTCGGCATCACCAACGATGCCGACACCGATGCGGCGATGCAATTCGTCGAGTTCTCGATGGATGACGGCTATGCCCAGACGCTGTCGATCGCGCCCGAGGGCAAGTTTCCGGTGCGCCGCGGCACCGCCGACGATCCCACCGCGTTTGTCGAGGCCTGGGCCGCGCTGCCCGTGGGCGTCGACCGCAAGGCGCCGCTGGCCGAGCTTTACGACCCGGCGATGATCGACGAGATCGTCGGCGGCCTCGATGTCGCGCAACGCTGGGGCGTGGCCGAGGGCCAGCTCTCGCTCGCCTCGAAGATGATCAACAGCCAGGTCATCAACCGGCTGGTGCGCGCCTATCTCGACGGCGAACGGGACGCAGCGGCGACGGTCGCGGCGATGAACGAAGAACTCGCCAAGATCGAGTAGGCGGCGCGCGGGGCGGGCGGTTCGGCCTGCCCCCCTGCCCCACGCCATGACCGACACCGCACGCCCCGCGCGCCGCCTACTCGATCTTGGCGAGTTCTTCGTTCATCGCCGCGACCGTCGCCGCTGCGTCCCGTTCGCCGTCGAGATAGGCGCGCACCAGCCGGTTGATGACCTGGCTGTTGATCATCTTCGAGGCGAGCGAGAGCTGGCCCTCGGCC
>DNSZ01000309.1 GCA_003500165.1 Paracoccaceae bacterium | reverse complement strand
CATGATGTGCGACTTGTCCCGGAGGCCTACGTGAAGCCGTTCGTGAAGCGCCAAAAAAACGATCGCGCGGACGCAGAAGCCATCGCGGAGGCGGCGAACGGTCCCTCTCAATGACCGTTGGTATCAGCGCCCTTCACCGCCACGAAGCGCATGGTCGGGCGTAAGGCCGCCTCCGCGATGGCTTCTGCGTCCGCGCGATCGTTTTTTTGGCGCTTCACGAACGGCTTCACGTAGGCCTCCGGGACAAGTCGCACATCATGACCGTGCCGCTGCGCCACCCGGCCCCAATGGGGCGACGTGGCACAGGCCTCCATCGCCACGATACAGGCGGGCTGCCCGGCGAGAAGCGCCGCCAGCCGCGTACGCGACAGGCAAGGGTTTACCAGAACCGCCCCATCCAGTCCGACCGCGCAAACCTGGAAGCTGCCTTTTGCCAGGTCTATAGCCAGGATCTTGATCTCCGTCGTCATCGATGCACCCTCCGTTTGGTTCTATAGAACCGTCATGGCATACCAGATGCCGCTCGGTGGGGGCGTCCACCGCATCAGTTCAAAGCGCGTCCCATGCCTGCCTCCATGTCGTTTTCGACACAGAATCAGAGATCGGCTCCGATGGGAATCCCCTGCGAGAGTCAGCGTCAGCGCAAGCTGGTATCAGCCATCGCGCGCCAGTTCAGAACCAGCCGACAGACCATCATGCGCGTGCGCGACCAGGCCTGAACGAATGTCGCCTCACGTTCCTTTATGCAGACGGACCCATCAACGGGCGCCGCACAACACCCGTGCCGGTCACACCGTGAACGGCAGCCGCCGGAACGCGCCATAGCGCTCCGCCAGCGCATCCGCCCAGGCCGTGACCGGCGCCACGGTGGCCGCTGCGGGCGGCTTGCGGGCCAGGATGGCGCCGGCCTCGGCCGGGCATGTCGCCGCCTGGCCAAGCCGGGCCGCGCCCAGGCACGCCGCGATGTCGCCGCCCTCGGGAATCGCAATTGGCCGGTCGAGCAGTGTCGCGATCAGCGATACCCAGAACACCGACCGGGTGCCGCCGCCGACCGCCTGTACGCTGTCGATCGGCACGCCCGCCGCGCGCTGCGCGCTGTAACAGTCGAAGAACTGGAATGCGACGCCCTCGAGTACCGCATAGGCAAGATCGGCCTTGCTGCTGCCCGCCGTCAGGCCGCCGACGAAACCTGCCGCATCGGGGCGGTTGTCGGGCGTGCGGATGCCGGTGATCGCGGGCCGCGCAACCGGCAGCCGGTCCAGCGGCCCTTCCTGCGCCCGTTCGCCCGCGCGGCGGGCCAGTTCGGCCGGCGGGGTGTCCGTCAGCCGGCCGAGCCAGTCCAGCGACTGCGTCGCGCTCATCACCACGCCCATCGACAGAAAGGTGCCGGGCACGGCATGCGGTGTCGTCAGAATGGCCCTGTCGGGGGCCGGATGAAAGCGGCTGTCGACCGCGCTGAGGACCCCCGATGTGCCGATGCTGAGCGCGGCCTCCCCGGCCCTGGCTGCCCCGATCCCCAAGGCGCCCGCATAGTTGTCGCCGCAGCCCGCCGCGACCGGGACCATGGAAGGGGTACCCCAGCGCCCGCACAGCTCGGGGCGGAGCTGACCGGCCATGTCGGCCGGGAGGAGCAGGCCGGGCAGCCGGGCGCAGTCCCAGCCCGCCGCCGCCACCAGTTCGTCATCCCATGCGCCGGTCGCGCAATCCATCATCTGGGTGCCCGAGGCATCGGTGACCTCGCTGGCCCTTTCGCCGGTCAGCTTCAGCCGCACATAGTCCTTGGGCAGCATCAGCATGTCCGCCCTGTCGAGTGCCTCGGGCGCATGCTTGGCCAGCCACAGGAGTTTGGGCGCGGTCAGGCCGGGATCGGGCTGGCCGTTGGTGCGCCAGCCGATATCGGGGACCCGGTCCAGCAGCTCGGCGCATTCCGCCAGCGACCGCTGGTCGTTCCACAGTATGCAGGGCGTGGTCGGCCGATCTGCGGCGTCGATCAGGACCTGGCCCAGCATCTGCCCCGACAGGCCGATGCCGGTGAGCCGGGCGGTCAGATCGGGGCGCATGGCGGCCAGCTCGTCGAAGGCTTCTGCAGTCAGCGTCCACCACAGGTCGGGGTCCTGCTGGCTCCAGCCCGGATGCGGGATGTCGACCGCGCAGGGCCGTGCCGCGCTGGCCAGGCAGGTGCCATCCGCATCGATCAGCGCGACCTTGATGCCCGACGTTCCGATATCGATGCCGGCGAACACGCTCATTCCCGAGCCGCCATCAGGCCGTGCGCGGTGATCTCGTCGGTGACCAGATGATCGACACAGCCGCGTTTGAGCAGCGCCAGCATGATCGGCACCTTGCGCGCCCCGCCGGCGGCCAGGATCACATTGGGCAGATGGTCGAGATCGGCCAGCCCGATGCCGAGGACCCGGTCGTTGATCGGATGATCGACCGGGTCGCCCTCGGCATCCAGGAAATAGCCGACGATGTCGCCCACCGCACCCTTTGCAATCAGATCGGATGCCGCCACATCCTCGGGCAGCCCGTCGGCGAGCAGCAGCGACCCCTCCATGGCGCCGGCCGCAAGTGCGAGGCCCGAGGCGCGCCGGATCTTGTCGATCGAGCCCTGGAATTCCTGCTGCGCGCGCAGGATGTCGCGGCTGGCGGGGCTTGCGGCATAGATCGGTGCGGTGAAATAGCTGTGCCGCGCGTTGCACAGATCGGCCAGCCTTGTGGTGATCTCATAGCTGTTGAGATCCGAGCCCTTGGTCAGCCCGCCCATGACCGAGGTGATTTCCAGATCGGGCCGGTCGAGCGGTTCCATGAACCGGGTCGCCATGTTCAGCGTGTTGCCCCAGGCCATCCCGAACAGCGTCACCTCGGGCCGCGACAGGATCTGGGTCAGCACCTGACCCAGCGCGGCGCCAAGCACGGTGTAGAGGTTGAAATCGGTGCCCGCGACCGGCGCGACCGTCGCCGCCGAAAGGCTGAAGCGGCGGCACAGCGCGGTCTCGAGCGCCACGCAGGGCGCCAGCGGGGAATTGATCGACACCCGGACGATGCCTTGCGCGCGCGCCTCGGCCAGCGCCCGATTGACCCGCAGCCGGGTCACGCCGAACCGGTCGGCGGCACGGGCCTGGGTCAGCCCCTCGACCTCGCAGGCCCAGGCCAGCCGCACCAGAAGATGCTCTTCGCTGTCGATGATCTCGGTCTTCGGCGCGCGCGACATCGCCCAGCACCCGGGCTATTTCACCGCGCCCATGGTCAATCCCCGCACCAGCTGTTTCGAGGCCAGCAGCGCGAAGATCAGCACGGGGATCACGATCAGCGTCGATGTCGCCATGATCTTGCCATAGGGCAGGTTGTAGCCCTCCATGAACGACACCGCCATTGCGGGCGCGGTCTTGGCGTTGGTGCGCGTCAGAACCAGCCCGAACATCAGCTCGTTCCAAGAAAAGATGAAGGCGAAGATCGCCGACACCGCAACGCCCGGCATCGCCAGCGGCAGGCAGATGCGTGCCATGATGGTCCATTGCGAGGCACCCTCCAGCCGCGCCGCCTCGTCAAGGTCATAGGGCACGCCGCGGAACTGATCTGTGACGATCCAGATCACGATCGGCAGATTGAAGGTCAGATAGATCAGAATGAGCGTGATGTGCTTGTCGAGCAGGTCCAGATTGCGCGCGATCAGGAAGAACGGCAGCGCCAGAACGATGGGCGAAATCATGCGGTTGGTGATGAACCAGAACCACAGATCCTTCTTGCCGCGAAACTCGAACCGGGCAAGCGCGAAGGCCGCCGGCACGCCCAGCACCAGCGCCAGGGCGGTGGTGCAAATTGCGATGATCAGCGAGTTCAGAAGGCTGCGGAAGACCCCATCCTCGAACAGCGCTTCGCGGTAATTGGCCAGCGTCGGTTCGAAGAACCAGACCGGCGGCGCCTCGAGCGCCACGACATGGGTCTTCAGCGAAGTCGTGACCATCCAGTAGAACGGGAACACGCATAACAGCATGATCGCGATCAGCAGGATCGCCTGACCGTAAAGCGGGCGCGTGCGGGGCGCGGCCATCGCTCAGACTTCCCTGTAGAAGACGCGGATGTAGATCTGCGCCAGCACGATGGTGATGATCAGCAGGATGATCGCCTGGGCCGAGGCCAGCCCCTGGTCGAAGGCGCGGAAGCCGACCCGCTGGATCATCAGCGAAATGAACTCGGTCGCCGAACCTGGGCCGCCCCGGGTCAGCGTGAACACCATGTCGAACAGCTTCAGCGTGTCGGCGGTGCGCAGGATCAGGACCGCCACAAGGCCCGGCACCAGGAACGGCAGCTGCACATGGCGCAGCACCTTCCACCAGTTGGAGGTTTCCAGCCGCGCGGCCTCTTCGATCTCGCCCGGCACCATGGTCAGCCCGGCCAGCAGGACCAGCGCGACGAAGGGCGTCCACTGCCAGACATCCCAGAACACGATCATGACGAACGCGTTGGTCGGGTCGCCGATCCAGTTGATATCGGCCCCGCCCATCAGCTGGTTCACCACCCCGAATTTCTGGTTGAACATCACCTGGCCCAGAAGGCCGACCACGGCGTAGGTGGTGGCCATCGGCAAGACCAGGCTGAGCCGGGCGAGCGTCTTGAGCAGGGTCAGCCCGGGCTGGTGCAGGATCAGCGCGATGCCCAGCCCCAGCCCGATCTGCAGCGGCAGGGCGATGCCAAGCAGCGTCATGGTCCGGCCCAGCGCCTGCCAGAACACCGGGTCGGTCAGAACAGTGCCATAGTTTTCCAGCCCGATGAACTCGACCCGGCGAAGCTTGGTCAGGTTGAAGAAATGCAGGCTGGTCCACAGCGCATAGAGCAGCGGCGCGATGCCGACCGCGGCCAGCCCGACCACCGCCGGCCCGATGAATGCGAGGATCGTGCCCCGGGACACCCTGCCGCGCATCTGCCTGCCTCCGCTGCCGGTTGGGGCCGGGGCCGCGCTGGGCGCGACCCCGGCCGCTGCGCCTACTGCGCCAGCGGCTTGTCGCCGCTGTAATAGCCGGCATCCTCCAGCACGGCTTCCATCCGCTCGCCGATCTCCTGGGCGCCTTCCTCGGTCGTCACCTCGCCCAGCATCATCTTGGTGCCCCATTCCTGGACGATTTCGGTGATCTCGGGCCATTCGGCAAAGCGCGGCCGGAATTCGGGCACGCCGTCCTGCCAGCTTTCCACCAGCGCGGGGATGAACTTGTAGGTCTCGGCCAGGGCCGGATCGGCATAGGCCGATTGCCGCGCCGGCACGCCGCCGCGTTCCAGATACTCACCCGCATTGGCCTTCGAGGTGGCCCACTGGATGAACAGCCACGCCGCCGCCTGTTCGGCCTCGCCGGCCTGGCTGGCCACGGCCAAGGAGAAGCCGCCAAGCGCGGGCTTGCGGCCGGCCGGGCCCACCGGTTCGGGCGCGATTTCGACACAATCGGCCACGCGCGAAGTGTCGGGGCTGACCACCGTCGAGTAGAAGGCCGACCATTCGGTGATCATCGCCACATCGCCCTGGGCAAAGGCGTTGACCGTCTCGGCATGGTCATAGGCGACAATGCCGTCGGGCATGTACTGCATCAGATCCTGGCGGAACTTCAGCCCGGCCTGGCTTTCCTCGCTCATCAGGTTGGACCGGAAGTCGGCGTCGAGGAACGAGCCGCCGAACGGCCAGATCACCCGGGCAAAGCTGTCGGCCGACTGGGTCTCGTTGCGCTTCGACTGGAGCGCAAAGGCGTACTTGCCGTCGCCGGTCAGCGCCGGACCGTAGACATCCTTCAGATCGGTCCAGGTCTCGGGCGGGCCGTCGAAGCCGGCCTCTTCCAGCATGCAGCGATTGTAGAACAGCAGGCCCGAATAGTTGTCGAAGGGCAGGCCGTAGATGGTGCCGTTCCAGCCGCCGAATGCATTGAGCACCAGCGGAAAGAAGTCGTCCATGTCGAGGTCGGGATCGATGATGTCGGGGTATTTCTCCATGATCTCGTCGACCGACACGATCCACTCGTTCTCGGCGAAGTTGCCGATCCAGACAAGGTCGATCAGCGCGATGTCCAGATCGCCGCCGGCCACGAAATCACGCACCTGCTCGCCCAGCGCGTTTTCATACGGATGCTTGATGATGTTGACGGTGATGCCGGTCTCTTCCTCGAATTCGGGCAGCATCGCCTCGATCGCCTCGTAGCCCGGCCGCAGCAGGAACACGACGTCGATCTCGGTGCCGGCATAGGGCGCGGCGGCTTCTTTCAGGCTCCAGGCCATGGCGGGCGCACTGGCGGCCAGGGCGGCCGTCAGGGCAGTGGTTCCGAAGAACTGTCTGAGCTTCATGTGTCTCCTCCCAGTGAGAAACGATTGACAATCTTTTGTCTCTGAGCCGATACAAATGTAAACTGTGGGTCGCCGTCAACAGCAAAAAGCTGCGCGGGACCGCCGGGCGCCGCACCGGACCGGGGAAAGGAGCGAAGCGTTGGCGACCGTCACTCTGACCGAGATCAACAAGTATTACGGGAGTTTGCACGCCCTGCGCGATGTCACCCTGGGGATCGGGGACGGGTCGTTCGTGGTGTTCGTCGGGCCGTCGGGCTGCGGCAAGTCCACCTTGTTGCGCTCCATAGCCGGGCTCGAGGGAATCGATTCGGGCACCATCGAGATCGGCGACCGCGATGTCACGGGGCTGGAGCCGGCCGAGCGCGACCTGTCGATGGTGTTTCAGTCCTACGCGCTCTACCCGCATATGACGGTGCGCGGAAACATGGAATTCGGCATGAAGGTCAATGGGGTCGCTGCCGCCGAACGGGCCCGCCGGGTGGCCGAGGCAGCGCGCATCCTGCAACTGCAGGACCTGCTTGACCGCAAGCCGGCGCAGCTTTCGGGCGGGCAGCGCCAGCGCGTCGCGATCGGCCGGTCGATCGTTAAGAACCCGGCCGTGTTCCTGTTCGACGAGCCGCTGTCGAATCTCGATGCCAAGCTCCGGGTGCAGATGCGGATCGAGCTGGAAGCGCTGCACAAGGAGCTGGGCGCGACGATGATCTATGTCACCCATGACCAGGTCGAGGCGATGACCATGGCCGACGAGATCGTGGTTCTGAATGGCGGCCGGGTCGAACAGGTCGGCACCCCGATGCAGGTCTATCACAGCCCTGCGACCGAATTCGTCGCCGGCTTCATCGGGTCGCCCGCAATGAATATCCTGCCCGTAGACAGTCCGTTGGGTTCGGTGGTGGCGCCTCGGCCCGAGGCAGCCAAGATCGGTATCCGCCCCGAGCATATCGAGATCGGGACCGGGAACGGACCCGCGGTCGAGGCCACGATCCGGGTGCGCGAACGGCTGGGGGCCGAGACTTACCTTTACGCGAGTACCGCGGATGGGAGGCAGGTGGTCGTCAAGACCGACGGCGACACACCGCTAGAAGCGGGGGCCACGCTGCGCCTCGGCCTGCCCGGTCATCGGGTCCACCAGTTCGATGCCGCGGGCCGGACGCTTGGCCCCGCGGGCGGCTGAGGGAGCGGTCGCATGGCGCCATGGCAGCACCAGATCGCGGAGCTGATCGCGCCCGCGGTCGCGCGCTCTCCCGCCACAAGGGAGGTGCGGATCGCGCCCGGCGCCGCGGCGGAAACCGGGGCGATGGCGGCGCGGCGCACCGAAGCCCGCACGGCGCTGGTGATCGCTGACGATGCAGGCTTTGCCGCCGCAGGCGCGCCCGTCATGGCATCTCTGGAAGCGGCCGGATTCGGTGTGCGGCAGATCGTGCTGCCGGCCGATCCGCTGCCCGTGGCATCGGTCGAAGAGGCCGAGCCGTTCAGCGCCGCGCTGGCGGCCGATCCGGGGCTGTTTCCGGTCTCCGTCGGGTCGGGGGTGATCAACGATCTGGTGAAATTCGCCGCCTTTGCGACCGATCGGCGCTATCTGACTGTGGCCACCGCGGCATCGATGGACGGCTACACAAGCGCCGGCGCGCCGCTGTCGAAGGCCGGGTTCAAGGTCACGATCCCGGTGCGGGCCCCGGTTGCCATGATCGCCGATCTTGATGTGATCGCGGCGGCCCCGGCCGAGATGAACAGCTGGGGCTATGCCGATCTGGCCGGCAAGTCGCCGGCCGGCGGGGATTGGATCCTTGCCGATCTGGCCGGGGTCGAGCCGATCGACAGCGTCGCCTTTCCGTTGGTTCAGGATCATCTTTCCGACTGGCTGTCGCGCCCCGAGGGGATTGCCGCGGGCGATCCCGACGCCGTCGCCGGTCTGTTCATCGGGCTGACCGCCGTGGGTTTTGCCATGGAGGCGCATGGCTCCTCCCGGCCGGCCTCGGGCGCCGATCATCAGATCGCCCATCTGTGGGAAATGGCGGGGCTGCGCCATCGCGGCCGCAAGGTGTCGCATGGGGCGGCGGTGGCGGTCGGCTGCCTGAGCGTGCTGGCGCTGTATGACTGGTTGCTCGGCCAGGACCTCGCCGCGCTCGACAGTGCCGCCATCCTCGCCCGCGCACCGTCGCTCGACGCCCGCCTGGCCGCGCTCGATGCCGCGATCGGGGACCCGGACATTGCGGCCCGGGCGCGGGCGGAAACGGCCGCAAAACACGCCGATGCGCCAGCCCATGCCGCCCGGCTTGCGCGCATTCAGGACGGCTGGGCAGCCGTGCGGGACCGCCTGCGCGCGCAGCTTTGGCGCCATGACGCCATGGCGGCGATGCTGCGCAGCGCCGGCGCACCCGCCGCAGCCGCCGATATCGGGGTCGGCCCGGGGCACTTGGCCGCCACCCTGCACGCGGCCCCATTCATCCGCCGCCGCTACACGATCTTCGACCTTCTCTACGAAACCGGGCTGTGGGAGCGCGCGCTCGCCGCCGTGCTGCCCCGGCTTGCCGCACAACAGGGGAGTGCGTAATGCGGATGTCAAGCTGCTTTTCTGTCGGGATCGAACGTTTCGCGCCTTTGGAGCATGGCCCAGATGACGGCGACACGGCGCCGCGCGAGGG
>DNSZ01000059.1 GCA_003500165.1 Paracoccaceae bacterium | reverse complement strand
TCTCAATGACCGTTGGTATGACTGCCGATCTTGACGCGCGTAAAGAAACCTGTTGACGCACGGCAGGCGCGGCGCGTAGCGTTTGCGAACATAGCATCCAGAATCAGGGAGGATACGGATGTCCCCGAAAAACGCGCTTCGCGCGTCCAGCGCTTTTGCGCTTTGCGTTTTCGCAACGGCTGCATCGGCCCAGGACACCACCATCACCGTCGCCACCGTGAACAATGGCGACATGATCCGCATGCAGGGCTATACCGACCAGTTCACCGCGGAAACGGGCATCGGCGTGGAATGGGTCACGCTGGAAGAGAATGTCCTGCGCCAGCGCGTCACCACCGACATCACGACCAAGGGCGGCCAGTTCGACATCATGACGATCGGGATGTACGAAACCCCGATCTGGGGCGCCAATGGCTGGCTGGTGCCGCTCGACGACCTGTCCGACGACTACGATGTGGACGACATCCTGCCGGCGATGCGCGGCGGCCTGTCCCATGACGGCACGCTTTATGCCGCGCCGTTCTATGGCGAAAGCTCGATGGTCATGTACCGCACCGACCTGATGGAACAGGCCGGGCTGGAAATGCCCGAGGCGCCGACATGGGCGTTCATCCGCGAAGCCGCCGCCGCCATGACCGACCGCGACAACGACATCAACGGTATCTGCCTGCGCGGCAAGGCCGGCTGGGGCGAGGGCGGCGCGTTCATCACGGTGACCGGCAACTCGTTCGGCGCGCGCTGGTTCGACGAGGACTGGAACGCCCAGTTCGACCAGCCCGAATGGGCCGCGGCGCTGAACTTCTTCGTCGACATGATGAACGAATACGGCCCGCCGGGCTATGCCACCAACGGCTTCAACGAGAACCTGTCGCTGTTCCAGCAGGGCAAATGCGGGATGTGGATCGACGCCACCGTTGCGGCCTCCTTCGTGACGAACCCGGCCGAATCGACCGTCGCCGACCATGTCGGCTTTGCGCTCGCCCCCGACACGGGGCTTGGCAAGCGGGCCAACTGGCTGTGGGCCTGGGCGCTGGCGATCCCGGCGGGCACCCAGAAGGAGGACGCCGCCAAGGCGTTCATCGAATGGGCCACGTCGAAGGATTACATCGAGCTGGTGGCCGAAAACGAAGGCTGGGCCAATGTGCCGCCGGGCGCGCGCACCTCGCTTTACGAGACGCCGGAATATCAGGAAGTCCCGTTCGCGCAGATGACGCTCGATTCGATCAACGCCGCCGATCCGATGAATCCGACGGTCAAGCCGGTGCCCTATGTCGGCATCCAGTTCGTCGCGATCCCGGAATTTGCCGGCATCGCGACCGAAGTCAGCCAGGAATTCTCGGCTGTCTATGCGGGGCAGCAATCGGTCGAGGAGGCGCTGGAAAAGGCCCAGGCGCTGACCAACGACGCGATGGAAGCGGCCGGCTACCGCTAGGCGCCATGGCCTGAAGCTTCGGGGGGGCTGCAACGCGCGGCCCTCCCACCGCGCGCCCCAGGGCGTTTTCGTCTCGTCGTCCCGGGCGGCCCGGTGCCGCCACGCCAGGAGATGTGAAGATGGCGACCGACCATTCGCGTTCCGCGGCCCGATTGATGATGACGCCGGCCGTCATCCTGCTGCTTGGCTGGATGCTGGTTCCGCTGACGATGACGCTGTATTTCTCGTTCAAGAAATACCTGCCGATGCGCGGCGATTCGCTGGAACGCGGGCTCGACTGGGTGGGGTTCGAGAACTATGCCCGCTTCATCCGGTCAAGCTCGTTCTGGCCCAGCGTGCAGGCCACCCTGATGATCGTCGGCGGCGTGCTGGTCATCACCGTGATCCTGGGCATTCTGCTGGCCATCCTGCTCGATCAGCCATTCTGGGGCCAGGGCATCGTGCGCATCCTGGTGATCGCGCCCTTTTTCGTGATGCCGACCGTCTCGGCGCTGGTGTGGAAGAACATGTTCATGGATCCGGTGAACGGCATGTTCGCCCATCTCTGGCGGTTCTTCGGGGCCGAGCCGGTGTCATGGCTGTCCGATGCCGCGGTGCCGTCGATCATCCTGATCGTGTCCTGGCAATGGCTGCCCTTTGCCACGCTCATCCTGCTGACCGCGATCCAGTCGCTGGACAGCGAACAGATGGAGGCCGCCGAGATGGATGGCGCGCCGGTCCTGGCGCGCTTCTTTCACATCATCCTGCCGCATCTGGGCCGCGCGATCACCATCGTGATCCTGATCCAGACCATCTTTCTGTTGTCGATCTTCGCAGAGATCTTCGTGACCACAGGCGGGTCGTTCGGCACAAGGACGCTGACCTATCTGATCTTTCAGCGCGTCGTGGACAGCCAGAATATCGGGCTGGGATCGGCTGGCGGGGTCTATGCCATCATCCTGGCCAATATCGTGGCGATCTTTCTGATGCGCATCGTCGGCAACAACCTGGACCGGTAAGGGGGCACGGATATGGCGCGCGCCGTCACCACACGCCGCAAGGTCCTGACCACGGTCGCCGCCTGGGCGATCGGGCTGCTGATCTTCTTCCCGATCTACTGGACGATCCTGACCAGCTTCAAGACCGAGGCGCAGGCGATCAACAACCCGCCGCTGTTCTTCAACTTCGACTGGACGCTGGAAAACTACGCGGTGGTGCAGGAACGCTCGGACTATATGCGGTTTCTGTGGAACTCGGTGATTCTGGCGGGCGGCTCGACCCTTCTGGGGATACTCATCGCGGTGCCGGCCGCCTGGTCGATGGCCTTCGTGCCGTCGCGCCGGACCAAGGACATCCTGCTGTGGATGCTGTCGACCAAGATGCTGCCGGCGGTCGGCGTGCTGTATCCGATCTCGCTTCTGTTCGTGCAGTTCGACCTGCTCGACACCCGGATCGGCCTGATCCTGGTCCTGATGCTGATCAACCTGCCGATCATCGTCTGGATGCTTTATACCTACTTCAAGGAAATCCCGGTCGATATCCTGGAGGCGGCGCGGATGGACGGCGCCGGGCTCACGCAGGAGATCCTTTATGTGCTGACCCCGATGGCGGTGCCCGGGATCGCCTCGACCATCCTGCTCAACATCATCCTTGCCTGGAACGAGGCGTTCTGGACGCTCAACCTGACGGCGGCCAATGCGGCACCGCTGACCGCCTTCATCGCCAGTTATTCCAGCCCCGAGGGGCTGTTCTATGCCAAGCTCTCGGCCGCCTCGACCATGGCGATCGCGCCGATCCTGATCCTGGGCTGGTTCAGCCAGAAACAGCTGGTGCGCGGGCTGACCTTCGGCGCCGTGAAATAGGGGGCATCCATGGGACGCATCACGCTTGACAAGGTCTCCAAAAGCTTTGGCGCGGTCGAGGTCATTCCGCCGCTCGATCTGACCATCGAGGATGGCGAATTCGCGGTGTTCGTCGGCCCGTCGGGCTGCGGCAAGTCGACCTTGCTGCGGCTCATCGCGGGGCTTGAGGATGTGACCGGCGGCGAGATCAGGATCGACGGGCAGGACGCGACCACGGTGCCGCCGGCCAAGCGCGGGCTGGCCATGGTGTTCCAGTCCTATGCGCTTTATCCGCATATGAGCGTGCGCAAGAACATCGCCTTTCCGTTGCGCATGGCCGGGCTCGACAAGGCCGAACGCGACCGCCGGGTCGAACAGGCGGCCGCCGTCCTGAACCTGACCGATTATCTCGACCGTCGGCCGGGGCAGCTTTCCGGCGGACAGCGCCAGCGGGTCGCCATCGGGCGCGCCATTGTGCGCGAACCTGCCGCGTTCCTGTTCGACGAGCCTTTGTCGAACCTCGACGCCGCGCTGCGGGTGGGCATGCGGATCGAGATCAGCGAGTTGCACGACCGGCTGAAGACGACGATGGTCTATGTCACCCACGACCAGGTCGAGGCGATGACCATGGCCGACAAGATCGTGGTGCTGCGGGCGGGCAATATCGAACAGGTGGGCAGCCCGCTGACGCTGTACAGCCAGCCGCGCAACCTGTTCGTGGCCGGCTTCATCGGCTCGCCGAAGATGAACTTCATCGAGGGGGCGGAGGCGGCGAAGCACGGCGCCCACACCATCGGCATCCGGCCCGAGCATATCGCGGTGACCGAGGGCGAGGGCACCTGGTCGGGGGTTGTTGGCGTGTCCGAACATCTCGGCTCGGACACGTTCTTTCATATCCAGGAGACCGGGCTTGCCCCGTCGCTGACCGTGCGCGCCGATGGCGAGGTGGGGCTTGACCATGGCGACCGGATTCACCTGACCCCGCGCNNGGCGAGGGCGCGCGCGTGGCGATTGCCGATATCGACGGTGAGCGGGCGCGGCAGACAGCGGCAGAGCTGGGCGAGGCCGCGATCGCGGTCGACATGGATGTGACCGACCAGGCCAGCATCGATCGCGCGGTCGCCGAGACGGTGGCGGCATTGGGCGGGATCGACATCCTGATCAACAATGCCGCGATCTTCACCGCCGCCCCGATCGTGGACATCAGCAGGGCGGACTATGCGCGGGTCTTCGACATCAATGTCGCAGGCACGCTGTTCACCCTCCAAGCGGTCGCCCGCCACATGATCGGGCGCGGCCAGGGCGGCAAGATCATCAACATGGCCAGCCAGGCCGGGCGGCGCGGCGAGGCGCTGGTCGCGGTCTATTGTGCCACCAAGGCCGCGGTGATCAGCCTGACGCAGTCGGCCGGCCTTGACCTCATCAAGCACGGGATCAACGTCAACGCCATCGCCCCGGGCGTCGTCGATGGCGAACACTGGGACGGCGTCGATGCGTTCTTTGCCCGATACGAAGGCAAGGCACCGGGCCAGAAAAAGCGCGAGGTGGGCGCGGCCGTGCCCTATGGGCGGATGGGCCGGGCCGAGGATCTGACCGGTATGGCGGTGTTTCTGGCCAGCGCCGAGGCCGACTACATCGTCGCCCAATGCTACAATGTCGATGGCGGCAACTGGATGAGCTGATGCCCCAAGGCCCCGTGAAGCTGCGCCAGGCCACGCTTGGCGATCTGCCGCCCGATATCCGGCGCCCGTCCTATGACCGGTCGCGCCTGACCCCGGGGATCGTTCATATCGGTGTCGGGAACTTTCACCGGGCGCATCAGTCCTGGTATCTTAACCGGCTGATGGAGCAGGGTCAGGCCCAGGACTGGGCGATCCTTGGCGCGGGCGTCAGGCCCTATGACGCGGCGATGCGCGAAAAGCTGCTGGCGCAGGATTGCCTGACCACGCTGATCGAACTCGACCCCGCGCGATCGGCGGCCGAGGTCGTGGGCCCGATGATCGACTATCTGCCGGTGGCGCCGGGCCACGGCCCGCTGATCCGGGCGATGGCCGACCCGCGCATCCGCATCGTCTCGCTGACCGTGACCGAAGGCGGGTATTTCGTCGATCCGGCGACGAACGGCTTCGATGCCGCCCATCCCGATATCCGCCACGACGCCCGGAACCCCGACGCGCCGCACACGGCGTTCGGCGCAATGATCGCCGCCCTTGCGCTGCGCCGTGCCGCCGGCCAGCCGCCCTTCACCTGCCAGAGCTGCGACAATCTGCAGGGCAACGGGGCCGTGCTGCGCCAGACCGTGGTCGGGCTCGCGGGGTTGAGCGACCCCGGGCTGGCGGACTGGATCGCCGACCGCGGGCGCTTTCCCAATTCGATGGTCGATTGCATCGTGCCGGCCACCGGCCCGGCCGAGATCGCGCGGGCCCGCGCCTTTGGGGTCGACGACGCCGCACCGGTGACCCATGAGAACTTTCGCCAATGGGTGATCGAAGACGATTTCTGCGCCGGGCGCCCCGACTGGGACCGGGTCGGCGCGATCTTCACGACCGACGTGCATGCCTATGAGGCGATGAAGATCCGCATCCTGAATGCCGGCCATCAGGTGCTGGCGAATGCCGGCGAGTTGCTGTCGGTGCCGACCATCGCCGACTGCATGGCCCATCCGGCGATCGGCGCGATGTTCCATGCCGTCCAGACCGACGAGATCCTGCCCTATGTCACAGCCGTTCCCGGAACCACGCCGACCGCGTATCTCGACCTGATCGCGCACCGGTTTGCCAACCCCGCGATCCACGACACGCCGCGTCGGGTGGCCTTTGACGGCGGGTCGCGCCATCCCGGTTTCGTCCTGCCGATCCTGCGCGATGCGCTTGCCGCTGGCGGAAGCGTGCGGGGCCTCGCGCTGGTCGAGGCGCTATGGGCGCGGATGTGCGCGGGCAGCCGGGAGGACGGCACGGCCATCGAACCGAACGATCCGCAATGGGAAAGGCTGACCGCGGCAGCGGCAGCCGCGCGGGAACGGCCGCGGGCCTGGCTGGAGCAGCCGTCGATCTATGGCGATCTCTACGGCAACGCCGTCTTCGGCGATGCGTTCGATCGCTGGCTGGCGATGATCTGGCAGGAGGGCACGGCCGCCGCCCTGGCCGCCTATGCCGAGGGCCGCTGAGGATCGCGCTTCACGGCCCTGGCGCGCCGTTGCGCCGTGGCGTCGCAACCGACCGGCGCCGCCAGACCGTCCCCGCGCGGCGTCGATCGCCCGGCCGCTCCCGGGCGCGCGCCC
>DNSZ01000257.1 GCA_003500165.1 Paracoccaceae bacterium | reverse complement strand
GGATCACGCCCTCGGTCTCCACCGCGTCCAAGCCGAAGTGGCGCGACAGCGTGGTGATCGAGGCGCGCGGGGACTCGAGTGCGCCGATGGCGTAGCCCTCGACCGCGCCCCAGAGGCCGGTGACGTCGATCCGGCTCTCGGGCAACCCGGCGCGCAGGCAGAGGTGGCGGACAAGGGCCGCGAGCGACACTGCGCCGAGCCGACCGGTCAGCCAGTGCCCGAGCCGCCAGTTGCCGCCGTCCGTCCAGACGTCGGTCAACGCCGGGAAGAAGGGATAGGGCCGCGCGTCCCAGGTCCAGGCGGCGCATTCGGGCACATGCACCATGCGGCCGCCGTAGACCGAGGACAGCGGGTTGTTGGCCGGGTCTCCCCAGAAGAGGTACGTCGCCTCGAGATAGGCCCGCTGGATCGCGTCGTCCCGCCAGCCCCGCGAGAAATGCGGCGTGAAGCTTTCCGACGACTTCGGATCGAAGAAGACGTTCGGCTGGTTCGTGCCCCGGTCGATGGCCGGGCATCCGAGCTCGGTGAACCAGATCGCCTTGGACTGCGGTGCCCACGCCGTCGGCGTGCCGCTCTCCACCCCACCCGGGCGGTCGTAATGCGCGTTCGACCACCAGGCGCGCAGATCCTTGTAGCGGAACACCCACGGCTTGGCCGCCGCGCCATCGGTGATCGGGGTGCGGACCTGCGCCGATCGGTCGGCTGCGCTGGCGTAGAACCAGTCGAAGCCTTCGCCGCCCGCGATGTTCCCCTGCAGGTAGGCGCGGTCGTAGATGGCGGGCCAGCCGTCCTGCGCATCGGCATGCTCGAACCCGTCGCGCCAGTCGGAGAGCGGCATGTAATTGTCGATCCCGACGAAGTCGATGTTGGCATCCGCCCAGAGCGGATCGAGGTGGAAGAACACGTCGCCGCTGCCATCGCCCGGCTGATGCCCGAAATACTCCGACCAGTCGGCGGCATAGCCGATCTTCGTCCCCGACCCGAGGATCGAGCGCACATCCGCGAGCAGATCCCGAAAGGCCTGCACCGCCGGATAGGTGGCCGCGCCCGAGCGGATCGTGGTCAGCCCCGGCATCTCGGTGCCGATCAGGAAGGCATCGACCCCGCCCGCCGCCGCGCAGAGATGGGCGTAGTGCAGCACCATGCGGCGCAGGCCCCAGTCGCCGGGCGTACCCGTCCACGAAACCGACTGACCCGAGACGCTGAAGCTCGCGGGCGTGGCCGCGCCGAACAGCGCCGCGACCTGGCTTGCGGCCGTGGCGGTCTTGTCCACGGTCCCCGCGTAGCCTGCCGCCGGAGAACAGGTGATCCGCCCGCGCCACGGAAAGACTGGCTGACCGGTCTCGGCGGCGTTGTCCGAATACGGGTTTGGCAGCGTGTTGCCGGGCGGCACGTCCATCAGGATGAACGGATAGAAGGTGACCCGCAGACCGCGCGCCTTCATCTCCCCGATTGCCTGCACCACCGCGAAGTCCGACGGCGTGCCGCCATAGACCGGGCGATCCTGATCGTCGCGGCTGACGAGGAAGGCGCTGGCGCGACTGACGCCGTTGACCAACCAATTGGCAGGCGTGGTCGACTTCGCGGACACCTCGACACCAGGCCGCACCTTGCAGGAGCCCGCGCGCAGATCGTCGCCGAACCAGGCTACCACGAGGCTGACGCTCTCGACCGCAGGCGCCATCGCCTGCAGGCGGTCGAGCGCCTCCACCATGTCGGTGGAGTCGGCCAGCGCGTTCAGGTTCTCCGGCACCGTCGCGCCGCCGTCGGTCTTGCGGATGGCCTGCGTCGCGTAGGTGAACTCGCCCGAGGCCGGGATCATGGTGACGGCACGAGTGAGCCCCTCGGCCGTGTCGGGATCCGCGAGCGGGCGGAAGACCTCGAAGGACAGCTGCGGCAGGCGGTTGCCGTAATTGCCGAGCGCCAGTTCCTCGAAGACCACATAGGCGGTGCCGCGATAGGCGGGCGTGCTGGCCGCGCCCATCCTCGCGGCGATGAACGGGTCCGCCGTCTGCGCCTCGTCGCCCCGATACCAGCGCCAGGTGACACCGGAGAGATCCATCGGCTTGCCGTCGGCCCAGATGCGGCCGATGCCGGTGATCGGTCCCTCGCAGAGCGCCACGGCGAAGGAGGCGTAGTACAGATACTCGGTCGTCTTGACCTTGCCGCCCCCGCCGCCCTTGCCGCCGCCTTGCGTTGTGGTCTTCGTCTCCTCGCGGAAATCCGTCGCCCAGATGATGTTGCCGCCCATGCGCATCCGACCATAGAGCCGCGGGATGACCGCACCCTCGGTCGCCGAGGTGATGCGCAGCGTGTCGAGCCGCGCGCCCTCGATGCGCTGGGTGGGCGCCAGCGACGAGATGATCCAGCTGTCGACGACCGAGCCGATGGTGGAGCCGATGAAGCCGCCGATGGTGGCGGCGCTCACGCCGAGGATCGCGCCGCCGATCGAACCGCCAATGGCGGCGCCAGCGGCACCGAGAACGAGGGTGGCCATGTCGGGGCCTCAGCGTTGCGGGAACAGGAAGGCGAAGGCGATGCGCCGCCGCCATGATGGGGTGAGCGGTTCCTCGATCACGCCGAGCCGCTCGTAGGCATGGAGGAAAGTGTCGGGGCCGGTCAGGATCCCGACATGCTTTGCGATGGCGCGGGGCCTCATGCGGAACAGCCTTAGCGCGACGGCCGTATTCCGGACCTGGGCGGCTGCCGCAGGAAAGGATTACAGTTTCGAAGCAGGCAACGATTGCGGAAACGCAGCGGGAGATGCAACTCTGGCTACGTTGCAGAGACCTATCCGTTCGTGTGCGACATGATCTTGTTGGAGTGAGGCATGGCAGTGGAACTAACTGACGAGCGCCGATTAGCGATCATAGCAAATGTAGAACGCCTTCTATCGGATGCTCATCTACTTCTCGAGCACGGAAGCGCCGGCTCTGCTCTTTCCACCGCAATACTTGCATTCGAGGAGGCGGGAAAAGGACATCGTCTGGAGCTGGATCTTGAGAAATCAAAACGCACACCGAGCTGGCACCACTTTCGTCAAGTGGTCGCAGCGTTTGTCCTTTTTGCCTCCCTGTTTCAGAAGTACGGTTTGAAGCCACCGCAATTGAACGCGAAAGCGCGTGAGCTGGTCGAGGAGCGCTGGTCAGGAAACAAGCGCCTCGATGAACTGACAGAAGAACCGGTGCCCGAGGAGTTTCGGAATGCTGTTCTTAAGGCAGGCGTTGAGGGGCTCGATGTCATGACTAATGATCAACGCACGATTTTCATGTCAGAACTCAGATGGGTTAAGAAAGTGTTCTTTGCTGCCGCAGCAGGATTAATTGAGAAAGAGCGGCAGAGTGGCATGTACGTTGACGTCGGTGAAGCGGTTGTCGTTTCCGACCCGGCAGCAATTCGGAAAGAGCGCGCCTATTATTGGATCCGGGTGACGGAGCGGACGCTAAGAATTCTCCGAGACGGCGAATACCGAGAACCCTATGGCGAGCTCTCGGCGTATCTGGAGGCGCAAGACAAACCTCTTCCTCAGGGCAAGGATCTTGTAAAAGCGCTAGAAAGCCTGCGGACCGAAGCGGCTGATCGCATCGTAGACCTTCTGGCCTCCGAGAACACCAATCAACCCTAGGTCCGCTCATCTTTCGCCCTTGTTTCCGGAAAAAGAAAGGCGAAGGCGATGCGTCGCCGCCAGGAAGGGGTGAGCGGCTCCTCGATCACGCCGAGCCGCTCATAGGCATGGAGGAAGGTGTCGGGCCCGGTGAGGATCCCGACATGCTTGGCGATCGCGCAGGGCTTCATGCGAAAGAGCACCAGCGCTCCGGGAACGGCCGCCGCCGGTTCCACCTCGATCATCATACGTCGCGCGCCGTCGGCGAGAACCTCGCGCGGGCCCGTCTCGCCCCAGTCCCGGCTGTAGGGCGGGATCCGGAACGGCTCGGGGCCGACGACCTCGCGCCAGACGCCCCGGGCGAGACCGAGGCAGTCGCAGCCAACGCCACGCAGGCTCGCCTGGTCGTGGTACGGTGTGCCGAGCCAGGATCGCGCAATGGCGATGACGCGGGTGGGATCGGCGGAGGTCACAACACCGACCCTTCGTGTCCGCCATCCTTCGTGGCATAGCGGAGCACCGCGTCCTGGCCGGGGATGTGCGGGAAGCCGCGAAAGTTGGCGGTGTTGGCGAACTTGGTGCCGCAGGTCTCGATGCGCTTGTCGCAGCCGGCGCGGATGGTGAAGGCGTCACCCTCGGCGATGGGGCGTACCGGCGCCTCGAGCAGGGCCAGGATCGCGATGCCGTCGGTCACGTCGTGGCCCAGCACTTCCGCGCGACGCCCGGCGTTCGCACCGCTGGACCACTCGATGGTGCCGAAGGTGAACCAGCCGGAGGTGAAGCCACTGAGCCCCGAGGCGGTGAAGGCCCGATCCCGCAGCAGGTCGATCACGGCGCCCGCACCCTTGAAAGCGGGATCATCGAGATCGACGCCGCAGCGCGCGTCACCTAGCACGGCGTCGCAGGTCGCCTGGAAGGTCCGCCCGACCGTCTGACCGAGCACATGCGCGAGCGAACGCACCTCGGCGACAAAAGCCAAGCGCCCGCGCCGGATCTGGCCGATGGCGCCGCGCCGCATGAGCGCGCGTTGGCTAGATTCGGCCCAGTTCACGCGCCAGACCTCGACCTCGGCGTTATCCCAGCGGCCGTCGAGAATGTCGGTCTCGCTGATGCGGTCGGAGGTCAGCACGCCTTCCGCGTCCTGTGCATCCACCCACAGGTCCGAGCCCGACCGCACCTCGGAGGCCGTCAGCCCGCTCTCGGGTTCGAAGTCAGTCCCGTCGAAGGCGAGCGTCCGGTCGTGGTCCGTGAAACCGAAGGCGACGCCATCGGCCCGCGTGATCCGCCAGCACCACGCGAGCGTCGTCGTGCCCTCGTCGAGATGGGCCTGCAGGGCGGGCGAGAGGGTTTTCATCGGCAGGTTCCCGTCATGCGGTCGTCGAGATCGGCGATCCAGTCCGCCCAGTGCGGCGGAACGGCGGCGACCGTCTCGGCGGGTGGTCGGGCGAGCCGGGCCTCGGCAAAAGAGGCGCAGCCGGCGTCACCAGCGCCCATCGTTGCGGCGCAGCCGCTCAGCAGGATCGCCAGCGCCGCGGCCGTCGCGAACCGCGTCGCGCCCGCCCTCGACGCGCTTGCTCTCGTCTTCCATGGCATCGCGTTGGGCCTCCCGTTTGCCCGTTCGTTCTCCTTCCACGCGCCCCCAGACCTGGCCGAGGATGACACCCCCGACGGCGCCCAGAGCCGCGACCACCCAGATCAGGAGATCAGCCATCGTCCCGCTCCCCGCGCGCGGCGGCGACGCAGAGGGCGACGACGAAGACGCCAAGGCAGCCGCCCACGACGACACCTGCGAAGAACTCAAGCATCGCCGCGGAACCCGCGCTCGATCCGGTCGCGCAGTCCGATCAGGCCCAGACCGAGGAACATGAGCCCCGCGGGAGAGGCATCGCCGCTGCCGGCGAGCAGCGCGACGAGCCGGGACAGTTCGCCGAGCGGCCCGGTGGCGGGCAGCGCGAGGGAGGCGATGCCGGTGAGCATGGCGAGCAGTCCCGCCCACCAGGTGAGCGAGGTCGGACGGATGTAGCGCATGGGTCAGGCCCTCCGGATCAGGGTGGAGAAGAAGTCGGCCAGCCGAACGAGCCAGCCGGTCGGCGCGTCAGGTGCAGGTTCGAAGACCGGTGGCCTCGGCAGCGGCGACGGCCCGCGAGCCAAGGCCAGAGCCTCATCCTCGGTCAGGCGACGGATCGGCCGGGAGAAGTCGATGCGGCCCGTGCGGTCCACAGACCAGACCGGGATCGTGCCACCGGGATAGCGGCCATGGCGGAACAGGTCGCGCTCGGCTTGTCGCCGCGGGATGATCGAGGCTGGTCGCCGCCAGTTCAGAAACGCGTCGGCGGCTGCAACGCGATTGCCGGCATTGAGGTGCTGGGTCAGCGCAGCCTTGGCGATGCCGCCTGTGTTGTAGTGGAACGACACCAGCGCATCGAACTCGTGCGGCGCCAGCGGCACCTTCACGGCGCGATGTACGGCGGCCTCGTAACGCTCGAGGTCGGTACGGAAGACCCGGAAGGCCTCGCGGACGCGCGCGTCGAGATCGGCGGGCATGCCTCGGGGCATGGTGGCCGGATCGG
>DNSZ01000259.1 GCA_003500165.1 Paracoccaceae bacterium | reverse complement strand
CGCGCAGCCATCCGATTTCATCGTCCGCGCCGAGGAGTGGGGGGTTCCGCAGCGGCGTCACCGCGTGATCGTCGTCGGCATCCGCTCCGACCTCGCGGACAGGGCCACCGGGACGAGCATGGCGGTTTCCGGCGTGTCACGGACCGTCGATGACGCCATCGGCATGATGCCGGAACTGCGCAGCGGCCTCAGCCGCGGTCGCGACGACCCGGCGATATGGCGGCGCGAGGTCGTCGCGACCGCGGCTGAGGCCGCTGCGCAGTTCCGGCATCATGCCGATGGCGTCATCGACGGTCCGTGACACGCCGGAAACCGCCATGCTCGTCCCGGTGGCCCTGTCCGCGAGGTCGGAGCGGATGCCGACGACGATCACGCGGTGACGCCGCTGCGGAACCCCCCACTCCTCGGCGCGGACGATGAAATCGGATGGCTGCGCGGCCTCCTGCAGGCTGGCTCTGCCGTCCGCCACCCGGATCGCCCGCATCTCGTAGTGATGCCCCTGACCAGTCCCGAGCGAGGCGAGGTCCTCCATCAGCATCTCGAAGACCAGCCGGCTCTCGACCGTCGAGGACAGCATGCCCTTGACGTTTTCCATGACGAAGGCCGCGGGGCGCAGGCGGTCGAGCACGCGGATGTATTCGCGGAAGAGATAGTGCCGCTCGTCCTCTTCGGGGACGTATCCGACCTTGCCTTTCGCCCGCGCGCGCCCGACCAGCGAATAGGCTTGGCAGGGCGGGCCGCCGATCAGGATGGTGTCGTCGAAATCCTGGCGCAGCGCGCCGATGGCATGATCGATGGCGGCGGCAGCCGGTTCCGTCCCAAGCTCGAGGCATTGCGCCTCCGCCGTCGCATGTTGCCATGCCGACGCATCAACCTCGCTCCATTCGGGCTCCGCGATCAGCCCGGCATGGAAGTCGATGAAGGCCTGCGGCAACGTCCCTTGCCGCGCCTGATGCGACCGCAGGAAGGCGCGCAAGGTCAGCGTGCGGTGCGCCGAGGCCTCCTTCTCGACCGAGATGCCGATCCGGAACGGCGCGTGGCCGCCGACGTCGAGGGACGCAAATCCCTCGCCCAGCCCGCCCGGGCCGGCAAAAAGATCGACTATGCCGAAAGTGGCTGGCAAATCAGGGGCCTCTCGAATTCGGGTTGCAAGCTGTATACCAGGTCAGGACGCAGAGGCCAGGAGGCAAATGGCGGATATCGTCGACAGGCAGACCCGCTCGCGGATGATGTCCGGGATCCGGGGCAAGGACACGAAGCCGGAAATGGTGCTGAGGCGCGCGTTGCACGCGCGCGGCTTCCGGTATCGGCTGCATGGAAACGGTGTCCCCGGTCGGCCGGATCTGGTCCTCGCGAAGCACAGGGCCGTCATCTTCGTGCATGGCTGCTTCTGGCACCGTCACGAAGGATGTCGTTATGCGACCACGCCCGCGACCCACCCCGAGTTCTGGGCGGAGAAATTCGCCGCCAATGTCAGGCGTGATCGTGCGGCCTACGATGCGCTTCTGTCAGATGGATGGCGCGTGGCAACGATATGGGAATGCGCGCTGCGCAAACCGCAATCGGTCGAGAAAAGTGCTGCGACGATCGAGGAATGGCTCCTGTCCGGAATCCGTCAGCTGGAAATCGGCGAAGCGGATGCCGAATGATGGCAGGCGATTCCTCCTGCTGGTTTGGCCTCGTCCTTTTCCCTGCCTATAAGGCATCGAGTACGCAACAGAAGATGTCAGGCATCTGCCGGGCTGCAGGGATTCGACGACAATCATGAAGAAAAACGACACCCAGGTCTTCGCGGGGCAGCTGGTGGCCCAGAACATGCTGATCCAGATCCTGATGGGCCAGATCGTGCTGGGCACGCCGGATCGTGGAGCGGCTGTCCGCAAGGCGCTGGTGCAGGGCACAGGGGCGATCCGTTCCAACCCGAACATGACCGAGACGGAGAAGTTCGGCGCCTTGAAGACGCTCGAGGACGCGCTGGACACGCTCGACCGGATCGCCGCCGGTGCCCGCGGGGGCTGAGCCATGTCCTTCCGCTTCTGGCGCCGCATCCGGATTGCTCCCGGGGTCACGCTGAACCTGTCGAAGTCCACCGCCTCGCTGTCCTTCGGCCCGCGTGGCGCGAAATACACCGTCAGCCCGCGCGGCAACCGGGTCACGGCCGGTCTGCCGGGGACGGGCCTCTTCTACACCGTGCACGAGCCGCGCCGCGCGTCCGCCGCCAATGCGCCGCGGGTCGCCCAGCGCGACCGGCTGAACCTCGGCTTCTTCCAGCGGTTGTTCACGCCTGTTGATGAGCGCGCTCTGGTCGACGGGCTGAAGGCGCTGAATGCGGGCGACGAGGGGACGGCGCTTGCGGAGTTCGAGAAGGCCGCCAGCCTGCCCGATGCCGCCTGGATGGCGGGCATGCTGCGGCTCCGGCGCGAGGAATTCGCGCCCGCTCGGCGCCATCTGGAGGCTGCGCTGGGCGGGCTCGACCGGCTGGGCAGCCTTCTGGAGAAATACGGGATCACCGCGCAGGTCACCTTTCCGGTAACGCCCGAGGTCGATGCCCATGCCCGCCCCCGCGAACGCGGCACGCTTCTGGCGCTGGTCGAGATCGCCCAATTCGAGGGGGATGGCACGGCGGCGATGCGCCATGTCGAGCGGTTGCTGGAAATCGAACCAAACGATCCGGTGGTGCTGCTGTCCTTCGCCGAACTGACCCTCGAGGGCGATGCGGACCGCGCGCAGCTGGAGCGGGTCGTCGCCCTGAGCGCAGGGATCACGAATGAGACGCCGGTGGACACAGCGCTCCTGCTTTATCGCGGTCGTGCGCTTGCCCGGCTTGGCCTGCCGGACGCCGCCATCGACGTCTTCACCCTGGCGCTGCGCCGCCGCAAGGACCGTGCCGAGACCCTTCTGCGCCAGCTGCGCTACGAGCGGGCGGTGCTCTACGATCAGGTCGGCCGCAAGGCGCAGGCGCGGCGGGAGCTGGAGCGGGTCTATGCCGAGGATCCGGGGCTCAAAGATGTGCGTAAACGGCTGGGGCTGGGGGAATGACCGGCGCGGCAGATGATCCGCCCGCACTGGCCGGCGAAGTGCGGGCGCTGCTGTCGCGCCGCACCCCGGCTGACCCCTTCCTGACCTATCAGGCGGTGGCCACGGCACTCGGCCTGACGCCGCCCGGCACGATCCAGCGCGTCGCCGCAGCCTTGGAGGAGACCATGCGCGAGGATGTCGCTGCGGGCCGACCGATGATCGCCGCGCTGGTGATCAGCCGCGCGGGCGACATCCCCCGGCGAGGTTTCTTCGATCTCGCGGTCGCGCTGGGCCGGTTTCCGGAAGATCCCCGGCAGCACCGTGCGGCATGGGAGGCCGAGTGCGCGGCAGTCTTCGGGACACAGGCTGAGGCTTCCTCCTGAGCGGATCGGCTCGGATCACCTGATCTCGAACCAGCGCATCGCGGTTTGCAATAGCTGGTCGTAATCGCCAGCCATGGCCTCATCCATGAAGGCGGCGATCTCGTCCTCGGATAGCCCAGCGACCCGGGCGGCTTCACGGCAGCGACCGAGGACGGCGAAGGAGTTTCCGTCCTGGCCGGTCAGCGTGACGACGACGTCAGGGTGTTTCGGGGTCATTCCGTGCGGCTCCGTTGACGCTGCACCAGGTCATCAGGCGTGACCTGCGCGCATAGTCCAGTTGATTGTCGAAGTTGCGCGAGAGAGGGCCGTCAGGACATTTGCCCCAACGCCTATCGTCCTCGAATGGGTCTTGGTCGGCCTGTCGCTGCGCTATTCCTGCCGGCGACTGAGCATCCGGTGATCGATTGCCGGCTCGTCCCATCTCGTCACGACGCCCATCCAGCGCTCGATGGTTGCCTGCAGCTTGGGATCGTCAGCTTCGAGATGGAAGGTGTAGAGGCGGTTGACGATGTCCTGCATCAAAGCGCGCATCTCGGCGTCATCGATGCGCGAGACGTCGGTCCAGGGAATGCGCCGACCGTCCGCATCGTGGACAAAGACGTCCGAATAGTCGCCGGTCCGGGTGACAGGGGTCAGTCCGGCATGCAGCGTCTCCAGTTTCGTGTTGCGCACGCAGAGCATGGCCATGATTCTGGCCAGCTTCGCCGCAATGCGTTTTTCGTCAGCCTCATTCATGGCTTGAGAATAGCTTCTGGCTGGCCACCGCGCCACGATTTCGAACGGCGCTCCAGCCTACCTTCTTGCGCATGCCCGCGCTTGGTCGCGCAGGACGGCGTAATCGGCGAGCCAGGTCACGATCAGCGCACCCTCGGGCAGCGCGGCGACTTCCTCGGCGACACCGGCTTGCTCTGCTTGGCTGTACGCTACCACGGGTGGGCAGGCGCCGGGCGGGACGTCAGAACCCGCCGTCGCGCAGCCGGTCAAGAAGATCGTCGCGGCTGCGAGGGCGCCGGGCGGCGGCGTCCAGCATCTGGCGGTGGATGGCATTGTTACGCTCCAGGTTTTCCAGCCGCTCGGCGGCGCGGCCTGCGCGCTCGGCCGTGCGGCGAAGGTTGAGGATGAACAGGGTGATGGTGAGGGCGACGAGGGCGAGAGCCGCCGCCCGCCGCGCCCATGGCCGGGCGAGAAGCCCAGAAAGGAGGCTGGCCCACATCAGCGCAGGCCCTTCTTCCAGTCGTCGAGGCGCGCCCAGACCGCCACTGCGATCCCGCCCAGCGCCAGCGCGATGAACACCCAGCGCAACGTGTCCAGATACGGCACCAGCGGCAGGATCGCGCCCTGTGCCTCCGCCAGAACCTCCTGCGCGACCTCGACCCCGGCGGCACCGACCGTCGCAACCCCGGCTGCGCCCGTGCCGCGCAGCGTGCGGCTTGCGGCCAGTGTCTCGCGCGCTGGCGGGGTCTCGGCGGCGAAGGGGACGGCGCGGGGCGGGAAGGGATCGCCCCAGGCGCGGGCGGGGCCGAGGTCGATATGCATGAAGCCCGAGCGCGGGTAGGCACCGAAGCCTAGAAACCCCACCTCCCGCGCAGCGGCCTCGAAGGCGGCGGGGTCGTGGTTCGACATGGCGATATCGAAGGCCGTGCCATCCATGTGCTTCGAGCGCGGCGCCCCGCCCACCGCGCGGTTGTGCTCGGGCGAACGATAGGCGGAGCGGACGATCAGCGGCTTGCCAAGCCGGTCGCGCAGCGCTTGCAGCTTGTCGAGCGCGGCGGGATGCAGCTTCAGCTGGCCGGAGCCGCGGCAGGCGATCTCGGCGGGGGAGAAGTTCGGCCAGCGCCAGAGGTGCAGGGGCACATCGCGGAAGTGACGGAAGGTGCGGACAGGGTCGGGCATGGGAGGCCTCCTCGGAGCGTTGGACATGCGAAAGCGGACCCCGCCGCTGTTGGGGCGTCGGGGGGGGGGTGATAAGGATCGTGGACGTGGAGAGACGGTCGACCGGGGCGCTGGGCGCCGGGTTGGCGTCAGTCGTCGCGGCGGCGCTGGAAGGCTTCGAACATCAGGTTGCGCATGGCGCGGATGTCGCCCTCCATCCGCTCCAGCCGGTCGGCATCGGCCTTGCGGTCCTCGGCGCGCTGCCTGTCCACCCGATCCCGCTCGATCAGGAGCTCGCGGTCGAGACGTGCGAGCATGGCGTCATTGGTGAACGCGCGTCGCGTGACGGCCGCGAGCAGGGCGATGAAGCCGCCAATCAGCGCGGTGACGGCGGCGGTCAGGCCGTTGTCGCGGAACGCCTGGCCGACCTCCTGCAACAGCGTGGTGCGGTCTGTCATGGTGGTGTACTCTGGTTGTCGGGTGTGAGGCCGGCGCGGGTCAGGATTTCTGGGAGAGAGACCTGCTCAGCCAATCTTGCAGCCCCAGAAGGCCGTGTGATCGGCCGCGAAGTAGCCGTCCGCGACCCGGAAATACCCCTGTAACTCGACGGTATCGCCCGCGGTGAGGGGCACCATGGTCTGGAGCCAGATGGCGGTGGCGAGCGAGACGTGGGTGGCGGAAATTTCGCCGAGGGAGCCACGGATTTCGGTCGTGCCGTTCAGCACGAGCCGCCCGCGCATGCGCGCCGTGGCGCTGGCGTTGATCTTGTAGAGCAGCGTCGCGCCGAAGAGGTAGGTGCCGTCCACGGGGGCGATGAAGTGATTGTTCGCGGCGTCGAACGCGCCCTGATCGTTGTAGTCGGTGTTGTTCAGGCCGATCTTCGTCCAGGTGCCGACTCCGACATAGTTGTCGTAGTTGGTATACGCCTTGAACCGCGGCAGCCGCGGCTGGTCGACGATACCGGTGGCGTTGTCGACGCTAAGCGCGTCGAAGAAGGTGCTGCCGTCGGCCGAGACCGCGAGCCGGAAGCGGTCGGAGCCGAAGAGCCCCACCAGCGCCTTGGTGACAAAGTTGGTCTGGAGTGTGAGGCCGAGGTCATCGCCCGCAGCCTCCTTGTTCATGGTGTAGAACAGATCGCCCGTGCCGCCCTCGGCCACGGTCTTCGCCGTCCAGAGCGCGGCGTTCAGCTTGGCCGAGAACGGGTTTGCCGTGTCGGCCGTGGTCCCAACGCCGAGCAGCGCCATGTTCTGCAGCGCCGCGGGCGTGGTCCCGACCCAGCCAGACCCGTCGTAGACCAGTAGCAATCCCTCGTCCTCGACCCACGCCCGCCAGCCGGTCCGGGGCGGCAGGCGGAGCCAGGCGCCATCGGTCCAGAGCGCGACGTTCAGATCCCACCCCGCCCAGTCGCCCGTCGCGCCTGAGGCGACGATGTAGCGGTCGCCATCGGCCGGAGAACCGGGCGGCGCAGTCAGATCCCGGTCGAGGACGGAAAGCTGGACCAGCCCGTCGAGGATCCGCAGCGCCTCGTTGTGCGTGACATGCTTCTGAGCCTGCGCCGCCAGGATGTAGGGCAGCAGGAGATGGGTCGTGGCGTCGGACATGGGATGGCCTTCAGAACGTGAGCGTGACGGTCTTGGGCGCGCCCCGCCCCACAAGGGCGGAGAGCTGGTAGATGCGGATGTCGAGCGTGTCGCCGGGGCCGAGCGGCGCGCCCCAGTCGGCGGTCTGCTGGGCGGCGGTGTAGGCGGCGCTGGCGGTGGCGGTGCTCAGCACCCGCTTCACGGTCGTGCCGTCGAGGCTCTCGACCTCGTAGGCTTCCAGTTCCTCGGCCAGCGGCACCTCCAACCCGCCCCAGCTGTCCGCCGCGAGTGCGCGCGACCGGCGCGTCCAGCGGATCGTCAGATCGCCGGGACTGCGCGGCGTGCGCCACGGCTGCTCGACATGGGTGACCGAGAACGGCCGCAGCCCCACGCCCGCAGGCGTGAAGGACTGCGCGACGTAGGTCTCGTCGGTCACAGGGCGGCTCGCGGGGCCGATGCGCCAGTTCCACGGGATGCCGAGATCGGCCTCGGCGATCGGCAGCGACGCGAGGCTGTCGTCGAGCACCACGACGCGGGCGCCAGCGGGCGCCGGATTGCCCATTGCGCCTTCGGTCCCGCGCTGGCCGCGCAGGAGCCGGGTCAGCCGATACCGGCTGGGCGCGAGCAGCTCGGCCGCACCCGCCTGCACGATTTCCCAGACGCCGGGCGCGCTCTCGATGGCAAGCGCGTTGGCGCCGCCGAAGAGGGTCAGGTCCGTGACGCTCTCCAGCGTGCCGGTCAGCAGGTCGAGGACCAGCGCATTGCCGAGGTCGAAGCGAGACGTCGGCCCCGCGTAGAAGTCCGAGACCAGCGCGCCGATCCGGGCGCGAGCGCCGAACGTGGTCAGCAGATCGAAGCCGTCTGTCGAGGGGCTCCTGAAGACAGCAATCTCGCCCGGCCAAGGGACGGCATGCGCCGCCGCAAATGGCCGATGCGCGGGCTGGTCCTCGGTCAGCTGCGGCAGGTCCATCAGCACCGCATCCGGCGCGCCGAATACTACGACCCGGGTGAGCGACGCCGCGCGCGGGTCGCCGGGCGGCAGATCGTAGGTCGCCCGGTCCTGGCGGACCGCCTCGATCCCGCGCGCCTCGGCGTCGGCGATGGAGACGAGCCGCAGATCGACCAGCCGCCCGTCATGCGCGAGCCGGATCGCGTCAGCCGGATCCAGCGCGAGCCGTGACGGCGGCAGCCGGAACGCCGCGGTCTCGCGGCCCACCCACGCCTCCATCAGCGCGCGTCGGCAGCGCCGCTCGGCTTCCTCGGGCGGCACCGCCATCGGGAAGGACTCGGAGGCGATGCGCGTCGTGTCCACCGTGATGCGCCGCGCCTCGACGAGGGCCGCATCGTAATCCTCGTCGGCGCGGGCGACCTGCCATTTCAGGGCCTGCGGCAGTTCCGTCTCCTGGCCGCGGGTCAGTTCCAGCAGGTCGCCCTCGCGGGCCGCGACCAGATCCTCAGGCGCGAGGGTGGCGACGGAGGCCCGGCCGCGCATGACGAAGCGGATCACCCCCTCGGTCTCCACAGCATCGAAGCCGAAATGGCGCGACAGCGTGGTGATGGAGGCGCGCGGGCTTTCCAGCGCCGTGATCGCATAGCCCTCCACAGCGCCCCAGAGACCGGTGACGTCGATTCGGTCCTCGGGCAGCCCGGCGCGCAGGCAGAGATGCCGGACGAGCGCCGCCAGCGACACCGCGCCGAGCCGTCCGGTCAGCCAGTGGCCGAGCCGCCAGTTCGCCCCGTCCGTCCAGACGTCGGTCAGCGCCGGGAAGAACGGATAGGGCCGCGCGTCCCAGGTCCAGGCGGCGCATTCGGGGACGTGCACCATCCGGCCGCCATAGACCGAGGACACCGGGTTGTTCGCGGCCTCGCCCCACCAGAGATAGGTCGCCTCGAGATACGCCCGCTGGATCGCGTCATCGCGCCATCCCCGTGAGAAATGCGGCGTGAAGCTCTCCGATGACTTCGGGTCGAAGAAGACGTTGGGCTGGTTGGTGCCACGGTCGATGGCCGGGCAGCCGAGTTCGGTGAACCAGATCGGTTTGGACTCCGGCGCCCATGCCGTCGGCGTGCCGCTCTCCACCCCGCCCGGGCGGTCGTAATGCGCGTTCGACCACCAGGCGCGCAGATCCTTGTAGCGGAACACCCACGGCTCACCGTATGCGCCATCGGTGATCGGGGTGCGTACCTGCGCCGACCTGTCGGCCGCGCTGGCATAGAACCAGTCGAAGCCCTCGCCGCCCGCGATGTTCGCCTGCAGGTAGGCCCGGTCGTAGATGGCGGGCCAGCCCTCGGCCGCGTCGGCATGCGCGAACCCGTCGCGCCAATCGGAGAGCGGCATGTAGTTGTCGATCCCGATGAAGTCGGTGTCCGGATCGGCCCAGAGCGGGTCGAGGTGAAAGAACACGTCGCCATTCGGCGGGTCGCTCGAACCGGTGGCGCTCCCCGCCTCATCATCACCCGGCTGGTGGCCGAAATACTCGCTCCAGTCGGCGGCATAGCCGATGTTCGTCCGGGACCCGAGGATGGACCGCACATCGGCGAGCAGATCCCGGTAGGCTTGCACGGCGGGATAGGTAGCCGCGCCCGAGCGGATCCTCGTCAGCCCCGGCATCTCGGTCCCGATGAGGAACGCGTCGACCCCGCCCGCCGCCGCGCAGAGATGGGCGTAGTGCAGCACCATGCGGCGCAGACCCCAGTCGCCGGAGGGCCCGGTCCAGCTGACGCTCTCGCCCGAGACGCTGAAGCTCGCGGGCGTGGCCGCGCCGAACAGCGCCGCGACCTGACTTGCGGCCGTGGCGGTCTTGTCGACCGTCCCTGCGAACCCCGCGGCGGGCGAGCAGGTGATCCGCCCCCGCCACGGAAAGGCCGGCTGGCCTGTCTCGGCGGCGTTGTTGCTGTAGGGGTTCGGCAGCGCGTTGCCGGGCGGCACGTCCATCAGGATGAAGGGGTAGAAGGTGACGCGCAGCCCGCGCGCCTTCATCTCCTGGACCGCCTGCACCACCGCGAAGTCGGACGGCGTGCCGCCATAGACGGGGCGATCCTGATCGTCGCGGCTGACGAGGAAGGCGCTGGCGCGGCTGACGCCGTTCACCGACCAGCTGGCGGGCGTGGTCGACTTGACCGACACCTCGACGCCCGGCCGCACCTTGCAGGAGCCCGCCCGCAGATCGTCCCCGAACCACGCCACGACCAGGCTGACGCTCTCGACCGCCGGGGCCATCGCCTGCAGCCGGTCCAGCGCCTCCACCATGTCGGTGGAGTCGGCGAGCGCATTCAGGTTCTCCGGCACCGTCGCGCCGCCATCGGTCTTGCGGATGGCCTGCGTCGCATAGGTGAACTCGCCCGAGGCCGGGATCATGGTGACGGCGCGGGTCAGCCCCTCGGCGGTGTCGGGATCGGCGAGCGGCCGGAACACCTCGAACGACAACTGCGGCAGGCGGTTGCCAAAGGTCGAGAGCGGCAGTTCCTCGAAGACCACATAGGCGGTGCCGCGATAGGCCGGCGTGTTGGCGCCGCCCATCTTCGCGGCGATGAACGGATCGGCAGACTGAGCTTCGTCGCCGGGGTACCAGCGCCAGGTGACTCCGGAGAGGTCCATCGGCTTGCCGTCGGCCCAGATGCGCCCGATGCCGGTGATCGGGCCCTCGCAGAGCGCCACGGCGAAGCTGGCGTAGTAGAGATACTCGGTCGTCTTGACCTTGCCGCCCCCGCCGCCCTTGCCGCCCCCCTGCGTGGTGGTCTTGGTTTCCTCGCGGAAATCCGTCGCCCAGATCACGTTCCCGCCCATGCGCATCCGGCCGTAGACGCGCGGGATGACAGCGCCCTCGGTCGAGGCGGTGATTCGGAGGCTGTCGAGGCGCGGCCCCTCGATGCGCTGTGTGGGCGCGAGCGACGAGATGATCCAGCTGTCGACCACCGAGCCGATGGTCGAGCCGACAAAGCCGCCGATGGTCGCGGCGCTGACGCCCAGGATGGCGCCGCCGATCGAGCCGCCAATGGCGGCACCGGCCGCGCCGAGAACGAGGGTGGCCATGCGTGGAACTCAGCGTTGCGGGAACAGGAAGGCGAAGGCGATGCGCCGCCGCCAGGATGAGGTGAGCGGTTCTTCGATCACGCCGAGCCGCTCGTAGGCATGGAGGAAGCTGTCGGGCCCGGTCAGGATCCCGACATGCTTGGCGATGGCACTTGGCTTCATGCGGAAGAGGACCAGCGCGCCGGGACCGGCCTCGGCGGGAGGCACCTCGATCATCATGGCACGCGCGCCTTCCGCCAGCACCTCGCGCGGTCCGGTCTCGCCCCAGTCGCGGCTGTAGGGCGGGATCGGGAATGGCTCAGCGCCGACCACCTCGCGCCAGATGCCCCGGGCGAGACCGAGGCAGTCGCAGCCGACGCCGCTCAGGCTCGCCTGGTCGTGATACGGCGTTCCGAGCCAGGACCGTGCGATGGCGATGACGCGCGCTGAGTCGGCCAATGCGAGGGGTTGCGTCACAGCACGCCCCCATCGTGGCCGCCGTCCTTGGCCGCGTAGCGCAGGATCGTGTCTTGGCCGGGGATGTGCGGGAAGCCGCGGAAGTTGGCTGTGTTGGCGAACTTAGCCCCGCAGCTCTCGATCCGCTTGTCGCAGCCCGCGCGGATGGTGAAGCCGTCGCCCTCGGCGATGGGGCGTACCGACGCCTCGAGAAGGGTCAGCACCGCGATGCCATCCGTCGCGTCGTGGCCCAGCACCTCGGTGCGCCGCCCCGCGTTCGCGCCGCTCGTCCATTCAAGCGTTCCGAAGGTGAACCAGCCGGCCTCGAAGCCGGAGAGACCGGAGGCGGTGAAGGCGCGGTCGCGCAGGAGATCGATCACGGTGCCCGTGCCCTTGTAGGTCGGATCCTCCAGATCGATACCGCAGCGCCCATCGCCGAGCGCTGCATCGCAGGTCGCCTGAAAGGTCCGCCCGACCGTCTGGCCCAGCACATGCGCCAGCGAGCGGACCTCGGCGACGAAGGCCAGCCGCCCGCGCCGGATCTGGCCAATGGCCCCGCGTCGCATCAGCACGCGCTGACCCGTATCGGCCCAGTTCACGCGCCAGACCTCGACCTCCGCGTTGTCCCAGCGGCCGTCGAGGATGTCGGTCTCGGTGATCCGGTCCGAGGTCAGCACGCCCTCTGCGTCCTGCGCATCGACCGACAGGTCTGAGCCCGACCGTACCTCGGAGGCCGTGAGCCCGCTCTCCGGCTCGAAGTCGGTGCCGTCGAAGGCGAGCGTCCGGTCGTGATCGGTGAAGCCGAAACTCGTGCCATCGGCCCGCGTGATCCGCCAGCACCAGGCGAGCGTCGTCGTGCCCTCGTCGAGATGGGCCTGCAGGGCGGGAGCGAGAGTCTTCATCGGCGCAGTTCCAGAAGCGGAATGGAGGTGATCGAGCCGAGCCGCTCGAAGTCGAGCGTCACGTCGAGCACGTCGGTGTCGAAGCGGACCGGCACGTCGAACTCGAACCCCGCGGTGATGGCGACGCCAGCGCCCGGGGCAGCGCTGAAGGTGACGATGCCAGTCGTGGTGTCGACGGACCAACCGGAGGACTGCTCCACCCCACCGAGCGCGATGCGCAAGGTTGCGGTCACCGGCTTCGCGATGGCGCGCGTCCAGGATTGCGCGCCCGAAGCGTAATGCTTCACCAGCTGGAAGGTGGTCGTCGCGCCATCGCCGGTGCCGATCGCCTGGTCGGTGGGCGATGGCGAGCCCGAGGGCAGGCAGGACTTGTGGTCGCCCCAATCCTTGAAGCGGAAACCATGGAGCCGCCCGTTCCGCGCCTCGAAGAAGGCGACCACCGCCGCGAGATCGTCGGCGCGGCGGATGCCGTAGGCGACATCGTAGCGGCGGCGCGAATTGGCCCAACTGGCGTTCCGCTCCTCGTCGCCCGAGGCGAGTTCGACGATCTGGGTGCGGCGCTCAGGCCCGCCCCGCGCACCGCGACTGATGTTGTCGGGAAACCGGACCTCGTGGAAGGCCATCACATGCCCCTCCGCCCCAGCGACACGGCCCGGGCGATGTCCGCCGCGACCTGGGTGCGTGACTGCCGGAAGCTCTCGGCGTCGCGCGCCATGATCGTGACGTTGACACCGCCGCCCGCGCCGTAGCTCTGTGCCTCCCGCCGCGACAGCACCCATTCGCCGCGTTGCAGGATCGCGGGCACCTCGTCATGGCGTAGCCCCGCCATGCCACCACCGTGCATCCGGGGGGCAGAGGCGAAGGTCATGGCCGGGACCATCCGAGAGGGCCCGGCGGAGCCAACCATGCCGCCCGCATGCAGGACGTTGGCGAAGATGCCGCCCGCGCCGGAGAACACGCCGGAGAGCGCATTGGCGATCGGCCCGAGGATGAACCGCCGCGCCGCGAGCTGGGCGAGGTCGGCCAGCAGCGAGGTGACGAGGTCGCGGAAGTTCAGCTTGCCGGTCTTCACGAACTGGCCCACCGCGTTCTCGGCCGACTGGAAGGCGCCGACGAGGCTCTGGCCAATACCGCCGCCAATCTCGCGGGCCTTGCTGGCGTAATCCGACAGCGCTGCCGTAACAGCCTGCCACCCGGTGACGGCAGCTTCTGTCGCGGGCTCCGCTGCCGCAGCAGCAGCCCCGGCCGCCGCACCGGCATCCATGGCCGTGCGACCTGCATCGCCGAGCGTCGTCTCCAGCCGCTCGGCAGCGCCAGTGGCCTCGGTCAGCGCATCGGCACTGGCCTCGTCGGTGCCGCGCACCGCATCGCGCAGCGCCTGCCAGCTTTCGAGAGGCGCGCGGGCGCTTTCAGCCAGATCGCGCACTGCGCCGCGATAGACGTTCGCGGACTCGAGCGCGCGGTTTGCCGCCTCGGTCAGGCCGAGATCGGGCGCGGTGAGCGGATTGTCCTCGAAGGCCCGGTCGAACGCCGCCTGCGCCGCCGTGGTCGCGGCCGTCGCCGCGCCCTCGAAGCGGTTCTCGATCTCGCCGAGGTCGAGGTCGGGCACCAGCGAGATGCGCCGCTCCGACCCGAGAGCTTCGAGCCCCTGGTTGATGCCACCGATGAAGCCGTTGATGCGCGAGACCACGCCGTTCAGCATCGCCTCGACGCCGTCGACCAGGCTGTTCGCGGCCTGGAACGCCAGATCGCCGATGGCGGCGGGCAGCAGTCCCCAGATCGCCTTGATCGCCTCGTAGGCACCCTCGAATGTGTTCGCGGCGGTGTTCCCGAAACCGACCACGCTCTCGATGGCGCTCTGCATGCCCGACGCGGCATCGGCCTTCAGGTCGAAGAACATCGCCGTGTCGGCGGCGCCCGCCGCAGCCGCGCCCATCCTGATGCGTTCCCAGACCTCGACCGCGAGGTCCTTCAGGAGCGACATGGCCTCGCCGAAGCCGCCCGCGCCGGAGACGAGACGCGTGAACTGGTAGACGAGCTCGCCCGCACCGACGATCAGCGCGCCGATGCCGGTGCGGATCAGCGCGCCGCGCAGGACGACCAGCGCCGTGGCGAGACCTCGGACGGAGAGCGCGGCGGCGGCCATCCCCGTCACCCAGCGGCCCGCGAGGAAGGCCGCGAAGGTGACGGCATAGGTGGTCAGGCGGCCGATGTTGTCGAAGAGGCCGCGGATCGCGATGCCGAGCGGCCCGGTGCGGCTGGCGATGGCCGCCATGGCGTTGGCAACGGCTTCAAGCGCGGGCGCCGCCGCAACGGCCAGCTGGTTCGACAGTCCGCGCCAGATCAGCCCAAGCCGGGAAATGGCGTCGTTCGTCCGCTCGATCTGGTCGGCGTCCTGCTCGGAGACCACGACACCGAAGGCAAGGACGTCCTCCGTCGCCTGGCGCAGCGTCGCGGTGTCGATCCGGCTCATCGCGATGGAGCCTTCCTCGCCGAAAAGCTGGCCCGCGACAGCGGCGCGTTCGGCGGCGGGCACGAAGCTCTCGATGGCGGCGTTGATGGCGCCGACCCGCTGATCCAGCGGCAGGGCGATCAGCTCGTTGGCCGAGAGCCCGAGCCGGTCGAGCGCGTCGGCAGCGGGACCGGTCCCGGCGGCTGCCTGGCTGAGACGGCGCGTCAGATCCTTGGTGGCCTGTTCGATCCCGGACATCGATACGCCCGCCAGTTCGCCCGCACGCTCCAGCGTCTGGATCGAAGCGACGGTGGTGCCGAGCGACTGCGCGAGCTTGGCCTGTGCATCGACCGTCTGCAGGCCGGAGCGGATCATCGCCACGCCAGCGGCGGTCGCGGCGGCAACTGCGGCAGCGGCGGCCACGCGAACCCGGCGCGAGAAGGCCGCAAGCCGGGCGTTCGCCGCCTCCATTTCCCGGCTGAGCCGTCCGAAGCCTCGCGACCCGGCCTCGCCGACACCCTCCAGCTCGGCGCGCACCTGCCGTCCGCCCACTGCGGCGAGGCGGACGCTAACCCGTTTTTCTGCCATCGGTCAGAGTCCTTGCTTTCGCCGTATGGGCGTCTTACGTTTTAGCCATCGATCACATGAGGGTATGACCATGGCCGAGACCGCGACCCTGTCCTCGAAGTTCCAGATCTCGATCCCCAAGGCGATCCGGGCAGCGCAGCACTGGGAGGCCGGGCTGACCTTTGCCTTCATCCCGAAAGGCACGGGCGTCCTGCTGGTGCCGGTGCCGAAGCGGGAGGCGCTGAAAGGGCTCGCGCGCGGAGCATCTGCCACCGACTATCGCGACCGCTCGGACCGGTTCTGATGATCCTCGTCGACACGTCGGCGTGGATCGAATGGCTGATCGGCTCGCCAACTGGCGAGAAGCTGTCCGGGCAGTTGCCCGAACAGGCCGAGTGGCTTGTACCGACCATGGTTCAGCTCGAGCTGGCGAAATGGCTGACCCGCGAGGTCGGCGAGGACAAGGCGGATCAGGTCATCGCCTTCACGCAGGTCTGCCAGGTCGTTCCGCTCGATACCGAGATCGCGCTCGCAGCGGCGGAGGCGTGCCGGGAGCATAAGCTGGCAACCGCCGACGCCATCATCTTTGCAACTGCGCGCGCGCAAAGTGCGACGCTCCTGACCTGCGACGCACATTTCGAAGGACTGCCGGGCGTCACCCTGATCGAGAAGATCAAGGCCTGACCCCCGGGGCGCCATTTGCCGCCAGCTCCTCGTTCAGCTTCCGCACCATCACCGCTTCGATGACCGGTAGCAGTTCGGCCATCGCGAGCGGCGGGACGCCGAGCGCGTCACCGAGCGCAAGCGCCGCCGACATGTCCCAGCCGACGACGGCGCCGGGCAGGACCCGCAGCTGACCGCCCAAGCGGCCGACCAGGTCCCAGACCT
>DNSZ01000108.1 GCA_003500165.1 Paracoccaceae bacterium | reverse complement strand
AGATGCGGATGTCGAGCGTGTCGCCGGTGGCGAGAAGCGCGCCCCAATCGGCGCTCTGCTGGGCGGCGGTGTAGAGCGCGCTGGTCGTCGTCGTGCTCAACACCCGTTTCACGGTGGCGCCGTCGAGGATCTCGACCTCATAGGCTTCCAGTTCCTCGCCGAGCGGCACCTCCAGCCCGCCCCAGCTGTCGGCGGAAAGTGCGCGCGACCGGCGTGTCCAGCGGATCGTCAGATCGCCGGGCGTGCGCGGCCTGCGCCACGGCTGCTCGACATGGGCGACTGAGAACGGCCGCAGCCCCACGCCCTGAGGCGGGAAGGCCTGCGCCACATAGGTCTCGTCGCTGACCGCGCGGCTCGCGGGGCCAATGCGCCAGTTCCACGGGATACCGAGATCGGCCTCGGCGATGGGCAGTGACGCAAGCGCGGTGTCCAGAACCACGACCCGCGCGCCAGCAGGCGCCGGATTGCCCATGGCGCCTTCCGTGCCGCGCTGGCCGCGGAGGAGCCGGGTCAGCCGGTACCGGCCGGGTGCCAGCAGCTCGGCCGCGCCCGCCTGCACGATCTCCCAGACGCCGGGCGCGCTCTCGATGGCGAGCGCGTTCGCGCCGCCGAACAGCGTCAGATCCGTGACACTCTCCAGCGTGCCGGTCAGCAGATCGACCACCAGCGCATTGCCGAGGTCGAAGCGCGACGTCGGCCCCGCGTAGAAGTCCGAGACCAGCGCCCCGATCCGGGCGCGGGACTGAGCCGTTGTCAGCAACTCGAAGCCATCGGTCGAGGGGCTCCGGAAGACGGCAATCTCGCCCGGCCAGGGAACGGCGTGCGCCGCAATGAGAGGCCGATGCGCGGGCTGGTCCTCGGTCAGCTGCGGCAGGTCCATGAGCACCGCATCCGGCGCGCCGAACACGACCGCGCGGGTCAACGACGCCGCGCGGGGGTTCCCGGGCGGCAGATCGTAGGTCGCCCGGTCCTGGCGCACCGCCTCGATACCGCGCGCCTCGGCGTCGGCGATGGAGACGAGCCGCAGATCCACCAGCCGCCCGTCATGCTCGAGCCGGATCGCGTCGGCCGGATCGAGCGCGAGCCGCGAGGGCGGCAATCGGAACGCCGCCGTCTCGCGCCCAACCCATGCCTCCATCAACGCGCGGCGGCAGCGGCGCTCGGCCTCCTCGGGCGGTACGGCCATCGGGAAGGACTCGGAGACGATCCGCGTCGTGTCGACGGTGATGCGCCGGGCCTCGACGAGGGCGGCGTCGTAGTCCTCGTCGGCCCGCGCGATCTGCCATTTCAGCGCCTGCGGCAGTTCCGTCTCCTGGCCGCGTGTCAGTTCCAGCACGTCGCCCTCGCGGGCCGCCACCAGATCGTCGGGCGCGAGAGTGGCGACGGAGGCCCGGCCGCGCATGACGAAGCGGATCACGCCCTCGGTCTCCACAGCGTCGAAGCCGAAATGCCGCGAGAGCGTGGTGATCGAGGCGCGCGGGCTTTCGAGGGCGGTGATGGCGTAGCCCTCGACCGCGCCCCAGAGGCCGGAGACGTCGATCCTCGACTCGGGCATCCCGGCCCGCAGGCAGAGGTGGCGGACGAGAGCCGCGAGCGACACCGCCCCGAGGCGACCCGTAAGCCAGTGGCCGAGCCGCCAGTTCGCCCCGTCCGTCCAGACGTCGGTCAGCGCCGGGAAGAACGGATAGGGCCGTACGTCCCAGGTCCAGGCGGCGCATTCGGGGACATGCACCATCCGGCCGCCGTAGACCGAGGACACCGGGTTGTTCGCCGGGGCGCCCCACCAGAGATACGTCGCCTCGAGATAGGCCCGCTGGATGGCATCATCGCGCCAGCCCCGCGAGAAATGTGGCGTAAAGCTCTCCGATGACTTCGGGTCGAAGAAGACGTTCGGCTGGTTCGTGCCCCGGTCGATGGCCGGACAGCCGAGTTCGGTGAACCAGATCGGCTTGGATTGCGGCGTCCATGCCGTCGGCGTGCCGCTCTCCACCCCGCCCGGGCGGTCGTAGTGCGCGTTCGACCACCAGGCGCGGAGATCCTTGTAGCGGAAGACCCATGGCTTGGCCGCAGCCCCATCGGTGATCGGGATGCGAACCTGCGCGGAGCGATCAGCGGCGCTGGCATAGAACCAGTCGAAGCCTTCGCCGCCCGCGATGTTGCCTTGCAGGTAGGCACGGTCGTAGATCGCGGGCCAGCCCTCAGCCGCGTCGGCATGCTCGAACCCGTCGCGCCAGTCCGACAGCGGCATGTAGTTGTCGATGCCGACGAAATCGGTCTCCGGATCGGCCCAGAGCGGATCGAGATGGAAGAACACATCGCCCGAGCCGTCGCCGGGCTGGTGCCCGAAATACTCGCTCCAGTCCGCCGCATAGCCGATCTTGGTCTCGGACCCGAGGATGGACCGCACATCCGCGAGCAGATCCCGATAGGCCTGCACCGCCGGATAGGTGCTGGCTCCGGAGCGGATGGTCGTCAGCCCCGGCATCTCGGTCCCGATGAGGAAGGCGTCCACCCCGCCTGCCGCCGCACAGAGATGGGCATAGTGCAGCACCATGCGGCGCAGGCCCCAGTCGCCGGACGTTCCGGTCCACGAAACCGACTGACCCGAGACGCTGAAGCTGGCGGGTGTGGCCGCGCCGAACAGCGCCGACACCTGCGCGGCCGCCGTGGCAGTCTTGTCCACGGCCCCGGCATAATCCGCAGCCGGAGAACAGGTGATCCGCCCCCGCCAGGGGAATGCGGGCTGGCCAGTCTCGGCGGCATTGTCGGAATACGGGTTCGGCAGCGTGTTGCCGGGCGGGACATCCATCAGGATGAAGGGATAGAAAGTCACCCGCATTCCACGCGCCTTCATCTCCTGGATGGCCTGCACCACTGCGAAGTCGGCGGGCGTGCCACCGTAAACGGGACGATCCTCATCATCGCGGCTGACCAAAAAGGCGCTGGCCCGGCTCACGCCGTTCACCGACCAGCTGGCGGGCGTGGTGGATTTGGCCGACACCTCGACGCCCGGCCGCACCTTGCAGGAGCCCGCCCGCAGATCGTCGCCGAACCAGGCCACGACGAGACTGACGCTCTCGACCGCAGGCGCCATCGCCTGCAGGCGGTCGAGCGCCTCCACCATGTCGGTGGAGTCGGCCAGCGCGTTCAGGTTCTCCGGCACCGTCGCGCCGCCGTCGGTCTTGCGGATGGCCTGCGTCGCGTAGGTGAACTCGCCCGAGGCCGGGATCATGGTGACGGCACGAGTGAGCCCCTCGGCGGTGTCGGGATCCGCGAGCGGGCGGAAGACCTCGAAGGACAGCTGCGGCAGGCGGTTGCCGTAGGTGGAGAGCGCCAGCTCCTCGAAGACCACGTAAGCCGTGCCGCGATAGGCGGGCGTGTTGGCGGAGCCCATCTTCGCGGCGATGAACGGATCGACGGTCTGCGCCTCGTCGCCGGGATACCAGCGCCAGGTGACGCCCGAGAGATCCATCGGCTTGCCGTCGGCCCAGATGCGGCCGATCCCGGTAATCGGGCCCTCGCAGAGCGCCACGGCGAAGCTGGCGTAGTAGAGATACTCGGTGGTCTTGACCTTGCCGCCCCCGCCGCCCTTGCCGCCGCCCTGCGTAGTGGTCTTCGTCTCCTCGCGGAAATCGGTCGCCCAGATTATGTTGCCGCCCATCCGCATCCGGCCGTAGAGCCGCGGGATCACTGCTCCTTCGGTGGCCGAGGTGATGCGCAGCGTGTCGAGCCGAGCGCCCTCGATGCGCTGGGTGGGCGCCAGCGACGAGATGATCCAGCTGTCGACGACCGACCCGATGCTGGAGCCGATGAAGCCGCCGATGGTGGCGGCGCTGACGCCGAGGATCGCGCCGCCGATGCTGCCGCCAATGGCGGCGCCAGCGGCACCGAGAACAAGCGTGGCCATGTTCGGATCTCAGCGTTGCGGGAACAGGAAGGCGAAGGCGATGCGCCGCCGCCAGGATGAGGTGAGCGGTTCCTCGATCACGCCGAGCCGCTCGTAGGCATGGAGGAAGCTGCCGGGCTCGGTCAGGATCCCAACATGCTTGGCGATGGCGCGGGGCCTCATGCGGAAGAGGACCAGCGCGCTGGGACCGGCTGCCGCTGCTTCCATCTCGGTCATCATGCGCCGCGCGCCGTCGGCCAGAACCTCGCGCGGGCCGGTCTCGCCCCAGTCGCGGCTGTAGGCCGGGATCGGGAACGGCTCGGGGCCGACGACCTCGCGCCAGATCCCCCGGGCCAGCCCGAGGCAATCGCAGCCGACGCCGCGCAGGCTCGCCTGGTCGTGGTAGGGCGTGCCGAGCCAGGAGCGCGCAATGGCGACGACGCGGGTGGGGTCGGCGGAGGTCACAGCACGGACCCCTCTTGCCCGCCATCCTTCGTGGCATAGCGCAGCACCGCGTCCTGGCCGGGAATGTGCGGGAAGCCCCGGAAATTGGCGGTGTTCGCGAACTTCCCCCCGCAGGTTTCCATGCGCTTGTCGCAGCCCGCGCGGATGGTGAAACCGTCGCTCTCGGCGATCACGCGCACTGGCGCTTCGAGCAGGGTCAGCACAGCGATGCCGCCCGTCACGTCGTGTCCCAGAACCTCGGTGCGGCGCCCGGCATTCGCGCCGCTGGTCCAGTCCAGCG
>DNSZ01000077.1 GCA_003500165.1 Paracoccaceae bacterium | reverse complement strand
GATGACACAACCCCCGGCGCCGACCCCTCCCGATCCCGGCATGAAGGAACGGCCCGCCCCGGCGCCGCGCCCGCCCTCCTACGTCAACGCCTCGGACATCAAGGTGGCCTATCCGCGCCCCTACCTGGCCGAGGAGGCCGATGTCGACCAATACGTGAATGAACTGCGCAAGACCCTGATGGCCGAGATCGCCGCGGGCAAGAAGGTGATCGTCTGATGGATACCAACGCCCTCAAGAAATTCGCGCAAGCCGCGCGCAATCTTCTGATCGATCAGGTCACCGCGAAACTTGCCGTCGTCCTCGACCCGGCTTCATCCGCCCGGCGCGAAAACCCCGCGGCGATGAAAAGCCTCGACGCCGCCATCGCACAGATCGGCAAGCAACAGGTCATCGAACAGGTCGCCTACACCTGGTTCAACCGCTTCACCGCGCTCCGCTTCATGGACGTGAACGGCTACACCAACCCGCGCGTCGTCTCGCCCGAGGGCGACGCCACGCGGCCCGAGATCCTGGCTGAGGCGATGGCGGGCAACCTGCCCGAGGGCGCGCCCGCCACCATCGCCGCGCTGCTCGACGGCCGCAGCCCCAGCCGCGACCCTCAGGGCGAAGCCTATCGCCTGCTGCTCGTCCATGCCTGCAACGCCTGGCACAAGCCCATGCCCTTCCTGTTCGAGAAGGTGGGCGACTACACCGAACTGCTGATGCCCGAGGATCTGCTGTCGCAGACCTCGATCCTCGCCCGTCTGCGCGACGCCATGCCCGNNGAGATCATCGGCTGGCTCTACCAGTTCTACATCTCGGAGAAGAAGGACCAGGTCTTCGCGGGCCTCAAGAAGAACCAGAAGATCACGGCCGAGAACATCCCGGCCGCCACGCAGCTCTTCACCCCGCACTGGATCGTGCGCTACCTGGTCGAGAACTCGCTAGGGCGGCTGTGGCTGCTGAACCGGCCGGGGTCGAAGCTGGCCGAGCGGATGGACTACTACATCGCGCCGGAAGAGCCCGAGACGGATTTCCTGAAGATCGGCAAACCCGAAGAGATCAAACTCTGCGATCCGGCCTGCGGATCGGGGCACATGCTGACCTATGCCTTTGACCTGCTCTACGCGATCTACGAGGAAGAGGGGTATGAGGCCGACAGGATCCCCGCGCTGATCCTGGCAAACAACCTGACGGGGGTGGAGATCGACGACCGCGCGGGGGCGCTGGCGGCCTTTGCGCTGGCGATGAAGGCGGCGGCGCGGCTGGGGCGGCGGCGGTTCCTGCGGATGGAGGCGAAGCCCGACATCGTCGTGCTGCAGAACGTGAGTTTCACGCCGGCCGAGATGCAGGACGTGGCCGCCGTGGTCGGGCGCGACCTGTTCACGGATGAGTTGCGCGAGACGCTGGGGCAGTTCGAGCAGGCTAAGAACTTCGGCTCGCTGATCGTGCCGAAGCTGCGCGATCCGGCAGAGACGCTGCGGGTGGTCGAGGCGCGGGATTTTGGCGGCGACCTGCTGCTGAAAGAGGTGCAAGAGCGTGTCGTGACCGTGCTGCGCATGGCCGAGGCGCTATCGCCGAAGTATCACGTAGTGGTGGCTAACCCGCCTTATGCCGGCGGCAAAGGTCTGAATAAGGTGCTGGCAGCGTGGCTCTACGGGAGTTATCGCGGATACAACTCCGATCTGTTTGCCGCGTTCATCAAGAGAATATCGGGAATTGTGCTCCGCGGAGGCGCTTCTGGCTTGATGGCGCCGTTTACTTGGATGTTCATCAGTTCTTATGAAGACATTCGAAAACTACTAACTGAGAAGAATCACATCACGAGCCTAGTTCGGCCCGAATATCACGCCTTCTTTGATTCTGCATATGTTCCCATTTGCGCGTTCACCGTCCAGCATTCAAAGGCACCGGACAAGCAGGGTGTTTTTATTGATCTGAATGATTTCGTGGGGGCAGACGTTCAATCAAAGTATTTCCTTGAGGCGATCCGCGACAAATCGGTTGCTTGGCGCCACCAAGGCTCCTCGACGGACTTCCACAAGGTCCCAGGATCACCGATAGCTTACTGGCTCTCATCTCGCGCGCTCAGCGTATTCGAGATTAACGACCCGCTTTCCACTTTTGCCGAGCCGCGGCAAGGGCTTATTACAGGCGACAATGATCGCTTCCTACGACAGTGGTTCGAAACCGAAAAAGACCGCGCTTGCTTTGGAGCAAGTTCTCGATCTGAGGCCAAGAATTCCAAGAAACGCTGGTTCCCGCACCACAAAGGAGGCTCCTTTAGGAAATGGTTTGGCAATCATGAGTTCGTTGTTGATTGGGAAAACGACGGGGTGCGGATCCGAAACTTCTTCGATGACAACGGGAAGCTTCGATCAAGGCCGCAAAACCTAGAGTACTATTTTCGCCCGGCGGCGACATGGACATCGCTCACCGTTGGATCCTTCAACGCGCGGATTTGCCGAGGTGGCTTCGTTTATGACGCAAAGGGGCCCATGGCCAAGCCGATTGAGGACAAGGATCTCGGCCTCCTGACTGCGCTGCTGAACTCTTCAAGCTCAAACTTCTTCCTTAAATTGCTCGCGCCCACGATGGACTATAATCAGGGGCCAGTGGGACGCTTGCCTTGGGCAAAAATCACGGCAGGACATCGCACAGCGATAGAAAACAACACCTCTTCGCTTGTCCAGTATGCTCAGTCTGACTGGGACGCCTACGAAACCTCCTGGGATTTCACCACGCTCCCGCTGCTCTCGCCCGATCACCGGGCCGGGACGCTGGAGGCCACCTATGCCCGCCTCCGCACCCATTGGCAGGGCATGACGGACGAAATGCAGCGGCTGGAGGAAGAGAACAACCGCATCTTCATCGACGCCTATGGCCTGCAAGACGAGCTGACCCCCGAGGTGCCGATCGAGGAAATCACCCTCACCTGCAACCCCGCCTATCGCTATGGCGTGAAGGGCACCGAAGAGGAGCGCGAGACCCGCCTGCGGGCCGACACCATGGCCGAGTTCCTGTCCTATGCGGTGGGCTGCATGTTCGGCCGCTACAGCCTCGACGCGCCGGGCCTGATCCTCGCCAACCAGGGCGAGACGCTGGCCGATTACCTGTCCCGCGTGCCGGAGCCGAGCTTCCTGCCCGACGAGGACAATGTCATCCCCGTGCTGGATGCCGACTGGTTCGCCGACGACATCGTGGACCGCTTTCGCAAGTTCCTGCGCGTGACCTTCGGCGAGGCGCATTTCCGCGAGAACCTCGCCTTCATCGAGGCGCAGATCGGCGACATCCGCAAGTATTTCACGCGAGCGTTCTACGACGACCACGTGAAGCGATACAAGAAGCGCCCGATCTACTGGATGTTCTCCAGCCCCAAGGGCACGTTCCAGGCGCTGATCTACATGCACCGCTACCGGCCCGACACCGTCTCGGTCCTCTTGAACGACTACCTGCGCGAGTTCATCCGCAAGCTGGAGGCCGAGCGCGCGCGGCTGGAGAAGCTGTCGGACGACCCCGCCGCCACCCAGACTCAGCGGACAAAGGCGCTGAAGGACGTGGTCGTGATCGCCAAGCAGCTCGCCGAGCTGGAGGAATGGGAGCGCGAGGTGATCTTCCCGCTGGCGCAGGCCAAGATCGAGATCGATCTGGATGACGGGGTGAAGCGGAACTACCCGCTGTTCGGCGCGGCGCTGAAGCCGATCAAGGGGCTGGAGGCGGCGGATGAGTGACCGCATCGCCGCCAGCCTGCGGCAGCTGTTCGAGGAGAACCGGATCGTCTTCTGGTACGACGCCGACCGCGACATGCGGGCGGAGTTCGACGCGGTCGATCTGCCCGGCGTGACCAAGCTGGAGATCGCGAATAACGAGTTCGGCGTGAAGTATCGGATCCTGCGGCAGGAGCCGAGGGGCAAGTTCTTGCTGTTCAAGGACGGGCCCGAGCCCGAGATGACCGACAACTGGCTTCTGGACCTGCAGCTGGCCTCCGCCGTGTTCAAGGCCGACCAGGCGGCGATCTGGCTCGCCGAGCTGGGCCTGCCCCTGCAGTTCGAAAACGTGGTGCGCGGGCATATCGAGTTCTTCCGCGCCAAGGCCCGTGTCGAGGCGCTGAAGCGGCTGATGCCGACCTCGTCCTCGGACACCCAGACCCAGATGCGTATCCGCATGCTCGCCGTCTGCGCGGGCGCCGAGGGCGGGCTGGACACGGTGATCGAGGCGCTGCTGGGCGAGCTGGCAGCGGACAAGGACGACGCCCTGCGGCTGATCGAGCGCTCGGGACTGACGGATTTCCTCTGGAAGCAGGTCGGCCAGGCCTATGGCTACAAGCCCGATGAGCCGGATTTCGAGGACTTCGCCATCGCGCTGTTCCAGTCGGCCTATGCGCGCGTTCTGGGGGAGGACGGCGCGTTGAACGCCGAGGCGCTGTTGGTCTTCCGCCGCTGGAAGAACAATCGCCATTGGGCGGAGGCCTTCGAGGCCCTGTCGGCCCGATATCAGGACTTGCTGAAAATCCCCGCCGATCTCTCGACCCGTGATTTTCGTACCCTGGTCGGTATCGATCATTTCGAGGAGATCGACCGCCAGATCATCCGCGAGATCGTCCGCGCGATGGCAGCCCAGTCTGTCAGCGCGCCGGAAGTGCTGAACTGGGTGCGCGAACGGCGGCAGAGCCATTGGTATCCGATCTACGCCGACATCTATCAGGCGATCGGTTACGCCACCGAGTTCCAGCAGGCGCTCGCAGAGTCGAACCTCGGGATGACCAGCCCTGCTGAGGGCGTGCAACGCTATGTAACCAGCTGGTATCGGCTGGATCAGCTGTACCGCAAGTTCATCTACCATATGCAGAAGAGCGGTCAGGCGTCCCTGCTGGCCGACCTCTATGCGTCCGTCGAGAACCGCTACACGAACAGCTTCGTCCTGGCGCTGAACGACGCTTGGCAGGATCAGATCGCGGGTCTCAGCGAGTGGAAGATCCCCGGCTTCGCGTCGCAGGCCAATTTCTATCAGGAGCAGGCCGCGGAGTACCGACGCAAGGACCAGAAGGTCGCTGTGATCATTTCGGACGCCCTCCGCTTCGAGGTGGGCGAGGAGTGCCTGCGTCGGATCCGCGCTCTGGATCGCTTCGATGCCGAACTGAAGCCCATGATCAGTTCGCTGCCCAGCTACACCCAGCTCGGCATGGCGGCGCTTTTACCGCACAGCGCGCTCGCCCTGGCAGAGGACGGTAGCGGCGATGTCCTCTCGGACGGGGAGAACACCAAGGGTCTTGCGGCTCGAGAAAAGCTGCTCGCCGCGGGGCGGAAGGGTGATAGTGCCAAGGCGCTGAAATCCGAAGACGTGATGAACATGCGCACCGAAGATGGAAAGGCGCTCTTTCGCGACAATCACATCGTCTACGTCTACCACAACCGCATCGACGCCATCGGCGACAAGCTCCAAACGGAAGACAAGCTGCCCGAGGCCGCTGAGGATGCCATCGAAGACCTGACCAAGCTCGTCCGCAAGCTGACTTCGGCCAATTTCTCCAACATCCTCATAACTGCCGATCACGGGTTCATCTATCAGCATCGTGCTCTTGACGAGAGCGATTTTGCGATCGCCGATCCGCAGGGCGCCGAGATCCTCTTCCGCAACCGGCGTTTTGTGATTGGGCGTGGCCTCTCACCAACATCAGGCATGAAGCACTTCGGCGCAGCAGGGCTGGGCCTTTCTGGTGGACTGGATGTCCTGATCCCGAATTCGATCAACCGAATGCGCGTGAAGGGCGCCGGCAGCCGTTTCGTACATGGCGGCGCCAGCTTGCAGGAAGTTGTCATCCCGGTCATCCGGGTCGGCAAACAGCGCGAGACGGATGTGGGCCAGGTCGACGTGCAGATCTTCGTCACGGGACGCAGCCTGATCTCCTCGGGCCAGACAGCGGTGACGCTCTATCAGACCCAGCCTGTCTCGGAGAAGATGCGGCCTCGGGAGCTTCTGGCGGGCATCTATGCGACGGACGGCACACTGATCTCCGACGAGTACACCCTGATTTTCGATTTCCGCTCCGACAACGCCCGCGAGCGGGAAATGCCGCGCAAGTTCCTGCTCTCGCGGGAGGCTGACCGGTTTAACAATCAGGATGTCATCCTGAAGCTGCGTGAACGGGTCGGAAAGACCAGCCATTACCAGGATTATGCCACCCACCGCTTCCAGTTGCGGCGTGGCATGACCACCGACTTTGATTTCTGAGGAGCCTGCGGATGAGTGACCTCGACGACAAGATCAACGAGCATTTCGCGGGCTTCGTGGTCCGAAAGGACCTAGTGAAGGCGGTCAAAGGCAACGCCATCGTGCCGACCTATGTATTGGAATATCTGCTCGGCCAATACTGCGCCACCGATGACGAGGCCTCGATTCAGACCGGCATCGAGACCGTGAAGGAGATCCTGCACCGGCACTACGTGCACCGCAACGAGGCGGGCCTGATCCGGTCGAACATCCGCGAGAAGGAGCGCGGCAAGGTCATAGATAAGGTGTCGGTCGCACTTAACGAGAAAACTGACTCCTATGAGGCCAGTTTTGCCAACCTTGGGATCAAGAAGGTCCTGGTGGACAGCGACACGGTCAAGAAGAATCAGAAGATGCTTGTCTCGGGTGTCTGGTCGATCGCGGACCTCGAATACGATCACAAGGAGGAGGCGAATTCGGTCCCCTGGGTTCTCGCGGGGCTTAAGCCGATCCAGATGTCCAGCTTCGACTTCGACGCGTACTTGGCCGGGCGGGCAAAGTTCACGACGGAGGAGTGGATCGACCTCCTGATCCAGACGATCGGGTTCAACCCTGACGCGTTCGGCCGGCGCAGCAAGCTCCTCCAGCTGCTGCGGTTGATCCCCTATGTGGAGCGGAACTACAACCTGATCGAGCTTGGCCCAAAAGGGACTGGCAAATCGCACATCTTCTCCGAGTTTTCCCCGCACGGGATCCTGATCTCCGGTGGCGAGGTAACTGTCCCTAAGCTGTTCGTGAGCAACGCGAGCGGGAAGATCGGTCTCGTCGGCTACTGGGACACGATCGCCTTCGACGAGTTCGCCGGCCGGCAGAAGAAGGTCGACAAGGCGCTCGTCGACATCATGAAGAATTACCTGGCGAACAAGTCCTTCTCGCGCGGAGTCGAGACGCTCGGGGCGGAGGCGTCGATGGCATTCATCGGGAACACCAAGCATTCCGTCGCGTACATGCTCAAGCATACGGACCTCTTCGAGGAGCTGCCTGAGAAGTATTACGATAGCGCCTTCATCGATCGCCTCCACGCCTACCTGCCTGGCTGGGAGATCGACGTCATCCGGGGAGAGATGTTCGCGACCGGCTACGGCTTCATCGTGGACTACCTCGCAGAGGTGCTGCGTCACCTACGAGGGCAGGACCGCTCGATGGACTACCGGGAGCTGTTCACGCTGGATTCTTCCATCTCTACCCGAGACCGGGACGGGGTGCAGAAGACCTTCTCCGGCCTGATGAAGCTCCTCTTCCCGGACGGGCGCGCGACTCCGGAGGAGATTCAGGAGCTGCTGACTCTCGCGATGGAGGGGCGAAAACGCGTCAAGGACCAGTTGATGCGGATCGACAGCACCTACCCGGAGGTCGAGTTCAACTTCACCGACAAGACGGGTCGAGTGACGAAGGTGCAGACCCTCGAGGAGCGTGAGCACCTTCGCTGGTATCACCGCCGGAACGTCGAAGAGGTGGGCGAGGCGGCAATCGAGCCGTACTCGCCCCACTTGGATTCGGGCGCGCCCGCTTCCGTGCCGGTCCGGGACGCCCCGGAGGGACGCGATCTGCCTCCGCCGGCGGTGCCGGACGTCCCGCGCGGACCCGCGCCCGGTCACGTCACCTTCGTGGAGAACCAGAAGGGGGTGAGCTTCGACGCGCTTCTCGGCCCATGGCTCGACGGGGCGGCGGTGATCACGCTCACGGACCCCTACATTCGGGTCTATCACCAGATGCGCAACCTAATGGAACTTCTCGAAGTCGTGGCGTTGCGCAAGCCAGACGGGGAGGACGTCCAGTTCCAGCTCATCACCGCTCCGGACCCGGACGACATCGAGCGGCAGACGGGATATCTTGAGCAGATCCGGGACGGGATCGCACCCTTGGGCGTGGAGTTTAGCTGGGCCTTTGACGGGACGAGCACAATCCACGCCCGGCACCTCGTGACAGACACCGGCTGGAAGATCCTGCTCGATCGGGGACTCGACGTATTCCAGCGGGCAGACCTGAACAATGGGTTTAGCCCGGCCAACAGGCATCAACGCTTCCGGCAAGTGAAGGCTTTTGAGGTTACCTACCTGCGAGAGGGAGCGACGGCCCTGTGATCGTATTTGCTTTTCAACGGCTTTGATGAAACCGCGCTCGATTAATATCTTCCTGCTCGACGGCGATCCGAACGGCATTCGGGTGGCGCAGATCTCGATGTCGACGATCCAGGCGATTGCCTTCCGGCGCAACCAGCTTCGGCGGGTTCGTGAAGCTTTCCCCGAGATTGAACGGCCAGGCGTCTACATCCTGATCGGCGCCGACGAAGACGCGCAGGACCGGCAGCTTGCGTATATTGGCGAGTCCGAAGGCGTCGGTGCTCGCCTGTCTTATCACAATTCGAATGAAGCTGGTCGCGATGCCAAGGGCTTCTGGACCGATACGGTGGTTCTGATCAGCAAGGACGAGAACCTGACCAAGAGCCACGCGCGTTATGTCGAAGCCTGCCTGATCCGAGGCGTCGTTAGCAATCCTCGCTGGACCCTGCCCAACACGCGCACGCCGTCCGACGACGCGGGCAAGCTACCGCTCCCCGACCGCGCAGCAATGGACGAGTTCGTGGATCAGACGAAAACGCTGGTTGGAGCCCTCGGCTGGGATGTCTTCCGAGAAGTCCGCGGACGTGCGCCGGAGCAGATCGCAGAACGAGAACCGCCAAAGGCTGACTTCCATGAAAGCCCTCGGTTCTTCTTCCGAGGCGACGGCTTCGCCGCGGAAATGGAGATCGGACCCTCTGGTGATTTCGTCGTCACAGCGGGTTCGAGGGCGAGGGTCCGGACGACGCGGACGATCCCGAGAGGCACAGTCACACTCCGGAATACCCTCGTCGAAAAGGGCGTTCTCCGAGTGGAAGGCGAGTTCCTCGTCTTCACCAGCGCCTACAGCTTCACGTCCGCCTCGGCCGCGGCGGCGGCCGTCATCGGCGCGAGCGCCAACGGCAGGATTCTCTGGAAGCTCCCGGATGGACGCACCTACGCGGACTGGGAGGCAAACCAGGATTCGGGGGACGCCTCGTCCAGCCGACTTTGAAGATTGCGTTTGCTCCGGGCTACCGTGCTGTCAGCTTTGCCTGAAGTCAGCCGATCTTGCAGCCCCAGAAGGAGGTGTGGTCGGCGGCGAAGTAGCCGTCCGCGACGCGGAAATACCCCTGCAGCTCGACTGTATCGCCGGCGGTGAGCGGCACCATCGTCTGAAGCCAGAGCGCGGTGGCGAGCGAGACATGGGTGGCGGAGATTTCGCCGAGGGAGCCGCGGATCTCGGTCGTGCCGTTGAGGACGAGCCTTCCGCTCATGCGGGCCGCGGTGCTGGCGTTGACCTTGTACATGAGCGTCGCGCCGAAGAGGTAGGTGCCGTCGACGGGCGCCACGAAATGGTTGTTCGCGGCGTCGAAGGCGCCCTGATCGTTGTAGTCGGTGTTGTTCAGCCCGATCTTCGTCCAGGTCCCGACGCCGACGTAGTTGTCGTAGTTCGTATAGGCCTTGAAGCGCGGCAGCCGGGGCTGGTCGACGATGCCGTTCGCGTTGTCGACGCTGAGCCCGTCGAAGAAGGTGCTGCCGTCGGCCGAGACCGCGAGCCGGAAGCGGTCGGAGCCGAAGAGCCCCACCAGCGCCCTAGTCACGAAGCCGGTCTGCAGCGTGAGCCCGAGATCGTCGCCTGCTGTCTCCTTGTTCATGGTGTAGAACAGATCGCCGGTGCCACCCTCCGCCACGGTCTTCGCCGTCCAGAGCGCGGCGTTCAGCTTGGCCGAGAACGGATTCGACCCATCCGCCGTCGTGCCGAGCCCCAGGAGTGCGAGGTTCTGCAGCGCCGCGGGCGTCGTGCCGACCCAGCCCGCACCGTCGTAGACGAGCAGCAGCCCCTCGTCCTCGACCCATGCCCGCCAGCCAGTCCGCGGAGGGAGGCGCAGCCAGGCGCCGTCCGTCCAGAGCGCGACGTTCAGATCCCAGCCTGCCCAGTCGCCGGTCGCGCCCGAGGGGACGATGTAGCGGTCACCGTCGGTTGGGGCGCCGGGCGGCGTGGTCAGGTCCCGGTCGAGAACAGAGAGCTGGACGAGCCCGTCGAGGATCCGCAGCGCCTCGTTGTGGCTGACGTGCTTCTGGGCCTGCGCCGCCAGGATGTAGGGCAGCAGGAGATGGGTCGTGGCGTCGGACATGGGTTGGCCTTCAGAGTGTCAGCGTGACGGTCTTGGGCGCCCCCCGCCCGACGAGGGCAGAGAGCTGGAAGATGCGGACGGTGATGCTGTCGCCAGGGGCGAGCGGCGCGCCCCAATCGGCGGTCTGGCCTGCGGCGGAGTAGACCGCGCTGGACGTGGTCGTGCTCAGCACCCGCTTCACGGTGGCGCCGTCGAGGATCTCGACCTCGTAGGCTTCCATTTCTTCGGTCAGCGGCACTTCGAGCCCGCCCCAGCTGTCGGCCGCGAGCGCGCGGGACCGGCGTGTCCAGCGGATGGTGAGATCGCCGGGTGTGCGCGGCGTGCGCCACGGCTGCTCGACATGGGCGACCGAGAACGGCCGCAGTCCGGCGCCCGTGGGCGTGAACGCCTGCGGCACATAGGTCTCGTCGCTGACCGGGCGGCTTGCAGGGCCGATGCGCCAGTTCCATGGGATCCCGAGGTCGGCCTCGGCAATCGGCAGGGACGCCAGCGTGGTGTCCAGCACCACCACCAGCGCGCCAGCGGGCGCCGGATTTCCCATCGCGCCCTCGGTGCCGCGCTGGCCCCGCAGCAGGCGGGTCAGGCGGTACCGGCCCGGCGCCAGCAGCTCGGCCGCACTCGCCTGCACGATCTCCCAGACGCCGGGCGCGCTCTCGATGGCGAGCGCGTTCGCCCCGCCGAACAAGGTCAGGTCCGTGACGCTTTCCAGCGTGCCGATCAGCAGATCGACGACCAGCGCATTGCCGAGATCGAAGCGCGACGTCGGCCCGGCGTAGAGGTCCGAGACCAGCGCGCCGATCCGGGCGCGACTGCCGAAGGTGGTCAGCAACTCAAACCCGTCCGTCGACGGGCTGCGGAATACCGCGATCTCGCCGGGCCACGGCACGGCATGCGCCGCAGCGAAGGGCCGATGCGCGGGCTGGTCCTCGGTGAGCTGCGGCAGGTCCAGCAGCACCGCCTCGGGCGCGCCGAACACGACAGCCTGCGAGAGCGCCGAGGGCCGCGGCGCGCCGGGCGGCAGATCGTAGGCCTCCCGGTCCTGGCGGACGGCTTCGACACCTCGAGCGTCGGCATCGGCGATGGAGACGAGCCGCAGCGGGACGGCGCGACCGTCATGAGCGAAGGTGACGACATCGGCGGGATCGAGCGCCAGCCGCGACGGCGGCAGGCGGAAGACCGCGCTCTCGCGGCCCGTCCAGGCTTCCATCAGCGCGCGGCGGCAGCGGCGCTCCGCCTCTTCCGGCGGCACCGCCATCGGGAAGGACTCCGAGGCGATCCGGGTCGTGTCGACGGTGATGCGCCGGGCCTCGACCTGCGCGGCCTCGTAATCCTCGTCGGCGCGGGCGACCTGCCATTTCAGAGCCTGCGGCAGTTCGGTCTCCTGGCCGCGCGTCAGCTCCAGCAGGTCGCCCTCGCGGGGGGCGACCAGATCGTCAGGCGCAAGGGTGGCGACGGCGGCCCGGCCGCGCATCACGAAGCGGATCACGCCTTCGGTCTCCACCGCGTCGAAGCCGAAATGTCGCGAAAGCGTCGTGATCGAGGCGCGCGGGCTTTCCAGCGCCGTGATGGCGTAACCCTCGACCGCGCCCCAGAGGCCGGTGACGTCGATCCGGGACTCGGGCAGCCCGGCGCGCAGGCAGAGGTGCCGCACGAGCGCCGCCAGCGACACTGCCCCCAGCCGCCCCGTCAGCCAGTGCCCGAGCCGCCAGTTCGCCCCGTCCGTCCAGACGTCGGTCAGCGCCGGGAAGAACGGATAGGGCCGCGCGTCCCAGGTCCAGGCGGCGCATTCCGGCACATGCACCATCCGGCCGCCGTAGACAGAGGACACCGGGTTGTTCGCGGCCTCGCCCCACCAGAGATACGTCGCCTCGAGATAGGCGCGCTGGATCGCGTCATCGCGCCAGCCCCGCGAGAAATGCGGCGTGAAGCTCTCCGAGGACTTCGGGTCGAAGAAGACGTTCGGCTGGTTCGTGCCCCGGTCGATAGCCGGGCAGCCCAGCTCGGTGAACCAGATGGGCTTGGACTCGGGCGCCCATGCCGTCGGCGTGCCGCTCTCCACCCCGCCCGGGCGGTTGTAATGCGGATTCGACCACCAGGCGCGCAGATCCTTGTAGCGGAACACCCACGGCTTGCTGAGGGCTCCATCGGTGATCGGGGTCCGGACCTGCGCGGTGCGGTCAGCGGCGCTGGCATAGAACCAGTCGAAGCCTTCGCCGCCCGCGATGTTCGCCTGCAGGTAGGCCCGGTCATGGATCGCGGGCCAGCCCTCGGCCGCGTCGAGATGCTCGAAACCGTCGCGCCAGTCCGAAAGCGGCATGTAGTTGTCGATGCCGACGAAATCGATCTCCGGATCGGCCCAGAGCGGATCGAGGTGGAAGAACACGTCGCCCGAGCCGTCGCCCGGCTGGTGTCCGAAATACTCGCTCCAGTCCGCAGCATAGCCGATCTTCGTCCCGGACCCGAGGATCGGGCGCACATCCGCAAGCAGATCCCGATAGGCCTGCACGGCGGGATAGGTGCTTGCACCCGAGCGGATGGTGGTCAGCCCCGGCATCTCGGTCCCGATGAGGAACGCATCGACACCGCCCGCCGCCGCGCAGAGATGGGAGTAGTGCAGCACCATGCGGCGCAGGCCCCAGTCGCCGGACGTTCCGGTCCACGAAACCGACTGACCCGAGACGCTGAAGCTGGCGGGTGTGGCCGCGCCGAACAGCGCCGACACCTGCGCGGCCGCAGTGGCGGTTTTATCCACCGTACCCGCGAAACCTGCCGCGGGAGAACAGGTGATCCGCCCCCGCCAAGGGAACACAGGCTGGCCAGTCTCGGCGGCGTTGTCGGAATACGGGTTGGGCAGCGTGTTGCCGGGCGGCACGTCCATCAGGATGAAGGGGTAGAAGGTCACCCGCAGCCCGCGCGCCTTCATCTCCTGGATCGCCTGCATCACCGCGAAGTCCGACGGCGTGCCGCCATAGACCGGGCGATCCTGGTCGTCGCGGCTGACGAGGAAGGCGCCGGCGCGGCTGACGCCGTTCACCGACCAGCTGGCGGGTGTGGTCGACTTGGCCGACACCTCGACGCCGGGCCGCACCTTGCACGATCCCGCGCGCAGGTCGTCGCCGAACCAGGCCACCACGAGGCTGACGCTCTCGACCGCAGGCGCCATGGCCTGCAGCCGGTCCAGTGCTTCGACCATGTCGGTGGAGTCGGCCAGCGCGTTCAGGTTCTCAGGGATCTGCGCGCCGCCATCGGTCTTGCGGATCGCCTGCGTCGCGTAGGTGAACTCGCCCGAGGCCGGGATCATGGTGACGGCGCGGGTCAGCCCTTCTGCGGTGTCGGGATCGGCGAGTGGCCGGAACACCTCGAAGGACAGCTGCGGCAGGCGGTTGCCATAGGTCGACAGCGCCAGCTCCTCGAAGACCACATAGGCGGTGCCGCGATAGGCGGGCGTGCTGGCCGCTCCCATCTTCGCCGCGATGAAGGGGTCAGCCGTCTGCGTCTCGTCGCCGGGATACCAGCGCCAAGTGACGCCGGAGAGGTCCATCGGCTTGCCGTCGGCCCAGATGCGGCCGATGCCGGTGATCGGACCCTCGCAGAGCGCCACGGCGAAAGAGGCGTAGTAGAGATACTCGGTGGTCTTGACCTTGCCGCCCCCACCGCCCTTGCCGCCGCCCTGCGTGGTGGTCTTCGTCTCCTCGCGGAAATCGGTCGCCCAGATGATGTTGCCGCCCATGCGCATGCGCCCGTAGAGCCGCGGGATCACCGCGCCCTCCGTGGCGGAGGTGATGCGCAGCGTGTCGAGCCTTGCGCCCTCGATGCGCTGCGTGGGCGCCAGCGACGAGATGATCCAGCTGTCGACGACCGAGCCGATGGTCGAGCCGATGAAGCCGCCGATGGTCGCAGCGCTCACGCCGAGGATCGCGCCGCCGATGCTGCCGCCAATGGCGGCGCCGGCCGCGCCGAGGACAAGCGTTGCCATGTTCGGATCTCAGCGTTGCGGGAACAGGAAGGCGAAGGCGATGCGCCGTCGCCAGGATGGGGTCAGCGGTTCCTCGATCACGCCGAGCCGCTCATAGGCGTGGAGGAAGGAGCCAGGACCGGTCAGGATGCCGACATGCTTGGCGATGGCGCGCGACTTCATGCGGAAAAGGACCAGCGCGCCGGGACCGGCCTCGGCAGGCGACACCTCGATCATCATGGCACCCGCGCCCTCTGCCAGCACCTCGCGCGGTCCTGTCTCGCCCCAGTCGCGGCTGTAGGGCGGGATCGGGAACGGCTCGGGGCCGACGACATCGCGCCAGACGCCCCGGGCCAATCCGAGGCAGTCGCAGCCAACGCCCCGAAGGCTGGCCTGGTCGTGATAGGGCGTGCCGAGCCAGGCCCGCGCGATGGCGATGACGCGCTTCGGATCGGCGTTCACAGCACGGACCCTTCGTGGCCGCCGTCCTTCGTGGCGTAGCGCAGGACCGCGTCCTGGCCGGGAATGTGCGGGAAGCCGCGGAAATTGGCGGTGTTCGCGAACTTCCCCCCGCAGGTTTCCATGCGCTTGTCGCAGCCCGCGCGGATGGTGAAGGCGTCGCCCTCGGCGATCGCGCGCGCCGGCGCTTCGAGCAGGGTCAGGATCGCCACGCCGTCCGTGACGTCATGGCCGAGCACCTCCGTCCGCCGTCCCGCATTAGCGCCGCTGGTCCAGTCCAGCG
>DNSZ01000032.1 GCA_003500165.1 Paracoccaceae bacterium | reverse complement strand
AGATAGGATTGGGCCATCGCGGTGGCATCGCGCGGCGCAAAGATTTCGGCAAGGCCGGCGGCCCAGGCGTTCCCGTCCAGCACGGGGCTTTGTTCGTCGAGCGCGATGACGAGGCCGAGATTCTCGGCATGGTCGGCGACGACGAGCCAGTCGAGCGGCCGCGCGAGCCGCGCCGGGATTCCGTTCGACGAGATCACCGTTTCGCCCTTGGCGAAGCGATAGGCGTCGTCCGGCGTCGTGGTCGCTGCCATCAGCCCGGCATCGGCGGAATAGGCGGTGTGCAGGTGCGTGTCGCCGAACAGCACCTGATCGGGATAGTCGTGCTGCAGATAGGGCGAGTACGCGACGTCCGGGTCGGGCGCCATGCCGACGAGCTCCTGCGCGTTGGATGACCCTGAACAGGCGAGCGTGCATGCGGCAATGCCGGCCAGGAGTTGAGCGGTTCTCATCGATTCTCCCTCTCGGAAATGGAGCCTGAGCGAGCCTACCACCTTCAGGTGATCATCGCCAATCGGCAGCACTTTGCGCAATCGAGCGGGCCTGCCCGGCATCGCCATCATCTGTCCGGTTCGGACAGGACTGGTCGGGGAACGGCGCGTAGCGCCATGCCCCCAGCGCAGTGCCGTCGTCGTCAAACGCCACATCGCCGAGATGGCCCCGAGCGAGCGCCGGGCCGGCCCAGGGGAGCGCAGTCCCGGCGGCCAGGAGTGAAGTCGATCTCACCATTTTCCTCAACCGGCAGGTTCGAACGCGGGGAAAGTCCAGCTGCCGTCGAGGATTTCGGCGCGCGGCTGATAGAGGCGGATCGTGTAGTTCCAGCCCGGCGTGACCGGGATGCAGTTGATCCGGCCGTCCTCGCAGCCGCCGAAATGGATCGTGTAGGAGCCGTCCGCGTTCGGCCTGGCCGAGGTGTTGTTATAGCTGTTCCGCCCGAGGTCGTTGGGCGCGAGGTAGCCGTCGGCATCGTAGACGGTGATCGACCAGAAGGCGTCCACCGGCACGTCCCTGACGGTCACCACATGGGGCGTTTCGCCATCGTTCATCTCGACGGCGCCGACGATCCCCTGGGCCGTGGTGCCCGGTTGCCCGGCCCAGCCAGCCATGCCGATCAGGTGGTCGAGCGGGTCGATTTCGCCGCGTCGACCGAAGGAGGTGGTCGACTCAAGCCCGACGACCGCAGCGAGGTCGCTGACGGCCTGGCGCGCTGCGGCGAGGGCCTCGAGATCCCAGTCCGGCGCCTCGAAGGGGCCGGTTCCGCCGCCTTCGATGACAATGCCGTCCTGCACGGCATGGGCGCGGGCGGCATCGCCCGCGTCGCCCGCGTCGATGAAGGTGCGAAACAGCAGCATCGCGAAGCGGGTACCGACCTCGTCCTCGGTCAGCTCGTAGGACCCGGGATCGGCATAGGCGAAGTTGTAGTGATCCTGGCTGATGACCAGCACGGATTGAAACCGGCCGTCGCCCTCCGGCAGGGTCACGGTCACCGGCTCTGACAGGTCGATGATGGCGACGGAGTAGAGCGTGTCCTGGTTGGCACGGATGATCGGCTGCGGCGCATCGGCCGAGGCGACCTGGCGTTCATGGGCGATCTCGCCCACGGCTGTGCCGTTGGTCCGCATCGTGCCCCGGAACATCGTGTCGCTTTCCGCGCGCATGAGGTTCTGGATCGTGATGTCCTCGGCTTGGGCCAAGGTCGCCGTAGCTACGCAAGGCGCCAGAGCGGTGAGCAGTTTCACGGTCGTCTCCTGTGTCAGGTCGCGGGCTCGACGTCCGGGAAGGTCCAGCGGCCGTCGAGAATTTCGGGACCGGGCTGATAGAGGCGGATGACGTAATTCCAGCCCGCCATGATCGGCAGGCAGTTCGCCCGGCCATCGTCGCAGCCGCCGAAGGGCTCAGACATCGCGCGGATTGTCCTGGCGTTCGCGCAGATCGCCCGCGCCCGCCGCGCCAGCCGGATCGCCAAGGTGGTGGACCAGCCCCTCGGCCGTGATGTGCCCGACAAGCGTGCCGTCCCGGGTCACGCCGATCGGGCCACCGCCATCGGAAATTGCCCTGGTGACCTCGGCCACCGGCGCCGCCACGTCGATCTGGCGGTCGGGCCGACCCGTCGGCGGGTCCATCACATCGCCCGCGCGCAGCACCTGCAGCGGGTTCATATGGGCCACGAAATCGGCCACATAGGCATTGGCCGGGCTGGCATAGATCTCGCGCGGGGTGCCGCATTGCACGATCCGCCCGCCTTCCATGATGGCGATCCGGTTGCCCAGCTTGAACGCCTCGTCCAGGTCATGGCTGACAAAGACGATGGTGCGCCGGAGCCGCGCCTGCAGTTCCAGCAACTCGTCCTGCAAACGGGTCCGGATCAGCGGGTCGAGGGCCGAGAACGGCTCGTCCATCAGCAGGATCGGCGCCTCGGTCGCAAAGGCCCGCGCCAGCCCGACGCGCTGCTGCATCCCGCCGGACAACTCCCCCACCTTGCGGCCGGCCCAGTCCGACAGCCCGACCAGCGACAATTGCTCCGCCACCCGGACGCGCCTTTCGGCCGCCCCGACGCCGCCCAGTTCCAGCCCCAGGCCGACATTTTCCCGCACCGTGCGCCAGGGCAGCAGGCCGAATTGCTGGAACACCATCGCGACGCGATTGAGCCGCAGCGCCCGCAGCGCGCGCGGGTCGGCATGGGTCACGTCCAGCATGCCGTCGGCACCCTGCACATGCACCGCGCCGCGGATCACCGGATTGAGCCCGTTGACCGCGCGCAGCAGGGTCGACTTGCCCGATCCCGACAGGCCCATCAGGACGACGATCTCGCCCTCGGCCACGTCGAGGCTGCAATCATGCACGCCCAGCACCTGCCCGGTTTCGGCCTGCACCTCGGCGCGGCTTTGGCCCGCATCCATCAGCGGCAGCGCCATCGCCGGCTTGTCGCCAAAGACGATCGAGACGGTGTCGAAGCTGACCGCGATGCTCATTGCCGCGGCCCGGTATGCAACATGCGGTCGAGCATGATGGCGACGACGACGATCACCAGCCCGCTTTCGAAGCCAAGCGCGGTGTTGACCTGGTTGAGCGCCCGGACCACCGGCACGCCCAGCCCGTCGGCGCCGACCAGGGCGGCGATCACCACCATCGACAGCGACAGCATGATGGTCTGGTTCAGCCCCGCCATGATCTGCGGCAGCGCATAGGGCAGTTCGACCTTGTAGAGAAGCTGCCACGGCGTGGCGCCAAAGGCCCGGCCGGCCTCGATCAGCGCGGTGGGGGTGTTGACCACGCCCAGATAGGTCAGCCGGATCGGTGCGGGCACGACAAAGATCACCGTGGCGATCAGTCCGGGCACCATGCCGATGCCGAAGAACACGATCGCCGGGATCAGATAGACGAAGGTCGGCAGCGTCTGCATGAGGTCCAGCACAGGCCGGAGCCCGGCATAAAGCCGCGGCCGGTGGGCGGCGGCGATTCCGATCGGCACGCCGATGCCCATGCAGACCACGCAGGCCGACAGCACCAGCGTCAGGCTTTCGGTGGTTTCCTCCCAATAGCCCTGATTGATGATGAACAGGAACCCCAGGGCGATCAGCAGCGCGGTCTTCCAGCTGCGCTGCAAGGCATAGGTCAGCGCGACGAAAACCGCGACCACGATCAGCGGATGCGGGGTTTGCAGCACCCACAGGATCGCCTCGATCAGCCAGTCGAGCGCGTCGGACAGCGCATCGAAAAACGCCGCCCCGTTGCGCTGCAGCCAGTCGAACAAATCGGCCGCCCAGGCGCCCACGGGGATTTTNNCGGGTCCATTCCATCGTCCAGGATCGCGCCCATGATCTCGTTCTCCATCGCCAGCGTGAATTCGAGATTGTTGAGGAACGCGCCCAGATTGGGGCAGGTCTCGACAAACCCGGCCGAGGTGTTGGTATAGACCGTGGCGCCGCCGAAATCGGGGCCGAACCAGTCATCCCCGCCGCTCAGATAGGTCAGGTCGAAATTGGCGTTCATCGGATGCGGCTCCCAGCCCAGGAACACCACCGGTTCGTCGCGGCGGTCGGCGCGGGCGACCTGCGCCAGCATGCCCTGTTCCGAGCTTTCCTTGACCTCGAAACCGCCGAGGCCGAACGCGTCGGCCGCGATCATGTTCAGGATCAGCCGGTTGCCGTCATTGCCCGGCTCGATGCCATAGATGGTGTCGTCGAGCGCCTCGGCATGGGCGGCGATGTCGGCGAAATCGCCGATCCCCAGCGCGGCGCCTGCGGCGTTGGTGGCCAGCGTGTATTTCGCGCCCTGCAGGTTGGCGCGCACCGTATCCACCGTGCCGGCCGCGCGATAGGGGGCGATGTCGGCCTCCATGGTCGGCATCCAGTTGCCCAGGAACACGTCGACATCGCCACTGGCCAGCGAGGTATAGGTCACCGGCACCGACAGCACCTTGATGTCGGTGTCGTAGCCGAGCGCGTTCAGCACCACGGTCGTTGCCGCCGTGGTGGCGGTGATGTCGGTCCAGCCGACGTCGGAAAAGACGACCTCGTCGCAATCGGCGGCAGCGGTCCCGGCGGCAAGCGCGGCCGCGAGGGCGGCAAGGGCGGTGCGGTTCATGGTGATCTCCCCGGTTCTGGTGATGGTTTTTTCCCACACTAGACCCGGCCGGGCCCGGCTTGGCAACGTCGAATTGCGCGGCGGCCCGTTGAAGGGGGGCGGCGGCGCATGCTAGGCCAACCTGTCGGGGCCGGCTATCGGTCTTTGGCGATTGCGATCGCCGGGACAGATCTGAGGGCCTGGGGTTCGACCCGAACGGAGGAGGCAACGATGCGCCACGGCGTCCTGCGCGACAGCATGATGGGTCCTGCGATCTACAGCGAAGGCGAAGACGCGGTGGAACGCGCCTGGGAGGCCAAGACCCAGGCCGCCCGCGACCGCCATGCGCGCAAGGCGCTCGACGCCGATCTCGACAACATCGACGCCTATACGATCCTCGCCTTCGGCGCCAAGACACTGGGCGAACGCCTGGCGCTCTTGCGCGAGGCGGTGCGGGTCGGCGACCGGCTTTGGGCGCCCTGCCTCGACGACGAGGACATGGCGTGGTGGGGCTTCATCGGGACGCGGCCCTATCTGCGCGCCATGCACAATCTGGGCGATGTGCTGGTCGAGGCCGGCGATTGGCAGGAGACCGAGGAGATCTTTGCGCGGATGCTCGCGCTCAACCCCAATGACAATACCGGCGCGCGCGGCACCATGGCGCGCATCCTGATGGAAAAGCCGCAGATACGGAAATTGCGTGCGCTCTTGCGCCGCTATGATGACGACATGCTGCTCGAAATGGCGATGGCGCAATTCTGGCTCGATCTGCGTGCGAAGTCGGCCGATCCCGCGAAACTTTGCCCCGCCATCGACGAGCGCAACGCCTATGTCCTGCGCCTGCTCGTTGGGCAGGATGTCGGCAAGATCGAAACCAGCCCGTTCGGGATCACGATGGGCGGGGCCGACGAAGCGGCTGAATATGTCGCCGAATTCGGCCCTGTCTGGGCGCGTGATCCGGCCAAGATGGCGGCGATTCGCGCCTGCATCGGCACAGGCTGAGCTTTTCGGGATGGCCCAACACCCCGACGCCCAGCCACCCGCCAGCCATTTCATCGACGGCGCCTATGTCGAGGACCCGGCGGGCGACCCGATCGATGTGATCTATCCCGCGACCGGCAAATCGATCGCCCGGCTGCGCGCGGCAACCCCGGCAACGGTCGACCGGGCGGTCGCGTCGGCGAAGGCGGCGCAGGCCGCCTGGGCACGGGCCAGCGGCGCCGAACGCGGCCGGGTCTTGCGGCGCGCGGCCGAGATCATCCGGGCGCGCAACCGCGATCTGTCGGTGCTGGAAACCCTCGACACCGGCAAGCCGCTATCGGAAACGCTGGTGGCGGATGCCGCCAGCGGGGCCGATGCGCTGGAATATTTTGGCGGCATCGCGGCGGCGATCACGGGCGCGCATATCCCGGTCGCCGGCGGCGATTTCGTCTATACGATCCGGGAGGCGCTGGGGGTCTGCGCGGGCATCGGGGCGTGGAACTATCCCACCCAGATCGCCTGCTGGAAGGCCGCACCGGCACTGGCCTGCGGCAATGCGATGGTCTTCAAACCGTCCGAGACGACCCCGCTTTGTGCGCTGAAGATCGCCGAGATACTGGTCGAGGCCGGGGCGCCGCCCGGGCTTTTCAATGTCATCCAGGGCGCCGGCGCGACCGGCGCGGCGCTCGTCACCCATCCCGGCATCGCCAAGGTCTCGCTGACGGGGTCGGTGCCCACGGGGCAAAAGGTGGCGGCCGCGGCGGCGGGCGGCATCAGGCATGTGACGATGGAACTGGGCGGAAAATCGCCGCTGATCGTGTTCGAGGATGCCGATCTCGACACCGCTGTCAGCGGCGCGATCCTGGGCAATTTCTATTCCTCGGGTCAGGTCTGCTCGAACGGCACGCGGGTCTTCGTGCAGGCGCCCGTGCTGGCGCCGTTTCTGGCCCGGCTCACGGCCCGGCTGCAAAGGGCGGTGATCGGCGACCCGATGGACGAGGCGACCAATTTCGGCCCGCTGGTCAGCGCCGCACAGCTGGCCAGGGTCGAGGGCTATGTCGCCGCCGGGCTCGCCGAGGGCGCGCGGCTGATCCATGGCGGCAAGCGGCTCGACCGGCCGGGATATTACCTGGAACCCACGGTGTTTGCCGATGTCACCGACCGGATGACCATTGCGCAGGAGGAGATATTCGGCCCGGTGATGGCGGTCCTGTCCTTTGCGACCGAGGACGAGGCGCTTGCCCGCGCCAACGCCACCGATTTCGGGCTGGCGGGCGGCGTCTTTACCCGCGACCTGGCGCGCGCGCACCGGGTCGCAGCCGCGCTGGAGGCCGGCACCTGCTGGATCAACGCCTACAACCTGACGCCGGTCGAGGCGCCTTTCGGCGGCGTGAAGCGCTCGGGCATCGGGCGCGAGAACTCGGCCGAGGCGATCGCCCATTACAGCCAGGTCAAGTCGGTCTATGTCGCGCTTGGCCCGTTGGAGGCGCCGTTTTGACGGGCGCGCGCCCGTCAA
>DNSZ01000214.1 GCA_003500165.1 Paracoccaceae bacterium | reverse complement strand
TCTACGCGGCCTCGAACGGGATCGGACGGCCCAGAAACAGCGCCGCGCGGTCCGATACGCGGGCCGGGTCGCCGCTGGTCAGGAACCGCCTGGTGCCGCCCGTCGATGCCCGGTCGGGGTGGCGGCGCAGATAGTCGGCCAGGCTTGCGGCCACCAGTTCGGGCTGGCTGATGACGCGAACCTCGGGCCCCAGCGCGTCGACAAAGGCGCGCTCGACCAGCGGGTAGTGGGTGCAGCCCAGAACCGCGGCATCGGGGTTCGGCATCCGCCGCGCCAGCGCCTCGACATGGGAACGCGCCAGCGCCTCGGCCAGCGCCATGTCGCCGGCCTCGATCGCGTCGACCAGCCCGCCGCAGGGCTGCGCCTCGACATCCACGCCGACCGCCCGAAACGCCAGTTCGCGCTGGAACGACCGCGCCGCTACCGTGGCCGGGGTGGCAAACAGCGCCACCCGCTGCACCGCCACCTGGCGCGGTGGCGCGTTGTCGCCCCAGCGCCGTTCGGTCAGCGCCTCGATCATCGGCACGAAGACGCCCAGGACCCGCTTGTCCGTGGGCAGCCAGCTTTCCTGCAACCGGCGCAGCGCGGCCGCCGAGGCAGTGTTGCACGCCAGGATCACCGGGTCGGCGCCGGCCTCCCACAGCCGTTCCACCCCTTCGCAGGTAAAGCGAAAGATCGCGTCGGCGTCGCGCGTGCCATAGGGCGCCCGCGCCGAATCGCCGAAATAGACCAGCGGTGTGTCGGGCAGCGCCCGCGCGACGGCCTCGAACACGGTCAGCCCGCCGAGCCCCGAATCGAACAGCCCGACCGCCATCAGAGCCGGTGCTTTTCTTCGAACTCGAACCCGTAATCGAGGGATTTCAGCGGTTTCGGCGAAAGGCGATAGGTTTCGCTGCGCAGGAAATCCATCAATTCGCGCGGGTTGCCGCGATAGCGATCGATCGCCTCATGGGCAAAGGGCGCGCCGATCGCCACCTTCACGGGTTCGTCCACGCGCTTGCGGAACTCCTGGATCAGAAGCGCCACGCGCAAGGTGTTGTGCACATGGCTGGCGATCTGGAACAGCCGCGAATTGGCACCGTCGAAATAGATCGGCACGACCGTGGCGTTGGAGCGGGCGATCATCTTGGCGGTGAAGCCGCGCCAGCCGGGGTCCATCGGCGCCCCGAACAGCTTTTGCGAGGTCGACACGGTGCCGCCCGGAAACACCCCGATGCAGCCGCCCGCGCCCAGCACCCGCAGGCATTCCTGGCGGGTCGCGATGTTGAGCTTCACCGCCTCCTTGGTCTCGTCGAAGCTGATCGGCAGAATGATCTTTTCAAGTTCCGCGGCCTTGCGGAACACCTGATGGGCAAGGATGCGGAACTCGCCCCGCGCCTTCGACAGGATATAGCCCAGGATCAGCCCGTCGAGAATGCCATAGGGGTGGTTGGCGATCACCACCACCGGTCCTTCGCGCGGAATCGCGTCGAGCGACCCGCCGACAAGGTCGAGCGACAGGCCGTAACGCTCGACCATCACCTCCCAGAAATCGCGGCCCTGCGCGACCTCGTCCTCATAGCCTCGGGCGCGGCGGATCAGGCCCAGGCGCCCGGTTGCGTTTTCCAGGACGCGGATCAGCGCGCGACCGCCCCGCGTCTGGGCCGACGTGGCATAGGAAATCTCGCGCGTGGCAGAGGCCTGGGGTCGCATGGGCATCCGGGGTTGCCGTGTCACACCATTGAAATAGAGCTTCCGCGCGGCGATTGCCAGACCAAGCGATCGCGGGGCCGGGCGGGCCGCAACCCCTGGCAGGTGCAGACATCGCGATCCGCGCCCATGGCGACGGGTCCCCCGTTATGCCGCGCACCCGCCAAGGCTCCGAAGGCACAATGCGTGCGGCTCATACCAACGGTCATTGAGAATGACCGTTCTCCGCCTCCCGCTCCGCCTCCCCGCCCAACCACCAATCTTACCAATGAGATAGGACAAGATTGGTGGCCCAAGCGGGAAGGCGGGGCGGGAGCCGGTGGGCGGCTGCAATGGTTTTTGCGGACGCGGGAAATCACGACCTTGCAAAAACAATACCTTAGCAACTCTGGTTTGCAGAGGGTTTTGAGGAAAACGGGGGTTATTGGGCCGGATGCGCGAGGCCCGGGAGAGCTAAGTCATTGTTTTTGCGCCGGGTGGGCCGGGGCTTCCGAACCCTCGTGCGAACCCTGCTGTGGACCGTTCGGGCGGCCTTTCAAGCACCGCTGAAGCCAGCGACAAGCTACTCGAATTCGACCCTGGGCCGGTGGGCCGCAATTTCCGCTGCGTCTCTTTCTGTCGCGTTTCGCCCAAGCTGTGCGTCGCAAGCGTTGATGCGCTCGGCCGCTTCCCATGCCGTTACCTGGTGTGCTTCCATTTCCTGAAGGACGGAGCGGACGGCGGCCCGGAACAGGGTCCATAGATCATCGATGACTGGCAAGCGATGGCCCCCGTCGCTGTCGGCGACACGTACCCATCGGCGGACCGCTAAAGCAAGGGCCGCGTTTTCGTAAGGCGCCCAATTCATCGGTGGAGTACCCAGCGCCAGAGTTGATCCGCGGCCCAAGACGTATCTGTAGGCCATGGGAACGCTGCCACGCGACTTCCAGGATGAGATCACGCTTTGATTGACGCCCAGCCTGCGGGCGAGCTCGGCCTCGTTCTTCGCCCCGAGGAGCCGCTTCATCTGTTCGATCAGGTCTGAAACATCATCGCCCACAACAAGCCCCTTGACCTTCGCATGCGAAGTCTTATGCTATTCGCATGCGAACTGTTTACCACCCTCCCTTTGAAGGTCAACCCTCTGCCGACCTGCTGCAAGCGGTTCGCGCTGCGCTCGTGCTTCGAGGATCATCGCTCAGTGCCTATGCTCGCGAGATCGGGGTGAAGCGGCAGAATTTGCGGGCTGCGCTGGTTGGCGAGTGGACGGGGCCGAAGGCACGCGCGCTTGTGCGCCGGGTTATGGTGGATACGATCTACGGGGCGGCGCCATGACACGCCAGGCGCGCCAAGCACCCATCGACGGGGCGATGCACTTTGCGCACCATACGGGCAAGCGGCTGCTGTCTGCGGGAGAGTTTGCCCAACTGGCCGATATCTCCCCTCAGAAGGCCCGGCGGGCGCTCGCCCGTGCTGAAGGCGGGCACACCTGGAACGGGCACAAGCTGAAGGTCGAGCGTCACGGCCGCCAGCTTTTCTTGATCGCAGGGAGCCTGCCCGACAAGCTTTGGCGCAAGTTTGTGGCGCGCGAAGTAGCCGATATTCTGCCGGAACCCGGGATTCGCGACGATGAGGCGCATCTGGCATTCCAGAGACTGCCCCGTGCGGCCCGCGAGCGGGCGCGGCGCAAGGCGGATATCGCGTGCTACATCCTCAAGCTGCGCGAGGTCCTGGGCGAGGGCGCCAGCTGGGCCGAGATCGCGCGCGGCGTCCGGGCCACGTTTGGCCCGAAAGGCACCTCTGAAAACAGCTTGAAGGCGCTCTTCAAGGCTGTTCAGGGGGGCGATCCGATCAACTTCGCGCCCGCGCTGGCGCCGAACTGGCGGACCACGCCAAGACGGGCACCTTGCACCGACCAGGCGTGGGCGGCGTTCCTTGCGATCATCAGGGACTCCCACGCGAGCTATCCGCTTCTTCACGCATGGCGGGATGCGCGCGACATCGCCGCCGGGGAAGGCTGGGACTGGCCCGGCTATGAAGTCGTGCTGCGGCGCTGGAGGGGCTTGCCGAAAGCCCGCCGCGAAGAGCTGCGCTTCGGCCGGGAACTGGTGCTGAAAGGCACCATCCCCGTGAACCGCGACCGCACGACATTGCGGCCGATGGATCAACTGTCGCTGGACGGGCGCAAGGTGGATAACTGGGTGCGGTTCCCGGACGGCATCGTGTGCCGCCCTGTCATGATCGTCCTATGCGATGTCCGGTCGGACAAGGTTGTCGGCTGGCGCCTGGCAAAGTCCGAAACGAGTGAGGCAACAAGAACGCTGCTGATCGGCACGGTGCGCCGCCACGGCGTGCCCAAGAGGATCGACACGGATAACGGCAGCGCCTTCGCCTCGTCGCGCTTCAGCGGAAGCAACGCGCACCCCTATATCAAGACGGAAGCCGACCGCGAGAGCCGCTCGTTCGGCGCATGCGATGTTCTGAACATCGATGTCGAGTATCACAAGCCAGGCAACGCACGGGCCAAGCCCGCCGAGGCGATTTTCAGCCACTTGCGGCATATCGACAACGGCCCGCGGTTCAAGGGTGCGCATACGGGCAATCGGCCCGGGGATCGGCCTTCCGCCGCCGTGGAGCCCGTTTCGCTTGAGTTTGCCGAGCGTGTATACGGCGAAGCCATCGCTGCATTCAATACCCTCCCCTGCCGTGTGCAGGGCGCGAACGGGCGCAGCCGTAACGAGATTTTCGAACAGGAGCGCGGAGCGCCACGGATAGCGACCGAAGCGCAGTTGCGCTCGGCATCGCTGGAATACGACAAGCGAAAAGTCGACCAATTCGGCCGGCTGCGCATTGGCAACTGGTCCTATGGCGACGAAAATACGCGCCCGATCCTTGATCGCTATATCGGGCAGGAATTGTGGATCGGCCGTGACCCGGAGAATTATGAGGCATCGGTTGTCGCCTACGATACCGATCAGTGCCTTGTCTGCAACGACATCCCGTGCATGGCCGCCGGTGCGTATCGTTCGCGCGAGGGCGAGCGGACGGCGAAGAAATTGAAGCGCGACCGCATCAAGCACCTGAACAAGGCGGCCGAGGCTGACAACGCCCTGTCCAGTCATGGGCTCGCCGAATTGCTCGAAAAGCACCGGTCTGCGGCGCCCACCGACGAAGGCGCTGCGTCTGGCGATGTTGTCCAGATGACACCGAACCTGTTGCGTCCGGCGCGTCCGGATCGAGACGCGAGCGATAGCGCGGAAATAGCGAAAATCCGGGAACGGGAATTGGCCGCAGAAGCCGAAGACAAAGCGGCGGGCGGTGCATGACCCGTCGGCGAAAGGACCCCTGACCCATGACAACCGCAAATCTCCGGCGCAATCGCCCCGAACTCGTCTCGAATATCCGGCCCCTTCGGCCGGTGCCCAGCGGCCCGGGCGCCTTCGCCGAGACGGCAGTCTATTGGAAAATCCGGCAAGCCTGGCGGCTCGCCGCGAAAACCGGTGGCATCGTATGGCTCACCGGCCCCTCGGGCATCGGAAAGACCTATTGCCTTGAAAACCGGCTGGAACAGGACGCGGAAGCCCATGGCATCGCTTTGCATCGCATCGTCCTGACGCCTGCCACGGGAAAGAACCTGCGGGCGTTTGCGGCACTCTTCACCGGGCACCGGGCATTCACCGGCGCGGATGCAGCCGGAGACATCGAGGGCCGCTGGCTCAACCTGTCGCATCGGTTCGGCACGCCGCCGCGCCGGGCAGCGGCCATCATCGACGAGGCGCAACTCGCGGGTCTCGACGTCATGGGAACGTTGCGCGGCATCTGGGATAGCTGGGAACCCGAACGGCGGGCGGCGCAGCGCGAAGGCCGCGCGTCCTGCTTGCCCGGGCTGGTGATGCTCGGCAACCGGGTTTTTGCCCAAGGCTGCGGTGTCGCCAAGACCGAAGAATATCGGCGCTGGGTGGATCGGCTGCTGATCAACGGCACGCTCGAAGGACCCTCTGTCGCGGACTGCGCGGCAGTGGCCGAGACCTTTCCATGCGCGGACGCGGAAAGCCTCGCGTTGCTGTCCGAGATCGGCGCCAAGCTGGCGAGCCTTCGCGCGATCGAGACGGCGTATAGCCTCGCCGCCGCGCTTGCGCCCGCCGGGCAGCTGCCCGGCGCGGCCGAGATCAAAGAGGCAATCGAAACGCATCGGAGGATGACATGATGCAAACGACCCCGAAGACCCCGAACCGCCTGGCAGGGGACGAAAGCGCCGTGGCAATCGCGGTGCTGGGCAGCATCGCCAGCATGGTCCAAACGCTTGCCCGGATGCTGGAGGATGCGGCGCAGCGCGAAGGCCGCCGCCGCGCGCCCGGGCTGATGATGCTCGGCAACCGGGTTTTTGCCCAAGGCTGCGGTGTCGCCATGACCGAAGAATATCGGCGCTGGGTGGATCGGCTGCTGATCAACGGCACGCTCGAAGGACCCTCTGTCGCGGACTGCGCGGCAGTGGCCGCCAACATGGCCCCAACGCTTGCCCGGATGCTGGAGGATGCGGCGCAGCGCGAAGCTGCCATCGAAGAGGCGGTCGGCCGGGCCGTGGCCGATGGCCAGATCGTGCCGGCGGCGCGCGACCTCTATATCATGATGTGCCGGCAGGAGGGCGGGCTCGAAGCGTTCCGCAAACTGATCGCCGACGTTCCGGCATACCGGCACGGGGGAGGCGGCGATGCAGCCGATCAGTAAGCGCCAGATCGTCCTTTTGCGGGTTGCGCAACGCAAGCTCGGCCTGAGCGATGCGGCCTGGCGCACGATCCTGGCCGAGCTTGCGGGCGTGGCCAGCACCAAAGAGCTCGACCGGGACGGTTTCGACGCGGTTCTGGCCTATCTCGAATGGCGCGGCTTCCGGCCGGCCGAGCCGCGCGGGCCGGATTTCGGCGCACGGCCGGGCATGGCCACGCCCGGGCAGGTGGCGCTGATCCGCGAATTGTGGTTCGAATACACCGCGCGCAAGGGCACCGAGGACAGCCTGAACGTCTGGCTGTCGCGCAGCTTCAAGGTGTCCGCGCTGCGCTTTCTGACCTGCGAGGGCGCGCGCAAGGCCATCACCGCACTCAAGGCGATGAAGGCGCGGGCGCGGCAGGCGGCCTAGGCGCCGCCTGCATCCCGGGCCAGGGGGGCGGCGCGCTGGCGCC
>DNSZ01000271.1 GCA_003500165.1 Paracoccaceae bacterium | reverse complement strand
GTCGATCCTGACCTCGGACGTGCTCCGCGCCGCTGCCGAAGGCGATGTCGAACCCATGGTGGAAGTCGGCATGGACGGCCTGATGGAGGTTCTGGCGGTCTCCCATTCCGGGATGACGGTCGCCGATTTCCAGGCCGATGTGGCGGATTGGCTGGACACCGCCCGCCACCCGGAAACCGGCGAACCCTATACCGCGATGGTCTATCAGCCGATGCTGGAGCTTCTGTCCTATCTGCGCGACGAGGGGTTTCAGACCTGGATCGTCTCGGGCGGCGGCATCCATTTCATGCGGACCTTCGTCGACAAGGCCTATGGCATTCCGCCCGAATGGGTGGTCGGCTCGACCACGCCGACCGAATATGACACTGACGCGCAGGCCATCGTGAAGCTGCCCGGCATTGCTTTTGTCGACGACAAGGCGGGCAAGCCGGTGGGCATCGACACCCATATCGGGCGCCGTCCGATCCTGGCGGCGGGCAATTCGGATGGCGATTTCGAGATGCTGGAATACAGCATGGCCGGCGACGGGCCGGGCCTGGCCCTGCTGGTGCACCACACCGATGCCGAGCGCGAATGGGCCTATGATCGCGACAGCCATATCGGCCGGCTTGACCGGGGGCTGGACGAAGGCCCGGACCGGGGCTGGCTGATCGTCGACATGGCCCGGGATTGGGGGCAGGTCTGGCCGGGCGAGTGATCCGCTTTGCGATGCTCCTGGGTGTGGTGACGGCTGGCGCGGCCGTCGCCGAGGTTCCGGCCTATGTCGGGACCGCCATCTGTGCCGACTGCCACAGCGCGGAAGTCGCGGCCTGGCAGGGCTCGCATCACGACTGGGCGCTGAAACCCGCCGAGGCGCCCTGGGTGCTGGGCGATTTCGACGATGTCACGGTGGACCACTACGGCGTCGAGACCCGGTTCTTCCGCGACGGCGATGGGTTCATGGTGACCACCGACGGGCCAGACGGGGCGCCGACGACCTGGCCGATCGCCTATGCGGTCGGCGTCACGCCGCTTCAGCAATACCTTGTGGAAACCGAAAACGGCCGGCTGCAGGCGCTCGACCTGGCCTGGAACAGCCGCGACGGCGGCTGGTTCCACCTTTACCCGGACGAAGCGATCCCGTCGGGCGACGGGCTGCACTGGACCGGGCCCTACAAGAACTGGCAGGCGCGTTGCGCCGATTGCCACCAGACCGGCTTCGTGAAGAACTACGATCCGCGCAGCCGCGGCTATGCCAGCCAATGGGCCGAACTGAACGTGGGCTGCGAGGCCTGCCATGGCCCCGGCGAGGCGCATGTCGCGCTTTATGAGGGCGGCGCGATCGCGGGTTTCACCGGAATCGACACCGAGGGGCTGACCGCGCCGTTCCACGCCGCCGACCCCGAGGCCGAAATCCAGCAATGCGCCACCTGCCACGCCCGCCGCTCGGCCCTGGGGGCCGACAGCCCGTTGCCCGGCACGCCGTTCCATGACAGCTTTCGGCTGACGCTGCTGTCCGAGGAAAGCTATTTCGCCGACGGTCAGATCGACGCCGAGGTGTATGTCTATGGCTCTTTCCTGCAATCGCCGATGTATGCTGCCGGGGTGCGCTGCAGCGATTGCCATGATCCGCACACCGCGCGGCTGATCGCCGATGGCAATGCGGTCTGTACCCAGTGCCACAATCCGGTGGGGCGGGAAGGTTTCCCGACGCTGACGCCAGCGGCCTATGACAGCCCCGAGCATCACTTCCACGAGGCCGGCACCGAAGGCGCGCAATGCGTCAGCTGCCACATGGCCGAGCGGACCTACATGCAGGTCGATCCGCGCCGCGACCATTCGTTTCGGGTGCCGCGGCCCGATCTGTCGACGGTCACCGGGGCGCCCGATGCCTGCACCGCCTGCCATGACGACAAGACACCCGAATGGGCCGCCGCAGCGCTGCGCGCGTGGTATCCGGACGGCCGGATGGACACCGCCCATTTCGCCACCACGATCGCCGCCGGGCGCGCAGACCCGGCCGCCCATGCCGAAAGGCTGATGGCGATGGCCGAAACCGAAAGCCTGCCCGCCATCCTGCGCGCCACCGCGCTGCAGATGCTGCGGCCGCTCGCCTCCCCCGCGCTGGCCGGCCGCGCCGGCCCGCTGATGGCCGATCCAAGCCCGCTGGTGCGGCGCGAGGCCGTGGGCCTGCAGACCGCCCGCCCCGGCGCCGAACGGGTGGCCACGCTTGTCCCGATGCTCGACGATCCGCGCCTTGTGGTGCGGCTGGAGGCGGCCGTGCAACTGGCCGGTCTGCCCGGCGCCGAGCTTGGCGGCGTGGCGCCCGAAACCCTGCAGACCGCCTTTGGCGACTTGCAGGCCAATCTGACCGCGCAGGCGGATGCGCCCGAAACCCAGATGCGCATCGCCGGGCTGTCGCTGACGCGGCGCAACCTTGCGGCCGCGAAATCCGCCCTGCGCGAGGCGATCGCGATGGATGCGGGCCTTGCCGATGCCTGGGGGCTGCTGGCCCGCATCCAGCAGGCCGAACAGAATCCGTCGGCGGCCCGGGCGACCCTGGCCGAAGCGGTGGCCGCCTTGCCCGACGACCCGATGCTTGCCCAGGCCTATGGCCGGCTGTTGCTGGAAACCGGGGCGCTGCAAGCTGCGACCGCCGAACTGGAACGCGCGCTGACCCTGACCGCGGACAACCCGGCCGTTCTGATCGACCTGGCCAGCGCCCGCTTTGCCAGTGGCGATGCCGAAGCCGCGCGGGCGACCCTTGGCGAAGCCTATGGGCTGGCGCCGACCGATCCCGAAGTGCTGGCCGCTCTGACCTATTTCCACGCCGCGATGAACGAGGCCGAGGCCGCGCACCGCTTTCTGCAGGAACTGGCCACGGTCGCACCCGACCACCCCATCATTCCGCAACTGCGCAGGGCATTGCCGGAGTAGGCCGCGGGAGGCGGCGTTCGCGCAGTGAGTCCTGCGCACCGCGCCTGGGTCTCATCCCCGCCAGAATTCGGCCGTGAACAGAACGAACACCACCATCAGCTCCAGCCGGCCGACCAGCATCGCCGCCGCCAGCAGCCATTTCGCGCTGTCATTGAGCCCGGCATAGTTGCCCGACGGCCCGATCTCGGCCCCCAGGCCGGGGCCGATATTGCCCAGGGCCGCGACCGCGCCCGACACCGCCGTCGTCAGGTCGAGCCCGGTCAGCGCCAGCAGGACAGCCAGCACCCCGAGCGTGGTGAAGAACACCACGAAGAATGTCATCACCGAGTTCAGGACGTCGTCCGACACCGGCCGCCCGCCATAGCGCGGCGTGGCCACCCCGCGCGGGCTGTGGATACGGCGGACCTGCGCGTTGATCGAGGCCAGCAGCAACTGATAGCGGAACACCTTGATCGAGCAGCTGGTCGATCCCGCACACCCGCCGACGAGCCCGGCCAGAAACAGCGCGACCACGCCGAATCCGCCCCATTGCCAATAGTCGGTGCTGGCATAGCCGGTGCCGGTCAGCAGCGAGGCGGTGTTGAACAGCGACTGCCGAAAGGCCTGTTCCGAAACCGTGCCGATTTCGGCCATGCGCCAGGCCGCGATCGCCAGAACGAAGATGCCCAAGGTCACGAAGAATGCCTGAACCTGCGAGTCGCGCCACAGCGGCTGCGCGCTGCCCGCCACAAGCTGGATGTAGCGCACGAAGGGCAACGCGGCGAGCACCATGAAAACGCTCGCCACATATTCGACCGCCGGGCCGAACGCGCCGAAGGAGGCATCGTAATTGGCGAAACCGCCGGTGGCGATGGTGGTCATCGCGTGCACCGTCGCGTCGAACGCCCCCATCCCGGCAATGCCATAGGCCATGGCGCAGATTGCCGTCAGCCCGATATAGATGGCCGATATCTGCTGCGCGATCTGGGTCGCGCGGGGCAGGATCTTGCCAAAGGTGTCAAAGCCCTCGGTGCGGAAAATCTGCATCCCGCCGATCCGCAGTTCCGGCAGGAACACCATGGCGACGACGATGATCCCGACGCCGCCGAACCATTGCAGCATCCCGCGCCACAGCAACAGCCCGCGCGGCAGTCCGTCAAGGCCGGAGAAGACCGTCGCGCCGGTGGTGGTCAGCCCCGACATGGCCTCGAAAAACGCGTCCGTCACATCCGCTTCGGTCGCCCCGAAGATGAAGGGCAGCGCGCCGAACACCGGCAGCGCCAGCCACACGCCCGAGGTCAGCAGAAAGGTCTGCTGCCGCGACAGCCGCGCGCGTGGGGCGTTGGCACAGGCCAGCGCCAGCGCCGCGCCGATCATCACGGTCAGCAGCATCGATCGCAGGAAGACATGCCATTCGCCGTTGCCGTCGGCGATATCGATGGCAAGCGGAAAGCTCATCATCGCGCCGAGGGCGAGGACCAGCCAGCCAACGACATAGCCCACCGGGCGCAGATCGAACATGGCTCGGACGGTGGGCCGCGAACGCAACCGCTGTCAAGGTGGCACGGATCGCCCGGGCCGGCCCCCGGCCCGGGGCGCGCGCGCCCTAACGGCCGTGGATCAGGCTGCCGAACAGATGCGGCTCGACGCTGGCGGTGTCGAACAGGCTGCCCTCGGTCAGCACGCTGACCGCGTCATGGCTGTGCAGGCTTTCCTGATGGCTGGCCGCGACGCGGAAATCGCCGATCCGCGGGTCGGCCTGCAGCGCCTGCGCGAACAGCCGCGCGGCATCCTCGACAAAGATCGGGTTGGCCGCGTTCAACTCGGCAAAGGCCTGTTCGTCCTCGCGCTTGACCATCACCTGGGTTTCGGTCGGGATCGCCTTGCGGGCCAGATCGACCAGATCCTCGAACCACAGGGTCGCATCGCCGGCAAGTTCCACCGACAGCCGCGCGACCGAGCGCTGCGAATGCGGTGTCGCCAGTTGGCCCCGGGTCTCGCGCGCGTGCTCGGCCAGTTCCAGCGAACAGGGGCAGGTCGACGAATAGACATAGTCGAGATGCAGGATGCGGGTGCGCAGGCCGCCCCGGTCGATCATCTCGAGCGCGATGTCGTAATACTGCCAGCCCTCGAGGCCCGAGCGCAACGAGGCCTTGCGGACCGGAAACGACAACGCCATCTGGATGCGCGCATCGAAGCTTTCCAGATCGGCCTTATAGGCATCGAGCGCGGCCGCGATCACCTCAAAGCTGAAGGCCGCGTCGGCATGGGCATAAAAGCTGCGCATGATGCGCGACATGTTGATGCCCTTCTTGCCGGCATCGAGGCTGACCGTGCCGGTGACCGCAGTTTCCAGCGTCAGCGGATCGCCATCGCGGCGGCGATAGCGGATCGGCAGGCGGAACCCGGCGATGCCGACATGCTGGATCGTCCGGCGGGCGCCCCGGATCAGGCTGGCCGGCCCGTTCTGAAGGTCGGGCAGCGTGGCGCGATAGGCGGCATCGGCGCGGAAATCCTGCGGATAGTCCCGCGACCAGGCACGCGGCAGCTGGCGCCCGACCTGGCCCAGCAGCGCGTCGAGCGCCGCACTGTCGGCCGGGCCGTGGCGCTGCCGCAGCCAGTCCTGAAGCCGGGCCGCGGCGTCAAGCGCCTCGTCTTCGCTGATCGTTGCAAGCGCTTGCGGTGCGGTGGGCGCGTGGATGTTCATGGCAGTGATCCCGTTCCGAATGTCGAATAGGGCATTTGGAGCGCGCAGCCCGGGTTTCCACACACGCGGCCGTGACCGTGTACCAAGGCGCGATGCGCATGACGCATCGCGCCTTGGCATGACCCGTTGCGCCCTGGTATGAGGGCCTTCGCCGCGCGTCTCCGAAAGGCCGGAAAGACCCGCAGGGCCATCCTAGCGGCCATCGCCGCAAGCGCGTCTCGCTCGCAAACGCCCCCTGCAAGACCCGTCAGGATGGGAACCGTCGCCTCGATGGGCGATGGAGTTGCTAGACGGTGACGGTGCCCTCGATCAGGACATGGGTGGCACCGCCGATCAGGATGCGCGCCCCGTCGGGCCGGATATGGACGCGCCCGGCGCGGCCCATCCGGGTGCCCTGGCGCATGACCAGCGGATCGGTCAGCCGCCCTTCGGCGCGCAGCCAGCAGGCGATCGCCGCGTTGAGCGACCCGGTGATCGGGTCCTCGCGCATCCCGCTCGACGGTGCGAGGTTGCGCACCTCATAGTCGAACGGCTCGGACGCAGGGTGTGGCGCGAAGATGCCGTATTCATGGTCGATGCCGGGATCGTGCCGCGCAAAGACGCCGAGGCCGGCGAAATCGGGCCAGCGGACGCGATCCGCATCGATCGCCAAAGCGGCCGCCGCCGATCTCAACTCGAAGACCGTCCAGACCGGTCCGTTGTCGAGCCGGACCGCGCTGACGACATCCGGCGCGGCAAGCCCCAGCGCGGCCAGATGCCGGTCGATCTCGGCCCCGGGGATGTCGGCGATGGCGGTCGGCGGGGCGGCAAAGGCCGGCACATCCCCGGTCAGGTCGATTTCCACCAGACCGATGGCGCAGTCCTGCACGACCCGCCCCGCGGTCCTGGGCACCCCGCCGCAATGCAGCCAGGCCGCGCAGCTGCCCAGCGTCGGATGCCCGGCGAACGGCATCTCGCGCCCCGGTGTGAAGATGCGCAGCCGGTAATCGGCGTCGGGCCGGTCGGGCGGAAGCAGGAATGTCGTCTCGGCCAGATTGGTCCAGGCGGCGAAGGTCTGCATGGTGTCGTCATCGAGGCCCTCGGCATCGACGACCACTGCAAGGCCATTGCCCCTGAGCGGTACGGGCGAAAACACATCGGCCTGGACGAAGCGCCGCGGCCGCGCCTGGCGATGGCGCGCGCCGGTCATGCCGCGCCCGCCCGCATCCAGCCCCGGATCACCCTGGCCGCTGAGCGGTAATGCGATGCCCCGGCGGCCTCGGCATAGCGGCCGAGCGTCCATTTGCCGGTCCAGGCATAGCGCCCGGGGGTGTATAGCTCGGCCTCCGGGGTTTCTTCGAGGAACCGCATCAGCCGGTCATGGGCATCGGCCAGCCCGGCCCGCGCCGCGTCCCAGCCAAGGTCCCGTTGCGCCGCCCGCAGCGCCCGGCTGTAGGCCGGCAGTTCGGACCATTTGTAGCCCTCGACCGGCAGGTGAACCGGATCGCCCGCGCGCCCCGCCGCGACCCAGCCGAAGAACAACCCGATCCAGTTCGCCCGATGGGCGACGATATCCTTGATCGAGGTGTCGTCCTCGGCCTTGCGCAGGGCCATGTCGGCCGGGATGCCGCCGATCAGCGTCGCCAGCCTGGCGTATTCCTTTTCCGTGACCGCGATCAGATCGGCCCGGTTCGTGGCAGCAGGCACCTTAGGCCTCCTCCTTCAGCAACAGGATCAGCGCCAGTGCGCTGAGCCCCACGCCGGCCAGGATCAGGGGCGGCGGCGCGGTGCCGCCCAGCGCCAGTTCCCACAGGATCACCCAGGACGGCGTCAGATAGGTGTAGGCCATCACCTTGGCCGCCGGCAAGCGCAGCGCCGCGAATTGCAGCAGGACAAAGGTCGAGGCACTGGCGAACACCGCCAGATAGCCGATCCCGACCCACACGAGCGGCGGCAGCGCGGCCCAGTCGGTCGCCATCACCCGGTCGCCGCCATAGACCAGCATTGCCGCGATCGCGCCCAGCAGCATGCCGAAGGTAAAGGCCAGCGGGCTTTCGCCGCGATTGAGCCGGGTGACCAGCGGCGCATAAAGCGCATGAGCGATGCAGCCGAGGAAATAGATCGCTTCGCCCCGGCCGATATCGAACGCCAGAAGCGCCGACAGATCGGCCCGGAACACCACCCACAGCGCCCCCATGGCGCCGATCGCCAGCGCCAGCGCGATCCGCGGCGTGGTTCGCTGGCGCATCAGCAGCCAGCCGAAGCCGGCGGCCAGCATGGGTGTCAGCGTGAAGACCGCGCTGGCCGAGATCGGCGCGGCCGTCTTCAGCCCCTCGAACATCAGGATGAAATAGGCGGCAAGCAGGCCGCCCAGGATCAGAAACCGCCAGGGCGCGACAAAATCCCGGCTCCGCGCGCCCGGTGGTGTCAGAACCACGAGCGGGGCCAGAATGGCGCCCGCCAGGACGAAACGGATCACCGTCAGCGCCACCGGGTCGATATCGTTGGCGATCCGGGTGCCCAGCGCGAAGCTGCCCGCCACCAGCGCCGAGAACAGCAGCATCGCCAGATGCCCCTGGCCGGGGCGCGACAGCGGGATCAACCGGCCCAGCCCCTGGCCGCCGCCTTGATCGCGGCGAGCGCCCCCTGAACCTTGGCGGTGCGGTGCAGATCGACATGGGTGACGAGCCACAGGGGCGACTCCCATTCCGGCAGTGCGTCCCACAGCTGGATCAGGCCGGCGCACTTGCCGGCCCGCCACAGCGGCAGAAAGCCGACCCCGGCGCCGGCCTCCACCGCCGCGGCCTTGGTGATCGCGTCCGAGGTGCGGAAGATCACCCGCGCCGGGTCGACATGGGCGGCGACCCAGCGCGCGGTCGGCGCCCGCGCACCCGCACCGGCCATGGCGACAAAGCGGCAGCGCGTCAGCGCCTCCAGCGTCTCCGGGCGGCCGTGCCGGGCCACCCAGGCCGCACTGGCAAAGGGCGCGGCGGCCAGGCGGGCCAGCGGCTGCACGACATTGTCGGGCTCCTGCGGCGCCGCGCCGGCGCGAACCGCCACATGCGCCTCGCCATAGTCGAGGCGGAACACCCGCTCATCGGTCACAAGGCGCACCGACAGGTCGGGATTGTCCGCCTGAAAGCCGGCCAGCGCCGGGATCAGAAGCGGCGCGAATTCGGCCAGGCTGGTGACCACCAGCTCGCCCGACACCGCCGCGCCGCGCCCCCGCAGCCGCCCGGCCAGCGCGCCGAATTGTTCGGCCGCCGCGCCGGCGGTCTGCAGCAGATCGGCGCCGGCCTCGGTCGGGGTATAGCCGCGGGCGTGGCGCTGGAACAGCTTGACGCCCAGCCGTGCCTCCAGCCCGTCGATGCGCCGCATCACCGTGGCATGGTGGATGCCCAGCGCCTGCGCCGCCCCGCTGAGGGTGCCGTTGCGCGCCACCTCCCAGGCGATGCGGATATCGTCCCAGCTCTCGGCAGCGTTCTGTTCATCGCGGCACATGGCCTGTTCCCTGGGCAACCTTTTGTGTTTCGCCTTCCTGCCTAGGTTGTGGTTCAGCAAACGTCCAGCAAGGAAGGACCGGCCCATGCCCGCCCACACGATCCTGCATCTTGATGCTTCGGCCCGCACCGAGGGCTCGCTCAGCCGTGAGTTTTCCGCCCGCGCGGTGGCGCATTTGTCGGGCCCGGAAACGCGGGTGATCCGGCGCGACATCGCCCATGGGCTGCCGGTGATCGATGCCGATTGGGTCGGCGCCACCTTCGCCCCGCCCGCCGAACGGACCGAGGCGCAGAAGACCGTGCTCGCCCTGTCCGACGATCTGGTGGCCGAACTGCTCGCCGCCGACACGGTGGTCATCGGCACCCCGGTCTACAATTTCGGCGTCCCGGCCGCGCTGAAGGCCTGGATCGATCAGGTCGCGCGGGCTGGCGTGACGTTCGACTACACGCCCGAGGGCCCCAGGGGCCGGCTGACCGGCAAGCGCGCGGTGATCGCGGTGGCCACCGGCGGCACGCCGGTCGGTTCGGAGATCGACTTCGCCACCGGCTATCTGCGCCACTTCCTGGGCTTTCTGGGGATCGCGGATGTGCAGATCGTCGCCGCCGACAAGATCAACATGGATCGCGAGGCGGCCCTGGCAGGGGCCGAGGCACAGCTCGCCGCGCTGCCGGCCGCCGCCTGACACCCGGGGTCGTTTTCAATGGCCCTCGGTGCAGCATCGGGACCGCCAACCGGCTGAGCCGCGACTCGATAAGCGACGGCTTTGACCCGACGCGCGGGGGTGCCGATCCGCGCGGTGCGGCAGAACGGGACGCCCGGCTCAGGGCGTCCATTCCGCGATCGCCTGCTCGATCTCTTTGACGACATATAACGTGCCGTCCGGAGTGGTCAGCAAGTCCAGTCCCGGCACGCCGGCCAGTTGCGACAGGTCGGAAACCTGGGTAAGGCTGATATCGAGTGTCTCCAACCCGGTGAGGCCCGCCAGCGGCGACAGGTCCGACAACCTGGTGTAGCTCAGATCAAGGCGGGTGGTGTCGCGCGCAATGCACCGCTCCGCGATCCTGATGCCGGGTTTACCCTCGACGGTGCACTCCAAAGCCGGATCGGCCTGCGCCGCGCTGGGCGCCCAGAGGCACAGGGTGGCGGTCAGACCGATTGCGGCGGCGATGGCGAGGCGGTTGGCGGGCTGTGGCATCGAACGGCTCCCCCAAGAGGACTGTGCGGCCGGCCCCGCATAAGGCACGCGGCGCGGCCTGTCACGAATGGCACGCCCTTGCTCGCGCACGGGGCGCGGCGCCGGCCGATGCTGGCCAAGGGCGAAACGCGCCATGCCCTCGCTCTGCTCGACCGCGCCATGGTCGCGACCAACCGGATGCCCGATGAGAACTGCCGCCCGTCCGAAACCCATCGGCTGGTGCTGTGCTTCGACGGGCCCGGCGCGACCGAGCCCCTGGCGTTCACATCCTACCTCTTGTCCGGGCCAGCCCCTGACCGGCGCCGCCTGACNNGCAACCAGGGGGCACGCGCGCCATGTTCGAATCGCTTTCCGACCGGCTCTCCGGCGTCTTCGACCGGCTGACCAAGCAGGGCGCGCTGAGCGAGGACGACGTCAAGACCGCCCTGCGCGAGGTGCGCGTGGCGCTCCTGGAAGCCGATGTCTCGCTCCCCGTGGCGCGCGATTTCGTTCGCCGGGTGCAAGAGGCCGCCACCGGCCAGGCGATCACCAAATCGGTCACCCCCGGCCAGCAGGTGGTCAAGATCGTCCATGACGAACTTGTCCATGTGCTGACCGGCGAGGGCGACCCCGGCGCGCTGAAGATCGACAATCCGCCCGCTGCGATCCTGATGGCCGGCCTGCAGGGCTCGGGCAAAACCACCACCACCGCGAAACTCGCCAAGCGGCTCTTCGACCGCGACGGCAAGCGGGTGCTGATGGCCTCGCTCGACACCAACCGGCCCGCAGCGATGGAACAGCTTGCGGTGCTCGGCCGGCAGACCGGCATCGACACGCTGCCGATCGTGGCCGGCCAGAACGCGGTGCAGATCGCGCGCCGCGCCCAGCAGCAGGCGAGCCTCGGTGGCTATGACGTGCTGATGCTCGACACGGCGGGGCGGCTGCATATCGACGAGGTCCTCATGGAGGAGGTCGCGGCCGTCCGCGATATCGCGCGCCCGCGCGAGACGCTTCTGGTGGTCGATGGGCTGACCGGGCAGGACGCCGTCAACGTCGCCACCGAATTCGACGAAAAGCTCGGCATCACCGGCGTCGTCCTGACCCGGATGGATGGCGACGGGCGCGGCGGCGCGGCGCTCAGCATGCGCGCGGTCACCGGCAAGCCGATCCGCTTTGTCGGGGTGGGCGAGAAACTCGACGCCATCGAAACCTTCGAGCCCGAACGCATCGCGGGCCGCATCCTCGGGATGGGCGACATCGTCGCGCTGGTGGAAAAGGCCGAGGAGACGATCGAGGCCGAACAGGCCGAGCGCATGATGCGCCGGATGCAGAAGGGCCAGTTCAACCTCAACGATCTGAAGACCCAGCTCGAACAGATGCAGAAGATGGGCGGGATGGAGGGGCTGTTGGGCATGATGCCGGGCATGGGCAAGATGTCGAAACAACTCGAAGAGGCGGGCATCGACGATGCGATCCTGAAACGCCAGATCGCGCTCATCCAGTCGATGACCAGGAAGGAACGCGCCAATCCGCAGATCCTGCAGGCCAGCCGGAAGAAGCGGATTGCGGCCGGTGCGGGGCAGGAGGTGCCCGACCTCAACCGACTGCTGAAACAGCATCGCCAGATGTCGGACATGATGAAACGGCTCGGCAAGAAGGGCGGCCGCAAGGCGCTGGCCCGCGCGCTGGGGATGGGCGGCAGCCCGGGCGGCTTGCCGCCCGGCATGGGCCCCGGCGCAGGCGGCATCACCCCACCGGCCGGCATGGGCGGGATGCCCGGGCTGGGCGGTCAGCCGCTGCCGCCGGGCCTGTCGGGGCTGGGGAAAAAGAAATGACCCGCGCCTGTCTGCCGCGCCTGAGCGCCTTGCGGCACGCAAGGCGCGAGGGCAAAGTCTTCGCGCCCGCAGGGCGCGGCCGCTTGACAGCCGTCCGAGCCCGCGCATGACCGGCACCACGATCCATATCCCCACCTTGCAGACCGACCGCCTGACCCTGCGGGCGCCGAAACTGGCCGATTTCGAGCATTGGGCGGCGTTCTTCGCCTCGCCCCGGTCGGTCCACGAGCGCGGGATGATGGACCGCGCAGACGCCTGGCGTGTCTGGGCCGCCGATGTCGCGCTGTGGATGCTGCGCGGCTATGGCGCCTTCGGCTGCGACGACCGCGCAACCGGCGCCTATGTCGGCGAGGTTGGCATCTATCGCCCCGAAGGCTTCCCCGAACCCGAACTCGGCTGGTTCGTCGTGCCCGAGGCCGAGGGCCAGGGCTATGCCGCCGAGGCCGCCCGCGCGGTGCTGGACTGGGCGCACGAAAGCTTCGTCTGGCAGCGGCTGGTCAGCTATATCGACCCGGCGAATGCCCGCTCGATCGCGCTGGCGCTGCGACTCGGTGGGGTGATCGACCCGTCCCTGCCCGGCGCGGATACCGGCGGTGTGGTGATCCGCCACGATCTCGGGGCACTTTGCACATGACGGCCCCGCATCTGGTCCCGATCCCCGGCCCGGCGGCGGATTTCGCCGCCCTGCTGTCGGCCCGGCTGCCGCGGATCGAAACCGCGCGGACAATCTTGCGCCCCCCGGTGCTGGCCGACGCGCCGGCCTGGATCGCCATCATGGTCCCCGATGCGGCGGGCCATCTGGGCGGCCCCCACACGGCCGCGGGCGCGTTCACCGAATTTGCCGCCACGGTGGGGCTGTGGCTGTTGCGCGGCCACGGGCTGTGGACGGTGACCGACCGGGAGGACCGCGTGCTGGGCTTCGTCCTGATCGGCTTCGAGCCGGGCGACCAGGCCCCCGAACTCGGCTGGCTGTTTCTGCCCGAGGCGCGCGGCCGGGGTTATGCCGCCGAGGCCGCGGCGGCCGCTCGCGCCCATGCGCTCGACACAGCGGGGCTGCCCGAACTGGTCAGCTATATCGATCCGGCCAACACCCGCTCGCAACGGCTGGCACAAAGGCTGGGCGCACGCCGCGCTGGCCGCATCGCCGACGCGCAGACCGGCGCCTGGGTGGAAATCTGGCGCCACGCTCCGGCGCCCCAGTCGGAGACCCGACCATGACCGATGCCGCAGTCCGGATCCTTGCCGACCATCGCGCCAGCATCGACCGGCTCGACGCAATCCTCGTCTACACGCTCGCCGAACGGTTCCGCCACACCCAGGCGGTCGGGCGGCTGAAGGCCCAGCATTCTTTGCCACCATCCGACCCGGCGCGCGAGGCCGCCCAGATCGCAAGGCTCGAAAGACTGGCCGAAGAGGCCGGGCTCGACCCCGACTTTGCCAGGAAATTCCTCGGCTTCATCATTGCCGAGGTGATCAACCACCACAAACAACACCAGAAATGACGGGCATACGCCCGGCACCAACCACCAAAGGAGACCACCCATGGCCATGAAAATCCGGCTCGCCCGCGGCGGCTCGAAGAAGCGCCCGTTCTATTCCATCGTTGCCGCCGACAGCCGCATGCCGCGCGACGGCCGCTTCATCGAGAAGCTCGGCACCTACAACCCGCTTCTGCCCAAGGACAGCCCGGACCGGGTGAAGATGGATATGGAGCGGGTGCAGTACTGGCTGGGCCAGGGCGCCCAGCCGACCGACCGGATTTCCCGGATGCTGGAAGCCGCCGGCGCCGCCCCCGCCAGGACGCGCGCGAATCCGAAAAAGGGCACGCCCGGCAAGAAGGCCCAGGACCGCGCCGAGGAGAAGGCCGCGAAGGCCGCCGAAGCGGCCGAGGCCGCAGCCGCCCCGGCCGAGGCCCCTGCCGAAGAGACCGCGGAAAGCTGAGGTCGGCCGCATGCGCCGGCTGCTGTTCTGGGCCGTGTTGTTTGCCGCGGGTGTCTGGACTGGCATGGGCTGGGAACGCGCCCTGGCGGCCGATCGCTGTCTCGACGCGGGCGGCCGGATCGTCGCGCCGGGCCTGTGCGAAGGCACACGGCCATGACCGGCCACATCTGCGTCGGTGCCATTGCGGGTGCGTTCGGGGTCCGGGGCGAGGTGCGGCTGAAAAGCTTCTGCGCCGAGCCGGCGGCGATCGCCACCTATGGCCCGCTTTCCGATGATGGCGGCGGCCGCACTTTCGAGGTCACGCTGACCCGCCCGGTCAAGGGCGGGTTCGCCGCGCGGCTGTCGGGGGTGACGACCCGCGAGGCGGCCGAGGCGCTGCGCGGCACCCGGCTTTATGCGCCGCGCGACCGGCTGCCGATGGCCGCCGAAGACGAGTACTACCACGCCGATCTGATCGGTCTGACCGTGGTCGATCCGGGCGGGGCCGAACTTGGCCTTGTGGCGGCGGTTCTCAATCACGGCGCCTCGGACATCCTCGAAATCCGCCCACACCGGGGCGAAACCCTGCTGCTGCCCTTCACCCGGGCCGTCGTGCCCACCGTCGATCTGGCCGCCGGCCGGATCGTCGCCGACCCGCCGGCGGAGGCCGCCGATGACTGACGCGCCGCGCTCCCATGGCCGCAAGGCGATCCGCGCCACGGGCGTGCCGCGCGCGCTGATCGATGGGCCGCCCGAGCTTGCCGGCGTCTGGCAGGCCCGCGTGATCACCCTGTTCCCAGAGGCGTTCCCGGGCACGCTGGGCCTGTCGCTTACCGGTCGGGCGCTCGACCAGGGGCTGTGGCAGCTGCGCGCCTTTGATCTGCGCCGCCACGGCATCGGCAAACACCGCAATGTCGACGACACGCCGGCGGGCGGCGGGCCGGGCATGGTGCTGCGCGCCGATGTGGTCGGCGCCGCGCTGACCGAGGCCGCCCGGG
>DNSZ01000265.1 GCA_003500165.1 Paracoccaceae bacterium | reverse complement strand
GTGCCTGATCGCCACCCGGGGTACTGCCGTCCGCTGTTCGGCCCATTCCCGCCGGCAAGCGACTGGCCGGGGCGCATCCGGCGCACCGGCAGCATCGCAAGGACTGGTGCGGGCGCATTGCGATGGGGACGCTGGAAACGGGCCGGATTGCGAACGGCCATTGACCCTGACCGTCGGGATCAGTTCCGTTCGAAGCCGCGGATCACCTCGTAATCGGTCACCTTGGTGTCGAAGTCTTCCTGTTCCCAGCGGGCGGCGTGGACGTAGTGGTCGATCACCGCATCCCCCATCGCCGCGCGCAGCATGCCGGATCGGTCGGCCGCCGCGGTCGCGGCGCGCAGGGTCTTGGGAATCTCCCGCGCCCCTTCGGCACCATAGGCGTCGCCGGTGAATTCGGCTTCGAGTTCCAGCCCCTCTTCGAGGCCCGCCAGCCCCGCGGCGATCTGGGCAGCGATAGCCAGATACGGGTTCAGGTCCGCACCCCCGACCCGGCATTCGACGCGCACGGCCCTGGTGTCTTCGCCCACCACGCGATAGCCCGCGGTGCGGTTGTCGCGCGACCAGACGGCCTTGGTGGGCGCAAAGGTGCCGGCGGCAAAGCGTTTGTAGGAATTGACATAGGGCGCCAGGAACAGGGTCGTGTCGTCGGCATATTTCAGCAGCCCGGCCAGCCAGGACCGCATGGTGGCCGACATCCCGTGCGGCGCATCCGCATCGAAGAACACCGGCGTCCCGTCCGCACCCGCCAGCGACTGGTGCAGATGGCAGGACGAGCCCGCCGCCGCATGGCTCCACTTCGCCATGAAGCTGACCGCGCGGCCCTGCAGGAACGCGATCTCCTTCACCGCGTTCTTTACCACAGAATGGGTGTCGGCGGTGTCGAGCGCGTCCGCGTAACGGACGTTGATTTCCTCCTGCCCGGCATCGGCCTCGCCCTTGGAGTTCTCCACCGGCACGCCCGCACCATAAAGCCCGTTGCGGATCGCCCGCATCAGCCCCTCTTCCTTCGTCGTCTGGAAGATGTGGTAATCCTCGTTATAGGCGCTGATCGGGGTCATGCCGCGCCAGCCCTTGTCGCGCATCTCGTCGAAGCTTTCGCGAAAGACGAAGAATTCCAGTTCGGTGGCGGCCATGGATTTCAGCCCGGCCGCGGCCAGCCGGTCGAGCTGTGCCTTCAGCACCTGGCGCGGCGCGTGCGGGACGGGCGCATGGATGTGGTGATCTTCGAGATCGCACAGCACCAGCGCCGTGCCGTCGAGCCATGGGGTGACCCGCAGCGTGGTCATGTCGGGCTTCATCGTGTAGTCGCCATAGCCCTTGGCCCAGCTGGTCGCGGCATAGCCTTCGACCGTGTGCATCTCCTGGTCGGTGGCCAGCAGATAGTTGCAGCAATGGGTCTCCTCATAGGCTGAATCGACGAAATGCCGGGCATGGAACCGCTTGCCCATCAGCCGGCCCTGCATGTCGGGGATCGCCACGATCACCGTGTCGATGGTGCCTTCGGCGGTGCGGGCGGCGAGTTGGTCGAATGTCAGATTGCCGGGCATGGAGTCCTCATCGGTTTGGTTGGCCGCATCGCCGCTGTCGTCGGCCCGGTCAACGGTTGGTCAACACGTCGAGCGCCAGGGCGCGGGCTTCGTCAAGCGGCGGCGGTGCGTTCTCGTAAAAGCCCAAAGTCGCATGGCTGTCCGACGCATAGAGGTCGGCATGATAGATCCGGTCGACGTCTTCCGGGCGCGCGATGTTGGTGAAGGCATAGGAGCCGATCGAAACCACGGCGACAAGGCAATCGCCGCGCCAATGGGCGAACAGATAGACCTTGGCGTATTCGCCTGCCAACTCGTCGAAGACGATGGTGGTGATGTATTCCTCGGGGCCAAGCACGACCCGGTCGGTCAGGCTGTAGCTCTGCGGTCCGGGCTCGATGAACCTTCCCCATGGGAAAGCGTCGCATCGGTCGGCCGCCTGGGCGGTGACGGAACCGGCCGCGCAGATGAACCCACATGCGGCGACGAGCCGACGCAGGGCGTATCCGATTGGCCTGTTGCGCATCTGTCGCCGCCCCCCGAAAGATGCCGGGGGCAGGCCGCCCCCGGCAAGACAGTGCCTAGCTGTAGCGATAGGGCCGGCCGGCCTTTTCCATGTCCGCATTGTACTGCTTGAAGATCTCGACGACACGCGCCTTGGTCTCGGACTCGGCCGCGATCTCGTCCCAGAAGACCCGCGCGGCGGCCTCGACCTGGGCCCATTCCGCGTCGGGGATCGAGGTCAGCGCCATCTTGGTGCCGTTGACGCGCAGCGCCGCCTCGCCGCCCCAGTACCAGTGCTGGCGGTAGTAATGCGAGGCGTCGAAGCAGACCCGCATCAGCTCTTTCAGATTGTCCGGCAGTTCTTCCCAGCGGCCCATATTGGCAAAGAAATGGCCGATCCAGGCGCCCGAGATGTTGTTGGTCAGGAAGTAGTTGGTCACATCCGCCCAGCCGACGGTGTAATCCTCGGTGATGCCCGACCAGGCGATGCCGTCAAGCTCGCCCGTTTGCACCGCGACCTCGATATCCTCCCAGGGGAGGGTCACAGGGACGACGCCGAACTGGCTCAGGAACCGGCCCGCGGTGGGGAAGGTGAAAACCCGCTTGCCCTGCAGATCGGCCAGGCTGTTGATCGGGTCCTTGGTGGCGAAATGGCACGGGTCCCAGGCCCCGGCCGAGATGTGCTTGACGCCGACCTTGGCGTATTCGGCGTCCCAGATCTCGTTCAGGCCATAGCGGTTGAAGAGCACCGGCACATCCAGCGAATAGCGCGAGGCAAAGGGAAAATAGCCGCCGAACACGGTGACCTCGGTCGGCGAGGCCATCGAATCGTCATCCGACTGCACCGCGTCGATGGTGCCCGACTGCATGGCGCGGAACAATTCGCCCGTCGGCACCAGCTGATCGGCGAAGTAAAGCTCGATCTCCATCTGGTCGCCGGCGATCTTGTTGAAGCTTTCGACGGCCGGCACGATCACATGTTCGGCCAGCGCCGCGCCGGCATAGGTCTGCAGCCGCCAGCGGATTTTCGACTGGGCGATGGCGGGTGCGGCCAGCGGTACGGCGGCGGCCCCCACGGCGGTGGTGGTCAGGAACTTGCGGCGTGTGGTCATCGGTTTCTCCTCTGTCGGTGGTTGTCGTTTCTATCGCGTCCCGTAGACGGTTTCGGGCAGCCACAGGGCAATCTGCGGGAAGGCCATGATCAGGGCAAGGGCCGCGATCATCACCAGCACGAAGGGCAGGATCGACGCATAGATGTCGCGCAGGGTGATCTCGGGCGGGGCCATGGCGCGCATCAGGAACAGGTTATAGCCGAAGGGCGGTGTCATATAGGCGATCTGGGTGGTGATGGTATAAAGCACGCCATACCAGATCAGGTCGAAGCCGAGCGCGGCGACCAGCGGCACATAAAGCGGCGCGACGATCACCAGCATCGCGGTGTCATCGAGGAAGGTGCCCATCAGCAGGAACGACACCTGCATCAGGATCAGGATCACCCAGGGGCTGAGCCCCAGCTGTTCGGTGAACAGCGTCTCGATCGCGCGCACCGCGCCGAGCCCGTCGAAAACGGCACCGAACCCCAGCGCGGCCAGGATGATCCACAGAAACATGCAGGAAATCGCCAGCGTCTGCTTGACCGACACGTCGAGCACCCGCCAGGTCAGGCGCCGCTTCAGGATCGCCGCGGCCAGTGCGGCCAGCGCGCCAATGGCCGAGCTTTCCACCAGCGAGGTCCAGCCATTCACGAACGGGATCATCATCGCCGCGAAGATGCCCAGGGGCAGCAGGCCGGCCAGCAGCAGCCGCAGCTTCTCGGCCCGCGGGATGTCATCGCGGTCGGCGGCTGGCAGGGCCGGGCCCAAACCGGGCTGCAGCCGGCAGCGGATCGCGATATAGGCCATGAACATCGCCGCCATCATCAGCCCGGGCAGGATGCCCGCCAGCCACAACTGACCCACCGGCTGGCGCGCGATCATCGCATAAAGCACCAGAACGACCGAGGGCGGCACCAGGATGCCCAGGCTGGAGCCGGCCTGGATCACCCCCGTCACCATCCGCTTGTCATAGCCGCGCCGCAGCAATTCGGGCAGCGCGATGGTGGCGCCGATGGCCATGCCGGCCACCGACAGCCCGTTCATCGCCGAGATCAGCACCATCAGCCCGATCGTGCCGATGGCGAGCCCGCCCGGCACCGGCCCCATCCAGACATGGAACATCCGGTAAAGATCGTCGGCAATGCGGCTTTCCGACAGGATATAGCCCATGAAGATGAACATCGGCAGGGTCAGCAGCGGATACCATTTCATCAGCTTCATCGCCGCGCCGAAGGGGATGTTGCTGCCCCCCGTGCCCCACAGCAGCAGTGCGGCCGCCGCCGCCACCGCACCGATCGCGCCGAACACCCGCTGGCCGGTGAACAGCATCAGCATCATGGACGCGAACATCGTCAGGGCGATCGCTTCGTAGGACATCAGAAGCGCCGCTCCGTCGCCTTCAGGATGTCCTTGAACAGCTCCGAGATCGCCTGCAGCAGCATCAGAAAGACGCCCGTCGCCATGATCAGCTTGACCGGCCACATCACCGGCCGCCACGCGGTCGAGGAACGTTCGACAAAGCCGATCAGCTCGGCCGCGGCGTCGCTGCCCTGGGTGATCCAGGTCCAGACCAGGCCGCGCAGATAGCGGATCGGCTCACCCTGGAAATGGCCCAGCGCATAGGCGAGCGAGTCGAGCGCGCCATACAGCAGCACCGCCAGATAGAACAGCAGGAAGAACACGGTCATCGCGTCGATCTGGGCTTTGCGACGGTTCGACCAGTCGTGATAGAACAGGTCCATCCGGACATTGGCGCCGACCAGCAGGGCATAGGGTCCGCCCAGCATGAAATAGGCAACCAGCCCGAACTGCGCGACCTCGAGCGTCCATTGCGACGGGGTGAAGAAGGTCTTCGACAGCGACGACCACAACAGCACCCCGATCATGGCAAAGAGGCCATACATCACGATGCGGCCAAGGCCGCGGTTGAACCCGTCCACCACCCGGACATAGCCACGCATCGCCGCCTTCACGCCACCCCCCGTAAGCCTGCCGCCCCGCCTGCCACCATGTGCCCCGACATCACGCGCACCGTCTATCCACCGGGCCGCTGCCGGATATTGTCGGGCAGCCAGGTCGCCAGTTCGGGAAAGGCTATGAGCACGAACACCATCACCACCATGATCGCGAACATCGGCAGGGCGGCCCGCGCGATGAACGTCATCTGATGCTGCGTCATACCCTGCAGCACGAACAGGTTGAAGCCGATCGGCGGCGTGATCTGTGCCATTTCGACCACGACCACGATGAAGATGCCGAACCAGATGATGTCGATCCCGGCCTGGCGGATCATCGGTTCCACGACCGCCATGGTCAGCACCACCGACGAGATGCCGTCAAGGAACATGCCGAGCACGATGTAGAACACCAGAAGCGCCATCAGCAGTTCGAAACGCGTGAGATCGAGCCGCGCGATCAGGTCCGCGAGCCCGCGCGGCAGCCCGGTAAAGCCCATGGACAACGACAAAAACGCCGCCCCCGCCAGGATCAGCGCGATCATGGCGCTGGTGCGCACCGCGCCCATCAGGCTTTCGGTGAAGGTCGAGAGCGTCAGCGACCCCTGACCGGCCGCCAGGACCAGGGCCCCGATAACGCCGAACGCCGCCGCCTCGGTCGCCGTGGCAAGGCCCACATACATCGAGCCGATCACCACCAGGATCAGGCAGATCACCGGGACAAGGAAACGCGAATTGCGCAGCTTCTCGACAAGGCTCATCGGCGGTTCGGGGATCGGGTCGAAGCGCTTCGAGAACACCGAGACCGCCGCGACATAGGCCATGAACATCGCCGCCAGAACGAGGCCCGGCAGAACGCCGGCCATGAACAGCTTGGTGATCGATTCGTTGATCGTCACGCCGTAGACGATCAGCGTCAGCGAAGGCGGGATCATCAGCCCCAGCGTCGCGGCACCGGCGAGCGTCCCGATCACCATGGTTTCGGGATAGTTGCGCTTGCGCAGTTCGGGGATCGACATCTTGCCGACCGTGGTCAGCGTCGCCGCCGAGGAGCCCGAGACCGCCGCGAACACCGTGCAGCCGACGATATTGGTGTGCACCAGCCCGCCCGGCAGGCGCGCCATCCAGGGCGACAGGCCGCGGAACATGTCCTCGGACAATCGGGTGCGATAAAGGATTTCACCCATCCAGATGAAGAGCGGCAGCGCCGTCAGCGTCCAGGAAGACGAGGACGACCAAACCTTGGTGATCATCGCATCGCCCGCCGGGCGCGAGGTGAACAGCTCCATCCCGACATAGGCCACGCCCATCAGCGCCAGACCGACCCAGACGCCAGAGCCGAGCAGGAGGAACAGAACGAAAAGGAAAATTCCGATGGGGATCAGCTGTTCCATGGCCTATTCCCCGTGACTCTGGTCGACCACATCGGCGGTGATGCCGTGCTGCCCCCTGAACAGCAACTGGATCAGATGATCCCAGAAGGCGATGGCCAGCAGCACCGTGCCCGCCGCCATCGCCAGCTGCGGTATCCAGATCGGCGTCGCATCGAGGCCCTGGCTGATCTCGTCGAGCTTCCACGACCAGGTGGTGCCCTTCACCGCATAGCGCGCCAGCCAGGTGGTGATCGCCGCCCCGATGGCAAAGCACCACAGCTCGCCCCAGTAGCGATGGCGCCCGAGCGCCGACAGCACCAGCGTCACCCGGATATGCGACCCGTGGTTCAGCGCATAGGCAAAGGCGAAGAACGACGCACCGGCCATGCAATAGCCCGCATAATCGGTGGCGCCGGGAAACACCTGCCCGGTCCAGCGGGCGAGCATCTGCAGAACGATGATGACAAGGATCGCGATCAGGAACCCTGCAGCGATCACGCCGCCCGCGAGATAGAGAAAGTCAAGGCAGCGCCGAACGGCGCGCGCGGCTTGCATGGCAGGCTCCCGTGTTGCGTCCACGCGGCCCGGACGGGCAGGCAAAATCTTCTAGAAGAT
>DNSZ01000163.1:4912-16096 GCA_003500165.1 Paracoccaceae bacterium | reverse complement strand
CCGCGCGGGGCAGTACGAGGCATCGATCGAGGTGCTGAACCGGGTGGAGACGGCGCAGGCGGCCTTCATCCAGGGCATGGCGCATATCAAGTCGCGCGGCTATCGCGACGGCGTGCGCGCCTTCGAGACCGCGCTGGCGCGCGATCCGGCGTATCCCGGCGCGGCCCGGAACCTCGCCGTCGCCCGGGAGATCGTCGCCTTTACCGAGGATCTGCGCGAGCAATCCGACACCGGCGAACAGCCCGATCTGCGCCCCGACGACCTGGCCTTCGACAACGAGGAAAACCGCGGCAGCGAAACGCAGATCGAGGTGCCCGAGGAGGGCGGCGCCGGGATGCTGACCGCCGAGCAGTGGATGAACACCGTCGATACCCGCACCGGCGATTTCCTGCGCAGCCGTTTCGCGCTGGAGGCCGCGCGGGGCCCGGCCGCAGCCGACGACGCAGACACGAAGGTCGCCGAATGATCCGTCTGCTGGCCCTTCTTGTGCTGTTCGCCCTGCCGGCCGCGGCGCAGGAGCCGGTGCTGCGCGTCGATCTCGACCGGGCCGAGGCGATCCCCGGTCAATCGGTGAACCTGCGTGTGACGGTCCTGGTGCCGACCTTCCTGCCCGAGCCGCCGGTCTGGCCGGATTATGCCGCACCCAACCTCGTGGTGCGGGTCGCCTCCACCGGACCCGTCAGCGAGCGGATCGATGGCGCCACATGGTCCGGTGTCTCGCGCCGCTATCTGATCGCCCCGATGCTGCCCGGGCGCATCGACCTGCCGGCGAAAGAGGTCCGCGTCACCTGGGCCGATCCCGAGACCAACGAACCGCGGCAGACGGCCCTGCGCACCGAACCGCTGGGCCTTACCGGGGTGGTGCCAAGGGGGGCCGAGGGGCTCGACCCGTTCATCGCCGCCGACGGGCTGCAACTGGAACAGACCGTTGCGGGAACCGCCGAAGGCATGGCGCCGGGCGACAGCCTGATTCGCACGGTGACGGCAACGATCACCGGCACGTCGCCGATGTTTCTGCCGCCGCTTCTGCCGCCGCACGCCATCGACGGGGTGCGGGCCTATCCCGATTCGCCGGTCATCGACGAGACATCGGAGCGCGGCGTGGTGCGCGGCACAAGGACCGAGCGGGTGACGCTGATCGCCGAGGGCGGCGGCAAGGGCGCGGCGCCGGCGGTCACGCTCGACTGGTTCAACCTGCAGACCGGCGCCGTCGAGAGGGCCGAACTGCCGGCGATCGCGGTGTCGGTGGCGGGTCCGCCGGCGGCCACCGCAGGATCGGAACCCCGCGACTGGCGCGCCATCATCCGTGCCGTGCTGCTGGGCCTGCTGGTGCTTGTCCCGCTGGCGCTGGCGCTGCGCCGCCTGGCCCCGGTGCTGCGCGGCTGGGCGGCGCGGCGTCGCGCCGACTGGCTGGCCTCGGAGCCACACGCCTGGCGCGGGCTTCGCCATGCGGTGAAGACCCGCGACCATCGCGGACTTCGGCCCGCGCTCGACCGCTGGGCCGCGCGCGTCCCCGGCGCCGATCCGCGCCGCGACCCGCGCCTGTCGGCGGCCCTGGCAAGCCTTGGCGCCGCCCGGTTCGGGCCGCACAAGGGCGATGAAGAGGTCGGCTGGCGGCAACTGGCCCGCACGCTCAACGCCCTGCGGCACCGGGCGCGGGCCAGATCGCCTGCAGCCGTCTTGCCGCCGCTGAACCCGGGGCACTGATCGGGGGAGAGATGGACAACGCCGTGCTGACCATCGGCGCCTTCGAATCGACGACCTTCGCCTTCGTCGTCTATCTGCTTGGGGTGCAACTGACCCGCCGGGTCGCGCTGCTGCGCGATTTCAACATCCCCGAGCCGGTCTCGGGCGGGGTGCTGGTGGCGCTCGCGACGATGGCGATATTCCAGCTGAGCGGGATCAAGATCGGCTTCGACCTTGCGGCGCGCGACTACTTCCTCCTGGTCTTCTTCTCCGGCATCGGGCTCAACGCGCGCATCGCCGATCTGATGCGGGGTGGCCGGCCGCTGGCCATCCTGCTGGCTCTGACCATCGTCTATGTTCTGTTGCAGAACGGCGTCGGTCTGGTGGCCGCGACCCTGTTCGGGCAACCTTCCGAGTTTTCGGTTCTGCTGGGCTCGGCGGCGCTGATCGGCGGGCATGGCACGGTGATCGCCTGGGCGCCGCGCATCGCCGAGATCACGGGCGCGCCCGGGGTCGAGGAACTCGGCATCGCCATGGCCACGCTGGGCCTGGTCTGCGCGGCGCTGATCGGCGGGCCGATGGCAAGATACCTGATCGCGCACAACCGGTTGACACCCGATCAGCCGGAGGCCGGGCCGACGGTCGGGGTTGGCTATGACGCCGAAGCCTCCCCCGGCATCACCCATGTGACGCTGATGCGGGTCATGCTGTGGCTGCATGTCACCATCGGCCTTGGCCTTGGCCTGGGCGGCGCAATCGAGGCGCTTTTCGGGCTTGGCCTGCCCGATTTCGTGCCCTGCCTGCTGACGGGTATCGTGCTGAGCAATCTGGTCCCGCTGATCCTGCCGCGGGTCCGGCAGGTTCGAAGAACCCCGACGCTGGCGGTGGTATCGGATTTTGCGCTTGGCACCTTTCTGGCGATGTCGCTGATGTCGTTGCAGCTGTGGACGCTGGCCGGGTCGGGCCTGCTGCTGGCGACCACGCTTGCGCTGCAGACCGTTCTGGCGGTGCTGTTCTGCATCGGCGTGCTGTTCCGCCTGCTGGGCCGCGACTATACCGCGGCGGTGCTGGCGGCCGGCTTCGGCGGCTTTGCCATGGGTGCGACACCGACCGCGATCGCCAACATGACGGCGGTGACCAAACGCCATGGGCCGGCGCCGATGGCCTTTGTCATCCTGCCGCTGATTTCCGCCTTCTTCGCCGATCTCGTCAATTCCGTGGCGATCCAGCTATTCCTGTCGATCTGATCCGGGCGGTCATCGAGCAGGACCGTCGGTTCAAGGCTTCCCGCCCGGCAGCGCGACCATATCGGGCGCGGCTTCCTCGAACTCGAAGCTCTCGAGCCGCCCGGCCCGGCTGCCGGCCTTGCCGGCCGAGACCTTGATGGCCTCGATATCCTGCTGGGCCTGGCCGAAATGCCGGTCGAGATTGCCCACCCGCTCCACCAGCCGGCCCACATCCTTGTGCAGCAGTCCCAATTCGCGGCGTATCGCACCCGCCTGCGCCCGCATCTGGGCGTCCTTCAACACCGCGCGCAGGGTGTTGAGCGTCGCCATGCAGGTCGTCGGCGAAACGATCCAGACCCGCGCCGCGAAGCCTTCGCGGACCTGTTCGGAGAAATTGGCGTGCAGCTCGGCATAGACGGCTTCCGACGGCACGAACATCAGCGCGCCGTCGGCGGTCTCGCCCTCGACGATGTATTTCTCGGCAATGGCGCGGATATGGCTGCGGATCGCGGCGCGCATCTGGCGCGCGGCCTCGGTCGCGGCAGCCGGGCTGTCGGCGGCGCGGATCGCCTCGTAGGGCTCCAGCGGAAACTTCGCGTCGATCGCGATCGGGCCGGGCGGATCGGGCAGCCGGATCAGGCAATCGGCGCGCTTGCCGTTCGACAGGGTCGCCTGAAAGGCATAGGCGTCGGGCGGCAGGGCGCGGGCCACGATGTCGTGCAGCTGGATCTCGCCGAACGCCCCCCGGGTCTGCTTGTTCGACAGGATGTCCTGCAGCCCCAGCACATCGCCCGACAGTTTTTCGATATTCGATTGCGCCCGGTCGATGGCTTCGAGCCGTTCCTGCAACGCGCCGAGCGAGCGCGCGGTCCGCGTCGCGCTGCCCGCCAGGCTGTCGCCCATGGCGCGGCTGACCTCTTCGAGCCGACGCTCGACCAGCGCAAGCGTCTGGGTCTGGGCGGCGGCCTGGGCTTCGGCCACGCCCTGCAGCCCGCCGGTCAGCCGCTGCTGGCCATCGGAGAGGTCGCGAACCTGGCGGCCCATGCCTGCCAGCCCCTCGGTCAGCGCGTCGGCCGTCCGGGCCGCGCGGCGCGCGGCAAGGAAGCCGCCAAGGACCAGCAGCAGGATGACGATGAGGACCGCCGCCGCGGCCAGCCCGGCCTGGGTCGTCGGGTCGGCCGTGTCGAGGGTAAGATCGCCGATCCGGATCATCGCCGGCCGAACAGCTTTTCGATATCCGCCCGCTTCAGTTCGATCCAGGTCGGGCGGCCATGGTTGCAGGTGCCCGAATGGGGCGTTGCCTCGATCTCGCGCAGAAGCGCGTTCATCTCGTCGACGGTCATCCGCCGCCCGGCCCGGACCGAGCCATGGCAGGCTATCCGGCTGAGCACCGCGTCGAGGCGGGCCTGCAGGAGCCCGCTATCGCCGGCCTCGACGAGTTCGTCGAGGATATCGCGCAACAGCGGTTCGGCGGCGATGCTCCCCAGCGGGGCGGGGGTGGCGCGGACCGCCACGGCGCCCGGGCCGAACGGCTCGATCTCGAGCCCCAGCCGCGCGAGATCGGCCGCCGCGCCGAGCAGCCTTTCGGCGTCATCGGTCGAAAGCGCCACCACATCGGGGATCAGCAGGGCCTGCGCCGGCACCCCATGCGCCGCGGCCTGGGCCTTGAGCCGTTCATAGACCAGCCGCTCATGGGCGGCGTGCTGATCGACCAGCACCATCCCGTCGGCGGTCTGGGAAAGGATATAGGTCTCGTGCAGCTGCGCCCGGGCCGCGCCCAGCGGCGCGTCTGCCGGGGCCTCCTCCGCCCTGCGGGCGATGTCGGCCCGCGCAAACGGCACCGCGGTCTCGGCAAAGCCGGGCTGCGGCGCCTGCGCGGCATAGGCGCTGGCGATGGCGCGGGCCCCGGGCCGGTCCATCTGATAGACCCGGGCGCCCGCTTGTTCGGCCCGAAAGGCCCCGAGTGCCGCTGCCGATCCTGTCGTGGCCGAGCGGTGGCCGGCCTCGGCCAGCGCGTGGCGCAGCCCGGCGACGATGAGGCCGCGCACCAGCCCCGGGTCGCGAAACCGGACCTCGGCCTTGGCCGGGTGGACGTTGACATCGACCCGCTCGGCCGGACAGTCGAGATAGAGCGCGACGACCGGATGCCGGTCGCGCGGGATCAGATCGGCATACGCCGCGCGCAGCGCGCCCAGCAGCAGCTTGTCGCGCACCGGGCGGCCGTTGACGAACAGGTACTGGGCGACCGCGGCGCCCTTGGCAAAGGCCGGCAGCCCGGCAAACCCCGACAGGGCAAGACCCTCGCGCGCGGCGGCGACCGGCACCGCATTGTCGGCAAAGCCGGGCCCCAGGATCGCCGCCAGGCGCCCGGGCAGCGCGGCGAACAGGTCGCCCGCTTCGGCGTCGGCGCGAAACCGGATCTGGCCGCTGTCGAGATCGCGCAGCATGAAGCCGACGCCGGGCGCGGCCATCGCCAGCCGGCGCACCACATCGCCGGCGGCCTGCGCCTCGGCCCGGTCGGAGCGCAGGAATTTGAGCCGCGCCGGCACCGCCTGGAACAGCCGGTCGAGTTCGACCACGGTGCCGCGCGACAGCGCGGCCGGGCGCACCGGCTCGGCGACACCGCCATCGACGGCGATCATCGCCGCGGCGGGTCGATCACCCACCCGGCTGGTGACCGTGAGCCGGCCGACCGCCCCCAGCGCCGCCAGTGCCTCGCCGCGAAAACCGAAGCTGGCGATATGCACGAGGTCGGAGCCGTCGATCTTGGACGTGGCATGGCGCGCGACGGCGAGCGGCAGCGCCTCGGGCGCGATCCCGTGCCCGTCATCGGACACACGCAGCCTTGTCTTGCCGCCGGCCGACAGGCCGACCTCGATCCGGGTGGCGCCGGCATCGAGCGCATTCTCGATCAGTTCCTTGACCGCCGAGGCCGGCCGTTCGACCACCTCACCGGCCGCGATCCGGTTGATCGCCGCCGCGTCCAGCGGTCGGATTTCCGGCGAGGTGCCGCCTATTTTGGGGTTCGGGATGCCCATACCCCAAGGGATAGCAGGACGCAGACGATTCGGCCAGCGTTCCGCCGCGCCCCGATGCGCCGTGGCCCATTGCGGCGATCCTACTGGCCGACCATGTCCGCAGGCTGACCGACAACGACAAAGCGCAGCGCCTCGGCATCCATCACCCGTCCGGCCACCCGGCGGATATCGTCCAGCGTTACCGCCGCGACCATCGCGTTGCGGTCGAGCACATAATCGATCGGCCGGCCGCTTTGCTGCATCCCCGACAGGATCGACGCGATCCGGTCCTTGCCGTCAAAGCGCAGCGGATAGGCCCCGGTCAGATAGGTCTTGGCCGCGTCCAGCTCGGCCTGGGAAACACCGCCGCCCGCCACATCGGCCCATTGTTCGCGGATCAGATCGACCGCCTGGGCCATGGTCGCGTTCGAGGAAGCCACCTGCCCCATCCACAGCGGCGCGCCGTCGAGCGGTGCGAGCCAGGAATAGACACCATAGGTCAGGCCGCGCTTCTCGCGCAATTCGGACATCAGGCGCGATTCGAAGCCCGAACCGCCGACGATCTGGTTGATCACGAAGGTGGCAATGAAATCGGGATCGTCCTCGGCAATGGCCGCCTGGCCGAACACCGCGACCGATTGCGGGGTGTCGAAGGGCATCACCGCAAGCCCGCCCGGCGGCGGCGCGGGTGGCGGACCCGGCAGGGGCGCGCCCGTCGCGGGCAACCCGCCAAGCAGGGCGTCGAGCAGCGGCGCCAGTTCCTCGGCGCCGATATCGCCGGCCACGCCGATATGGACATTGCCGCGGGACAGCGCGGCGGCGTGGGCGGCGCGCAGATCGTCGGCCGTCAGCGCGGCGACGGCGGTCGCGTTGCCCTCGGGCGGGTGACCATAGGGATGGTCGCCGAACATCGCCGCAAAGAAGGCGTCCGAGGCCTGCGCCTCGGGGTCCTGCGCGTCCTGGGCGAGGCCGGCGAGGACCTGCGCACGCACCCGCTCGACCGCGTCGGCGTCAAAGCGCGGCACCGTCAGCGCATCGCGCAGCAGCGCCACGCTTTCCGCCCGGTTCTCGGTCAGCATGCGGGCCGAAATCGCCACCGTGTCGCGGCGGGTGCGAAACTGGAACCGGGCGGCCAGCGCCTCGGCCTCGGCCTGAAAGCCGGAGGCGTCTCGGGTGCCCGCGCCTTCCTCCAGCAGGGCCGTCATCAGGTTGACCGCGCCCGGCCGGTCGGGCGGGTCGATCGCGCTGCCGCCCGAAAAGCGCAGATCGATCGCGACGAAGGGCAGGCTGCGATCCTCTACCAGCCAGGCGGTCAGGCCGCCCGGCGTCGTCACCTCTTCGATGTCGAGGGCGGCGCGGACCGGCAGCGCGGCGAGCAGAAGGCCGAGCGCAATAACGAGGCGGGCGATCATTGGGTCGCCTCCGCGATCTGCGGCGCCGGGGCGCGCAGATAGCCCGTGACGGCGGCGTCGCGGTCGAGAAAGCGCTGCGCGGCATCGACCACGTCTTCAGCCGTCACGGCATCGATCGCGGCGGGCCATGCGGCGATATCCGCGGGCGACAGCCCGGTCGACAGCGCCACACCGAATTGCCGCGCACGGGACTGGATCCGGTCGAGGTCATAGACCCGGTCTGCCCGCAGCCGCGCCTTGATGCGGGAAAGCCGCGCGGGATCGGGCCCGGCTTCGACAAGGGCGGCCAGTTCCCGGTCGAGCGCGGCCTCGGCCTCGGCCAGGGTCACGCCCTCATTGGGCATGACGAAAATGTCGAAGGTCGCTGCATCGCGGGCGGTGGGGTTGTAGCGCGCCCCGGCATAGAGCGCGATGCCGTCGCGCAGCTGCAGCGCCGCGCCCAGCCGGTCGGTGACACCGCCCCGCCCCAGAAGCTCGGCCAGCACCAAAAGCGCTGCCGCATCACCCTGATCGCCCGGCGCGCGTGCCGGCACCAGATAGCTGCGCGCGACATAGGGTCGGGCGACGCGGGCATCCTCGAACACGATCCGCCGTTCGGCGCGATGGGGCGGCTCGGCCGGGCGAAGCTGCGGCGCGACATCCGGTGCCACGGGCATCTGGCCATAGGTCTCTTCGGCCAGGGCGCGCACCGTCTCGGGCGTGACATCGCCGGCGACCACCAGGATCGCGTTGTTGGGGGCATAGTGCCGCCGGTAGAAATCCAGCGCCGCCGCGCGGTCGAGTTCGGCCATCTCGTGGCGCCAGCCGATGATCGGCACGCCATAGGGGTGGTTCAGAAACAGCGCCGCACGGAGCTGTTCGGCGAACAACGCGCCCGGGTCGCTGTCGGTTCGCTGCGCGCGCTCTTCCAGGATCACGCCGCGCTCGGTCTCGACATCCTCGGGCGACAGCCGCAGATTCGCCATCCGGTCGGCCTCATGGGTCATCATCAGCCCCAGCCGGTCGGCCGCGACGGTCTGGAAATAGGCGGTGTAGTCCCACGAGGTGAACGCGTTCTCGGTCCCGCCATTGGCGGCGATCAGCCGCGAGAACGCGCCATCCGGCATTGCCTCGGTCCCCTTGAACATCAGATGTTCGAGGAAATGCGCGATGCCCGACTGGCCCGGCGGCTCGTCGGCCGCACCAACCCGGTACCAGACCATGTGGGTGACCGCCGGGGCGGTGTGATCCTCGATCACCACGACATCGAGCCCGTTGTCGAGCGTCAAGGTGGTGACCCCGTCATCGCCCAGTGCCAGGGCGGCGCGAGGCAGGGCAAGGGCGGCAAGCAACAGCGTCAGGGCAAGGCGCGACATGTATCCTCCGGCGGTCGGTGCTGCCACTCAGATACGCCGCGCCGGCGCGGCTTCAACCGTCGGGCGCGGGCGGTGCCGACGGGGTGCGCACGCCCAGCTGCCGGAATCGCGCCAGCTCGGCCTGCGGGTTGAGCGAGAAGGGCCGATAAGCCTGAAAATAGGTGTTCTTGTTCAGCCAGCGATCGAGCAGACGACCGCGATTGCCGGCCCGCCATTCGGCATCCTCGACCGCCAGCACGACGCGGATATCGGGTGTGATTCCATAGCGTTGCGAGGTGGCCAGCAGGGCCGTGTCGGCCGCCGGGATGCCCCCCGCATTGGGCGAACGGCCGCCAAGTGCGGCGCGCCCCTCGGCCACCGGGTTGATGTCGGCACGATTGCCGGCACCCGGAACCGGCATCGGCAGCTGGGCAAAGCTGTCGGGCATCTCGAGCGGCTTGTTGGGCATCACGCCGAATTCATCCGGCGTGGCCGAGCGCAGGTTCATCATGCCCGAATCGTTTGAGCAGGCCGACAGCGCCAAACCTGCAACAAGCGCAAAACAGATGCCGCGAAGCCCCACCATGGGCGATCTGATGCCATGGGTGGCGGGCCCGCGCAAGCCGGCGTCCGCTATCGCGGCGCCTCGGGATGGGGCCAGATGATCAGAATCGCGGCGCCGGCGAAAATGGCGATATCGGCGATGTTGAAGGTCCAGGGATTCTGCAGACCGCAGCACGACATGTTCAGGAAATCGGCCACCGCGCCATGGGCCAGCCGATCCCATGCATTGCCCAGGGCACCGCCGGCGATCGCGCCGGCGGCCAGCCGCGGCACCGGCCCGGGCATCCGCCGCGACCAGATCGCCAGCGCCAGGCTGACACCGACAGCCAGGCCGACCAGCGCGAAGCGCTGAACCGGCCCGGCATCGGCAAACAAACCGAAATTGATGCCATAATTCCAGCCCATGCGCAGATTCAGCAAGGGCGGGATGACGTCGATGGCCAGCCGGTCGATCAACCCAAGATGCCAGACGATCCACCATTTCGACAGCTGATCGAGGGCCAACACCCCGATTGCGGCGATCAGGAAAGCCCGCATCGCGCTAATGCCGGAAATGCCGCTGGCCGGTGAACAGCATGGCCAGTCCGGCCGCGTCGGCGGCTGCGATCACCTCGCTGTCGCGGACCGATCCGCCCGGCTGAATGACCGCCGTGGCACCGGCCTCGGCGGCCGCCAGCAGACCGTCGGCAAACGGAAAGAACGCATCCGACGCAACCGCCGATCCCCGCGTTGCGGGGTCCGACAGGCCCAGCGCATCGGCCATGTCGCGGGCCTTGCGGGCGGCGATTCTGGTGGCGTCGACCCGGCTCATCTGGCCGGCGCCGATGCCGACGGTGGCGCCATCCCGGGCATAGACGATGGCGTTCGACTTGACATGCTTGGCGACCCGCCAGGCAAACAGCAGATCGGCCCGTTCGGCCGCGGTCGGGGCGCGCCTTGTGACCACGCGCAGCGCCTCAGGGGCGATCTGCCCGGCATCCCGATCCTGCACCAGAAACCCGCCGGCAACCGGGTGCAGCCTGACCCCCGGCGCGGCCGGGTCGGGCAGCGCACCGACCAGCAACAGCCGCAGATTGGGCTTTGCGCTCAAAACCGCGCGGGCGGCCGGCTCGGCCCCGGGGGCGATCACCACCTCGGTGAAGATCTCGGCGATCGCCCGCGCCGTCGCCTCGTCGAGCGGCCGGTTGAGCGCGACGATCCCGCCAAAGGCCGAGACGCCGTCGCAATCGCGCGCCCGGGCATAGGCCGCGGCCAGCGTATCGGCCACCGCCGCACCGCAGGGATTGGCGTGCTTGACGATCACGCAGGCCGGCTGGCCGGACCCCAGTTCGGCGACCGCCTCCAACGCCGCGTCGGTATCGGCAATGTTGTTGTAGCTCAGCGCCTTGCCCTGCAACTGATGGGCCGTCGCCACCCCCGGCCGGGTATCGCCATCGGCGTAAAGCGCGGCCGCCTGATGCGGGTTCTCGCCATAGCGCATCGTCTGCACCAGACGGCCCGCAAAGGACCGGCGCCGCAGCACCGCCGCACCCGCATGCTGCGCCATGAACCCCGCGACCGCCGCGTCATAGGCCGCCGTCCGGGCAAAGGCCGTGGCCGCCAGCTGCCGCCGAAACGCCAGCCTGGTGCCGCCCGCGTCAAGCGCCGCGATCAGCGCGTCGTAATCCTCAGGGTCGGTGAGCACCGCGACATCCGCGTGATTCTTGGCCGCCGCCCGCAACATCGCCGGCCCGCCGATATCGATGTTCTCGATGCAAAGGGCAGGATCGGCGCCGGCCGCCAGCGTTGCCTCGAAAGGGTAGAGATTGACCACAAGCAGGTCGATCGGCGCGATGCCGTGTTCGGCCAGGGCCGCCCGATGGCCGGCATCGTCGCGACGGGCCAACAGCCCGGCATGCACGACGGGATGCAATGTCTTGACCCGGCCGTCGAGGATTTCGGGAAA
>DNSZ01000163.1:1795-4900 GCA_003500165.1 Paracoccaceae bacterium | reverse complement strand
GGCCTTCCCTGTTCCAGCCGGCCCGCAGGGTCAAGCGCGCAGCGCTGCGGCGAAATCGGCGCGCATCCGGTCGCGCGGAAAACGCCGCCCCGGGCACAGCGTCTGGGCACCGGGCAACTCGCCGTGGAAACAGAGCGCATCGGCCGCGATGCGGTAGCGGCGCGCCAGGTCGACCGCCAGATCGAGCGCGGCGCGATACTGCGCCTCGGCCACCGGCGCGGTCTCGAAATTGCCGATCAGGCAGATGCCGATCCCGGTCAGATTGGCCCGGCGGTTGCGGGTATGCGCGCCCCAGACATGCGGCCAGCGATCGGTCGCGGCGACTTCGCCCATGCCCATGCCCCGCCCGTTTCCGACCACGAAGTGATAGGGGATCATGTCGATCGGATCGCCCGGCTGGCGTTGCCGGTGGACCCGCCGCAACAGATCGATCGAGCCGCTGGCCCCGGCGCTGTGGTGGATCACGATCCGGTCGAAGCGCGCGCGCCACCACAAGACGCCGCCGGCGCCGGCCACGCCCAGGCCGACCAGACCGAAAAGCAGGCGCCGCCGACGCATCAGCCCGCCGCCGCCGGCCGTGCCGCGCGGCGATCGCCCGGCATCGCCGCCGCCGACGGTTCCCCGCGCTCGAACATCCATGCGAGGTCGAGCGTGCGCGCCTCCGCCGCGGCACGAAGCACGATGGCCTGGGCCGGGCGCGGACCGGCTGCGAGGGGATCGGTCGGATCGGCATGGGCGAAGGGTTCGAATGTCCGCTCGGCCGGCCCGTCATGGGCAAACAGCCAATGCCCGCCGCCCGGCAGCCACAGGATCGCGGCACCTGGCCCGGCCTCTTCGACGCGAATGCCGGGATGCAGGGCAAAGCGCAGCCACAATTCCGGCACCGGCGCCCCGGGCGGGCGGCGCAGCGCCAGCCGGTCGCGCCCGGCCAACCTGCCGCCGCCGGGCTCCAGCCAAAGCTGACGCTCGGCGTCAAGGCCGACCCCGCCCTGCAACCGGGCCAGCAGATGGCCCGGTCGCGCCTCGAGCTGCGGTGCGGCGGCAAGCCCCGGGCGCGGCGGCGCGGGGATCGCCAGGCCGGTGCCGGCGGCGACGACAAGCGGGGTCCGTCCGACCGTCAGCTCAACCGCCAGGCGGCTGTCGACCGCGCCGGCCGGGCCGGCATCGAGGATCGCCGTGACCCCGCTTGCCGCAAGCCGGCCATACCCCATCACGGGCCGCGGGTTGGGGCGCGCCGGCGCGGGCGCCTCGGCCAGCGTCCGGTCGAGCGCGCCCGGCACCCCGCGCGCACCGCCGTGAAACCGCGACAGCCCGCCATCGGCATGGCTCAACGCGCGCAGATCGGGGGCCAGCCGCGCCAGCCCCTCGGCCAGCGCCTCGGGCGGGGTGTGGCCGGTTTCGATCAGCGCGACCCGGACCCGCCGCAGCAGAATCGCCAGCCGCAGCAGCCGCCACGGGCTGCGCCCGGTCGCCGCGGCCGGGTCGCGCAGCACCCGCTCAAGTGCGCCGACAAGCCGCGGCAGCGCCGTCAGGGCATCCCCGGCGCGCCCGTCAAGCACCAGGCCGGCCAGCAGGATCGCCGCGGGCACCGCGATGGGGTCGAGGCCCTGTCGCGCCGCACCGCCGCGCCGCCGCAAATAGCCGATATGCTGGTCGAGCGCGCGGGCGATGGTTTCGGGCAGCGCCCCGCCCGCGCGCCCGGCCAGGAAATCCAGATGCCCGGTCCAGGCCAGAACGCGGCGGGCCGCCCGGCCCGCCGTCCAGCCGGGTCCGCGGCCCGTGCCAAAGGCGGCGTCCCAGGCCGACAGCCAGCGCAGCGCGGTCCGGGCAGCGGCGCGGGAACCGAGCGCGGCCAGATCGTCAAGCCATTCATGGCCGTGCAGGGCGGCGCGCAGATCGGCCTCGGACGCCTCAAGCGCCCACAGATCGCCATCGGGGATCGCAAGGGCAACCGCCCCGGCCCGCGCATCGGGCGCCCAGTAGACCCCATCGACCAGCGCCCGGCCGCGCAGCGGCGTTCCCGCCTCGTCGGGGTCGGGCCAGTGAACGATCCGCGCCGGGCCCGCATGCCAGCCGGCCCGCCGCGCGGCCCAGCGGTCGCCGATCCCGGGTTCCGTCCGCCGCCGTGCCATCAAGGTCCACCCGGTCCTGCCCAGCCTTGGCCGAGCTTATGCACGCGGATCGGGCGTGTCACCCCGCAACGTGGGGGCAGGCCAGCGGCCGCTCCGTGCCGCCTCCTCCAGCAGCCGAAGCGTGACCGGCACGGGCGGAAAGCTGCGTCCGGCCAGGCGATCGCGCGCCACCCGCAGGATGGCAAGCGGGTTCCACCCGGCCTCGGGGCCATGATGCCGCGCGGGATCGCAACTGGCCATAGCGACGCCGAAGGTCGCGGCGAAGGCAGCCAGGAAATCCTCGGCATCGTCGCCATCGCAGCCATTCGCCAGCAGAAGCTCCGCATCGGGCGACGCCACGCTGCGCCCGAAACAGGCCGCCACGAACGCCGCGACGGACGTGCTGTCCCGCCCTGCAATCACATGTTCGGATAGTTCGGCCCGTCGCCGCCCTGCGGCGTCACCCAGGTGATGTTCTGGCTCGGGTCCTTGATGTCGCAGGTCTTGCAGTGGACGCAGTTCTGGAAGTTGATCTGAAAGCGCGGCGCCTGGCCGTCGCCGTCATAGACCACTTCATAGACCCCGGCCGGGCAGTAACGCTGCGCCGGTTCGGCATATTCCGGCAGATTGACGTCGATCGGGATCGACGGGTCCGCAAGCCGCAGATGCGCCGGCTGGCTTTCCTCGTGATTGGTGCCCGAAAAGGCGACATTCGACAGCCGGTCGAAGGACAGCACCCCATCGGGTTTGGGGTAGTCGATCGGCTTGAACTTCCTGGCCTTGCCGGTATCGGCGGCGTCGCTGGCACGGTGCTTGACCGTGCCCAGCAGCGGCCGGCCGAACAGCGTGGCCCACCACATGTCGAGCCCGCCAAGCCCCAGCGCCGCCCAGATCCCGTAATGCGACCAGATCGGCTTGACGTTGCGCACGCGCTTGAGGTCCTGGGCCACCGGGCCGGTCTTCAGCGCGGTGTCGTATTCGGTCAGCCGGTCGC
>DNSZ01000163.1:1443-1787 GCA_003500165.1 Paracoccaceae bacterium | reverse complement strand
CGTTTGCCGCCGCTCAGCAGCCTCGCGATCATCGGGTGATGCTTGAAGCGCTGGAACTCCTCATAGGGCGACAGGTACGGGTTTTCATAGTTCAGATGGACGGCAAAGCCGACATAGACCTGGTTGTTCGCCCCGTGATAGACGAACGACCCCCCGCCGGCATTCCTGCCCAGCGGCCAGCCCATGGTGTGGATCACCGTGCCCTCGCGGTGTTTCGCCGGGTCGATGTCCCAGATTTCCTTCATCCCCAGGCCGAATTTCGGCGGCTGCGATTTGGCGTCGAGGCCGTAGCGCGCGATCACCTGCTTGGCCAGCGAGCCGCGCGCGCCCTCCCCCAGCAGGAC
>DNSZ01000163.1:918-1350 GCA_003500165.1 Paracoccaceae bacterium | reverse complement strand
TCCTTCCAGTCGGGGATCAGCCGGTTCAGCGGCGCCGGGTCCAGCACGGCGCCCGACAGGATATGCGCGCCAACCTCCGAGCCCTTTTCCAGCACCACCACGTCGAGATCGGGATCGAGCTGTTTGAGCCGGATCGCCGCCGCCAGGCCCGAAGGCCCCGCCCCGACGATCACAACGTCATAGTCCATTTCCTCGCGCGCGGGCCCGGTCATCGCATCCGTCCATTGATTCAATCCCGGCAGACCTATCCGGCGCCCATGGGGCGGTCAATGCAGGTGCGGCGAAAATCGCCGCCCTGCGGCGTGCGGCGCGGCAACGCGGGCTATCGCCGCCGGCACGGCACGGTCTTCGCGCCGAAACCGCGCGGCCTTTCCGCCACCCGGGCGGCGAACCGCGCCAGCCGCGGATGGCCGCGCAATGCCGCCATGCCGA
>DNSZ01000163.1:0-847 GCA_003500165.1 Paracoccaceae bacterium | reverse complement strand
CTGGTTGAGTTGCTCATGTGACCCTGACCGACATGCATAGGCTCCGCGACTGGCTGGACCGGCATCCGTGGTGCGCAGCGATGGCGCAAGACCTCATGGCGCCCTGCGCGGGCAGAGAGCGCTCGCATCGCCCCCCGGTTGCCGAAGCGAAACCGGGATCGGTCGGCATTGCGTGCATGGGGCAAAGCGCCACCTTTCGCGCGCGTGTCATTCCCGCACCGACGGCCATTCCTTTCTGCCATACCGGCGGCGCGGGCGATCCGCGGCGCGTGGCCTGCCCACGACGGGTATCGCAGCCCCGGTGCCCTGGCGCTGCGCGATGCCGCAGACCCGTCGAACCGTGCGAAAAGCCGATTGCGGGCCACGATGCCGGACTCATGGGCCAGCGGCGGGCGGCATGGCATTTGTCGCGTTGCCGCAGAAGGATTCGTCGCGTTGCCGCAGAAGGAAGGAAGAAAGACGATGACCCATGCATTCGATGGCGACGACCTGTTCGCACCCGTCAGCTATGGTGGCGGTGGTGGGGGTAGAGATCCCGATGGTGGGGGGAGACAGAACCGCAATAGAGCCCGAGATGTCGCAACAAAAGCGGTCTGTTATTCCGCGGGCGCGGCGTCAGGCCTCATTGCGGGAGCCGGTACTGCGGTGGTGACAAGAAATCCCTACGCAAGTTTTGCGGCAGGCGCCACAGTGGGCGGTATGGTATCGGATATCTGCTTTGATGTGCTTGACTGAGCACATCAGCCAGCGGCATTGCCGGGAAACTGGCAATGCCATCTCCGTTGTGCACGAAGCAGTAGGAAATTCAGGAAGTTTGTCCGGACACAGGGCTTAGGCTCAAGTTTCA
>DNSZ01000327.1 GCA_003500165.1 Paracoccaceae bacterium | reverse complement strand
GCATCCACCCCATCTTCTCAGCCATGGGAGTGATCCATCTGTTCGTTGAGCTTCGCGACCATCACTGCCTCGATGACGGGCAGCAGTTCGGCCATGGCGAGCGGCGGCACGCCGAGGGCGTTCCCGAGCGCCAGCGCCGAAGATATGTCCCAGCCGATCACGGCGCCGGGCAGCACGCGGAGCTGGCCGCCGAGGCGGCCGACAAGGTCCCAGACCTGCCAGCCGTCATAGGTCAGAGGCCGGTTCAGCCGCGCCGGGCAGTCCGGGCAGGCTTGCGCGCAGGCTTCGCAGTACCGCTCGCCCCCGCCGAAGGACCATTCGGCGAGGGCGCGGAGGCGTTTTTTTCCTGTTCCAGCAGCAGGCCCTGGGAGACGTAGGTCAGCTGGAACGCCTCGAAGATCGGCCAGACATCGAGCAGCGCGTCGATGGCCTCGGGGCTGGGATCGATCGGCTTCCCGTCGGCGTCGCCGATGCCCTCCCAAGCAAGCACCGCGCGGCGGGCCAGTGCCTTGGCGAAGGCGACCGCGCGTTCCTCGTCCGAGGACTCCTCGGGGACCGCCTCCACTACGGGGGCGCTGCGTGTCGCCACCATCAGGGCGGTGGTCAGCGGGCGCAGCTGCACCCGGACGCCCGGGGCGACGTCGTGCCAGCGCGGCGCGTTGGTCAGATCAAGCGTCAGCATCAATAGGTCTCCACGTCGTTCACGAGGGTGGCCGTGCACATCCGGCCGACAACGCTGTCGCGAGCGGCCTGCCAGTCGAAGGTGGCCTGCACGCCCTGCGGTCCGGAGATCTCGATCCGTGGGCGCGGCAGGTAGACGGCGTGCACGGTAAAGGTGAAGCTCTCGCCGGACGGCAAGACGTAGGCGAACTCCATCTCACAGGCCTCGCCATTCATGGCTTGCGTCACCAGCGTCTGGTCGGCGAAGCGGACCTCGATTGAGCCGGTCAGCGCGGCGATGGACGGGTCCGCGCCGTCGATGCGCCCGTCCGAGCGGATCGTCTCGATCCGGTCGAGGTTGTTGGCATAGGTGATCTCGGCCGAGACCACGTTGCCGAGGGCGGTGCCGTTGCGCGTGATCGACCCGTTGAAATGGCCGAAGCGCTTGAGTTCCAGCGCGGCGGGCGTTCCGGCGCTGGTGGTCGTGCCCACACTCTCACCCTGCGCCACCAGCCGCGCCGTCGCGGTCAACAGCCCCGAGCGCTGCATCTGCCAGGTGATCTGGTCGAGCACGCAGCCCGAGTACATCGCATAGCGCGGCACCTCCGGCATGCCGGTCTCGATCGACATGCTGGGCAGCGTCCAGGACCCCGACTGGAACTCGTGGCTGTACGGAGCTTCCGCGCCGGTGGTCGTAGGTGTTCCGAACGCCGCCTTCAGCCAGAAGCCGAAGGCCTCGGCGTCGAGCGGTACAACGACATCGCCGTCTGCCGTGACCGCGTCCTTGATCGGCGCAAGCGGATCGCGGCCGTACCCCAGCAGCTCCGAGTTCAGCAGCGGCTGCTCGGCTCCCAGCGAGGTGCTGGCGAAGGGCATGCGGGTAAAGCCGCTGGCGGGCGGCGTTCCATAGGTCGTCTCGAACGCAAGCGCCATCAGCGCCCGCGCCCCCTGGGCTCGTGCCATCGTGGTCTCCTAGAGCGTTTTCAATTCAATCGCGTTCGTATCCGCAGGCTTGGAAGTAGTTCTCGACTTCCTAGGGGCTGAAGGCGTCGAGGGCTTCTGCGACGGCGCGCCAGAGGCCTTCGACGGTTCGCGCGGCGGCCTTTCGCAGACGCGCCTTGAGTTTGGAGAACGCCATTTCGATGGGGTTGAAATCGGGACTGTAGGGCGGAAGGAAGCGCAAGGTCGCGCCGGCGGCTTCGATGGCGGCGCGTATGGCAGGGGGTTTGTGGGCGGGCAGATTGTCCATGACCACGACGTCGCCCGGGCGCAGGGTCGGGACAAGAGCCTGCTCCACATAGGCGAGGAACGCGGCCGCGTTCATCGGGCCGTCGAGCACCATCGGCGCGGTCATGCCGGAGAGGCGCAAGGCGCCGGTGAAGGTCGTCGTCTTCCAGTGGCCGTGGGGAACGCCGGCGCGACATCGCTCGCCGCGCATCGCCCGGCCCCGAAGACGCGCCATCTTCGTCGACGCTCCGGTTTCATCAATGAAGACCAGCCGCTCGGGATCGAGGCTCGGCTGACCCCGGAACCAGGCCTGCCGGCGGGCCTTTATGTCGGGCCGATCCTGCTCGGCCGCGTGCGCGGTTTTTTTTGAAGGTGATCCCGCGACGGTCAAGCCAGTACCAGATCGTCGAGGAAGCGACCCGAAGGCCGCGGTCCGACTCCAGCCGGTCTGCGATCTCTGCGAGCGTGACGTCCCTGTCAGCTTCGATCAGGCCCAGGATGAAGACTTCGTGCGGATCGAGAACCGATCCGAAGCCCGAGCCCTGCGGCTTCGGCAGAACGTCGCCGGTCGCCCGCTTCAGGCGCGACCACGCCCCTGCCGCCGCCTTGCTCACCGAAAATCGCCGCGCCGCCGCCCCCGTCGACATCCCGGACTCGATCGCCGCAACAACCCGGCGGCGCAAATCCACGTCCAAAGGCCTTCCCATCTCATCCTCCGTTGCGAAAAACCGAGAGGATCGAATCCGCGTTCGCCCGAAAAGGGAATCCTCAACGACTCAGGTCCGGATGAAAACGCTCTAGGGTTGTCGGGGTCAGGCCAGCGGGTCGGCCGTGGAACAGTGCAGCACCACCGGAATGACGGCGGCCTTCAGACTGGCCGCGCCCTCGACCGGCAGATCGACCGGGCGCGGCGCCTCCGCCTCGACCCAGTCGCAGAGCCCGCCCAGCGTGCGGTCGGCGGCGAGTGCCGAGCCGATGCTGGCGGTCAACGTGTCGAAGGCGATGTCACGGGCGGCGCCCTGCACGACCGCCTCGATCTCGGCCCGGTGCTGGTAGTGATACCGCAGGGGCGACAACGTCACCTCCGTCTCCCCCGGCTCGCCGTCACGCAGGATCAGCAGCCCCTCGGCCGGGACACGCTCGGGCAGCACCTCGCCGCGAAGGGCGGTGGCGGGCAGCGCCGAGAGCCGCGCATGCAGCGCGGCGAGGATGGTTTCGCGGGGGGTTCGCATGTACGGACGCCCTGAGAGTCGTTATTGCAAAATTAGTGCTTTAAGGCTATATAGCCTCCAAGACATGAGGACCGGATGCCGTGGACCGTTTCGTTCGCAGAGGAGTTCGAGCCGGAGTTCGACGAACTCCCGCAAGAGGTGCAGGACGCGATCCTGGCACGCGCGCTCCTGCTGGAACGCGAGGGGCCATCGCTCGGTCGACCGCATGCCGACACCCTGACGGGGTCGAAGCACGCGAATATGAAGGAATTGCGCTGCAACGCCGCTGACGGCGTATGGCGCATCGCCTTCGCATTCGATCCCGACCGGCAGGCGATCCTGCTTGTCGGCGGGGACAAGTCAGGTGGCAGCGAGAAGCGCTTCTACAAGCAGCTGATCGCCCGGGCCGACGAACGGTTCGACAGCCATCTCGAGAGACGGAAAGGATGACGAGTATGGCACGGACACTGAAGGACAAGCTGGCTGCCCTCGATCCCGCCCGGCGTGCTGGCGTCGAGGCCGAGGCGGATCGTCTGCATACAGAATATCTGACGCTGCAGGAGCTGCGGAAAGCCAAGCAGATGACGCAGGTCCAGCTTGCCGAAACCCTCGGCATCCAGCAGGCGACGGTGGCGAAATACGAGCGTCAGAGCGATCTGCTCCTCTCGACGCTCACGAGCTACGTGCGCGCGATGGGTGGCAACCTCAAGCTGATGGTCGAATTCCCCGGCAAGGCTCCTGTCGCACTCGAGGGGCTCGGAGATACGGAGGAGCCCCGTCGTCGGCGCCGCGCGGCGCGAGAAGAGCGACAGGTCGAGGCTCGCACCTGATCATCGAACCCTTCCGTTCACCCAGTTCGCCACGATCAGACCCGGCACGCTGTCCAGCAGCCCGGTCTGCATCCCGTGCGAGGTACAGCCGCTTCAGCAGCTTGACCTGCGGCATGAGCAGGAAGATCGGCGCGGGGACATAGGTGCTCCAATAGCTACTCACGCATATCAGCAGTCATATCACTTTGATGACCAACGGTGCAGCACGAGCAAGAGCCAGTAGGACAGACTTTGGTCATGCTGCGCCATCCTGATATTCCATTCCCACGAACGTATTTCCCTTATGTTGGTAGATGTGCATCCGCACGTCGGCAGGACAGTTTTCGCAGGTGAAATAGATAGTTAGACCGTGACGACGACCGCTTGGGTTACCCGTTAGGTCCCTATCCATCTGGACTTTATCACCGTCAATAATGACGTGGGTTCCTTCGTTTGCATCCTCGCCCCGATTGAATACCTCAGTGCGGCCTTGGTGCAGGTAGAACCCGTCGCAAGCGGGACAATGCAATGTGTCTTCTCCGAACGACGAGACCATGTCGCTCAACTTCGCGGCCTTCTTTGTCATAATTTTACGTCCTGCGCGCTGTTTTCTGTAAAGGCGGGCTCTGCTGCATACACAAGTACGTTGCTGAAGTCACCAAGTTTGCCTGCGCCACTAAGCAGCCATTGGATCGAGCGCCGCGAAGGTCTGCTCTGTCCCGCACGGCCACAATCATCGCCTTCCCTCCACCCAGTTCCCCACGATCAGCCCCGGCACGCTGTCCAACGCACGGTCCGCGTCCCGCGCAAGGTCCAGCCGCTTCGGCAGTTTCACCTGCGGCACGAGCAGGAAGATCGGCGCGGTGACCTTTCCGCGCCCGGTCTTCGAGCGCGACACCACCGCCTGTCCCTTCGTGTTCAGCCGCCCCTCCGCAACCAGCAGGCTCGGCCCGGTGCGGCGATAGACGAAGCGCAGGCGCAGCCCGCGTCGCCGTTCCCATTCACCGGGCGTGATCCTGCCACCGCGGAGGGACTTGCCTGCGGCGGGCAGCGGGATCGCCAGCCAGAACCCGTCTTTCGACCGGATCAGCGGGCCGGTGTCGTGCGCGCCGACGATGACCGGAGCCTTCGACCACACCAGCGCCGCTGCATCGAGGCTCTCGCCCGACCTCGGGAAGTTCTGGTTCCGGATCGAATTGGCGAGCCGGGGCCCGAGCCCCGCGCCGGTAATCTGCAACCGCCACGCCGTCTTTAGCCCGGTCCCGGCCTCGCGCA
>DNSZ01000284.1 GCA_003500165.1 Paracoccaceae bacterium | reverse complement strand
CGCTCGCCCCCGCCGAAGGACCATTCGGCGAGAGCGCGGAGGCGTTTTTTTCCTGTTCCAGCAGCAGACCCTTCGAGACGTAGGTCAGCTGGAACGCCTCGAAGATCGGCCAGACGTCGAGCAAAGCTTCGATAGCCTCGGGGCTCGGATCGATCCGCATGCCGTCAGCATCGCCGATGCCGTCCCAGGCGAGGACCGCCCGCCGCGCCAGCGCCTTGGCGAAGGCGACCGCGCGTTCCTCATCGGAGGCCTCGTCCGGCACCGCCTCGACGGCGGGATCGCTGCGGGTCGCCACCATCAGCGCGGTGGTCAGCGGGCGCAGCTGCACCTGGACGCCAGAGGCGAGGTCATGCCAGCGGGGCGCGTTGGTCAGGTCGAGCGTCAGCATCAATAGTATCCGTTTTGATCAAGGGGCAATTTCGGCCCATTTCCGGTCGTCGCGGATCAGGGCGTTGGCGAGGACGATGAGCTTGCGCATCACCGCTGTGATCGCGACCTTCCAGGGCTTTCCCCCTTCGTAGAGCGCGAGGTAGATTTTCCTGAGCGGCGCGTTGTATCGGGTCGCGATCACGGCCGGCATGAACAGCAGGGTGCGCAGCCCGTGACGGCCGCCGAAGATACGGGCCTTGCCTTTCCAACTCCCCGACTGCCTGGTTACGGGGGCGAGTCCGGCGAGGCTCGCGGCCTCTTTCGGGGTCATCGCGCCGAGTTCGGGCATGTCCACGATCATCGCCGTCGCGGCTACCGGTCCGATGCCGCGAATGGACATCAGGATTTCGTAGCGCCGCGCCAGCTCTGGCTCGGCTTTGATGAGGCGAACCAATTCAGCGTCGATCTGGGCAATCTGCTTGTCGATCTGGCGTTCACGTGCCTTGATCTGGGACAGCACGATCTTGTTGCGCGCCGTGTCCAACCTGTTGCGACAGGCAGTACGATCCTTGATCAGGGCCACGCGTGCTACATGCAACTCTTTGATCTCATGCATGCTTTGGCTGCGGACTTCGGTCCTCTCCAGCGCCAGCGCCGCGCCCATTTGTGCCAACATGCGCGCATCGACGCGGTCGGTCTTGGCAATGTTCCCCGTCGCCTGCGCGAACCGCCGGGCACGTGAGGGATTGACCTTGACCGGCCCATGCCCGGCATTGGAAACCGCCGCCTCGAGATCGCGATGAAACCGCCCCGTCGCCTCGTAGACGACGCGGACCGGATCGGGTCCGAGCCATTTGCACAGCTCCTTAAGCCCGGGTTTGTCGTTGGAAAACCGTATGTGTTTGCGGTCGGAAAGACGCCAGACTTCAAGACTGGCTTTGGAAATATCAACCCCGATGGTATCGTTCATTGCTTTTCGTCTCCTGGCCTTGTCATGCGGGGCAACGGGCAAGCCGTTCCCCAGGTATCCGTTCAGGACATGCGAAAAGCGGGGGGTGACCAAACTACTGACCGGCCCTGATGAGACCACCTCCATAACGGCCCGGCCCCCCGCTGCTTCCCGGCATATTTGGGGTGCCGGAAAGCAGCTCCCGTATCGCACGGGAACCGGGCACATCATTAAGACAACGTCTCCACATCGTTCACGAGGGTTGCGGTGCACATCCGGCCGACTGTGCTGTCGCGCGCGGCCTGCCAGTCGAAGGTGGCCTGTACGCCCTGCGGCCCGGAAATCTCGATGCGCGGGCGCGGCAGGTAGACGGCGTGCACGGTGAAGGTGAAGCTCTCGCCCGAGGGCAGGACGTAGGCGAACTCCATCTCGCAGGCCTCGCCGTTGATCGCCTGCGTCACCAGCGTCTGGTCGGCGAAGCGCACCTCGATCCGGCCGGTGAGCGCCGCGATGGACGGGTCTGCCCCGTCGATGCGACCGTCCGAGCGGATCGTCTCGATCCGGTCGAGGTTGTTGGCGTAGGTGATCTCGGCCGAGACCACGTTGCCGAGGGCCGAGCCGTTCCGCGTGATCGCGCCGTTGAAATGGCCGAAGCGCTTCAGCTCCAGCGCAGCGGGTGTCCCGGCGCTGGTGGTCGTGCCCACCGTCTCGCCCTGCGCCACCAGCCGTGCCGTTGCGGTCAGCAGGCCCGAGCGCTGCATCTGCCAGGTGATCTGGTCGAGCACGCAGCCGGAATACATCGCAAAGCGCGGCACCTCCGGCATGCCGGTCTCGATGGACATCGAGGGCAGCGTCCAGGAGCCCGACTGGAACTCGTGGCTGTACGGGGCTTCCGCGCCGGTCGTCGTAGGTGCGCCGAACGCCGCCTTTAGCCAGAAGCCGAGGGCTTCGGCGTCGAGCGGCACGACGACATCACCGTCGGCCGTGACCGCGTCCTTGATCGGCGCCAGCGGATCGCGGCCATAGCCGAGCAGTTCCGAGTTCAGCAGCGGCTGCTCTGCCCCGAGCGAGGTGCTGGCGAAGGGCATGCGGGTGAAACCGCTGGCAGGCGGCGTTCCATAGGTTGTCTCGAACGCAAGCGCCATCAGCGCCCGCGCCCCCTGGGCTCGTGCCATGGTGTTCTCCTCGGGTTGTCGGGATCAGGCCAGCGGATCAGCCGTGGAATAGTGCAGCACCACCGGGATCACGGCGGCCTTCAGACTGGCCGCGCCCTCGACCGGCAGATCGACTGGGCGCGGAGCCTCCGCCTCGATCCAGTCGCAGCGGCCGCCCAGAGTGCGGTCGCCCGCAATGACGGCGCCAATGCTGGCGCAAAGCGCGGCGAAGGTCGTGCCGCGATCATTGCCCTGTACGACCGCCTCGATCTCGGCGCGGTGCTGGTAATGGTAGCGCAGCGGCGAGAGCGTGACGCCAGGCTCACCCGGATCGCCATCGCGTAGGATCATCAAACCAGCGGCGGGCACGCGCTCGGGCAGCACCTCGCTGCGCAGCACCGGCACATGCGGCACCGTGCGCAACAGATCCGCCAGCGCCGAGAGGATGGTTTCGCGGGGTGTCATCCGATCTTTCCTTCGACCCAGTTTGCAACGATCGCGCCCGGGATCGCCTCCTGCGCCCGCGCTGCATCGCGAGCGAGGTCCAGCCGCTTGCGGAGCTGCACCTGCGGGACGAGCAGGAAGATCGGCACGGTGGTCACGCCCCGGCCGGTTCGCGACCGGCTGGCGACAGCGCGCCCGCGGGCATTCAGCCGCCCCTCGGCCACTAGAAGGCTCGGGCCGGTGCGGCGATAGACGAAGCGCAGGCGCAGGCCCGAGCGCCGCTCCCACTCGCCGGGGGTGATGCGCCCACCGCGTGCGGACTTCCCGGCGGCGGGCGTGGGGATCGCCAGCCAGAACCCGTTGCGCGAGCGGATCAGAGGGCCGGTGTCATGGGCGCCGATGATCACCGGGGCTTTGGACCAGACCACAGCCGCCGCACTGAGGCTGGGTCTGCCTTTCGGGAACCGCTCCGAGCGGATGGTGTTGGCCAGGCGCTGGCCCAGCCCGGCGCCGGTGATCTGCGTGCGCCAGGAGGATTTCACGCTGTTGCCAGCCTCGCTGACCGCCTGGCTCACGGCTCGCTCGCCGGCCTTGATCTCGGCGGCCATCATGGCGACGAGGTCAGGGGTGATGTCGAGTTGCAACTTCATGCCGGCCTCAGATCGACGGTCCAGACCAGCCGTTCCCTGTCCCGCATCGGCTCGCCCTGGATGAGGAAGGCCTCGCCCTCGATCTCGATCCGGTCGCCGGGGCGAGGGGCTGGCACCTCGGCCACGCGCAGATCGACCCGTGTGGTCTCGGACCAGAGCCGCGCGTCGCCGAAGCCGGTGACCTCATCCGCGCGGCGGGTGACCACGCGGACGAGAACCGGGGTGCCACCGTCCGCGACGTAGGTTGCATCTCGGGCGATATTCGGGTCGGCGAACAGGTTATCGATGGCGGCGGCAAAGACCGACATGCGCGCGCCCGTCAGTTCGAGCTGTGCAGGCGGATGGCAAGGCGCGGGCGCTTGTTGACCGGCAGGATCGAAGCTTCGGTCATGAGTTCGATCCAGCGGCCCTTGGCGTCCATCATCTGCCGGGCATAGAGCGGCAGGCCGACCGTATTGGCGGTCTCCAGCAGGTTTGCGGGCCCGCCATAGGTGGTGAAGGTGTCGAAGGTCCCGAGCGGGAAGGCGATGCCTTCGCCGGTGGGGATCAGCCGTTCCGACGTGCCGTTCGAGAGGGTGACCGAGCCGTTGTATTCCTCGAAGAGGATCCCTGCGAAGGGAAACGCCCGGCGCATGTCCTCGCGCAGGGGCTGGCCGCCGGTGGCCGAGAAGAACTTGTAGGCGTCTTCGGTCTTCGGGTGGCTGATCAGCTTGTCGAAGAATTCGGAGCTGACCAGCGCATGCGCGGTGGTCATGGTCTCGCCCAGCAGATTGTCCTCGATGGCGCGGAGCGTGGTGCGCACCTTGCCCTGGATGTTGGTGCCTGCGGTGCCGAAGACGAAATCGACCGAGATCTGGTCGAGGCCGAATTCGGTGAAGTAGTTGTAGAGGGTCGTGCCCGCCCCGTCCTTCACGATGCCCCGGAGCGCGTTCATCTCCATGTACTCCCGCGTCTGGGCATGCTTGCGGCGCATGAGCGTCAGCTTGCGGTTCATGACCTCGACCAGCGGGTCGGCGGCGTCGGAGACGCCCAGCGCGGGCATGCCCTGAATGTCGGCGGGCAGGATCACGTCATCATGCGGGATCCAGGGCAGCGCGAAGGAGCGCATCGAGCGGGCCTCGCGGTTGCCGACGGTGGCGGGGGCCCCCAGCGGGACCGAAGGCAGGAGGCTGAGGACGCCTTCGCGCTGCTCGATCACGATGGAGCGTTGGGTGACCCCCTCGAAGCGGAAGAGGCCGATCTGGCCGAGGCGGGTGTAGAGGTTGGGCAGGATGTTGATGGCCTGCGTCATCTCGGCGAGCGAATAGCCGCCCGCGTCGAACGGGTTGCGGGTGATGGTCATGGGGAACTCCGGGGAAAGTGGGGCAATGAGGAGGACTTTGCTGCGCGCGCCGCCGGATCAGGCGGTGTCGCGCGGCACGATGCCCAGCGCGGCCAGCTGGCCATGCTTCGTGGCGGTCTTCGGTGCGTCATCGACGGTGGCATCGAAGACGAGTGCGGCCTTCGAGACGATCGCCGGGCCGCGCGCGACCACCACGCCGATGGCGTCGGTGCCGCTGGCATCGACCGCGTAGAGCAGCACGGCGGCCGCGGTCTGCGCGCCGTCGGAGCCGCCCGAGGTGGCGAGCTTGTACTTGCCGCTTGCCGTGATGCGCCCGAGCACGGCGCCGACCGGATAGTTCGTGCCCTCGAGCAGGGTGACGGTCTCGCGGGTGTAGTTCGGGTTGACCTCGTACTTGAGGACATCGCTCATCGTGGCGGGCTGGTGAAGGACGGTCATGGCGGGGTGCCTTTCTCAGGGATGCAGGGGACGAAACCCCGCCGCAGGGATGCGGCGGGGGTGAGGGACGGGCGGTTTCAAGGTGTGGCGGTGTGAGACCGCCGGTCGTCAGGCCCGGTTGCCCGATGCCGCGGCGCGTTTCGCGGCGGCGACGATGGGGCTTTCCTTCGCCAGCGGCAGGACCGGCGAGCGCGGGGCGGCAACGATGTCGCGGGCATCTGCGGCCGCACTGGCGCGCTCGAGCACCAGGCGGCGCAGGGCCTCGGGGGTGGTGCCATCGCGGAGCGCCTTCGCCGCGTCGATGGCGATACCGAGGCGACCCGACTGCGCCGCGATCTCGGCGATCTCCGCCGCCGCCTCGCGTAGCTGCGCCGAGAGCTCGGCCAGATTGCCCGCCTGCGGGGCGGTCGGCGCGGGGGCAGCTGCCGTGGCGGCAGGCGGTTGGGATGGTTCCGGAGGCGCGGCAGGCGGATCATCGGGGGCATCGGTTTCACCGTCCTCGACGTCCGTCACGTCTGCTCCCACGTCCTGCGGGCTGTCCTCGTTGTCGTTTTCGGTGGCCATCATTGCCTCCTGTCTGGGGTGGGGAAGGGATGCGCGCCGCGTGCGCGCGGGGGATAGGATCGGGGTGCGGGTCAGCATCTGCCGGAAGGCGGCAAAGCCTCGGGTCAGATCGGTGACCTCATCGGCGAGGCCTGCGGCGACGGCATCCGCCCTGCGGAAGGTGGCCGCCTCGGTCGCCAGCGCAGCCTCCTGGCTCAGCCGACCGGCGCGGCCAGCGGCCACGGTCTCCGCGAAGAGGAACCGCAGCACATCGATCTCGCGCTGGATGTCGTCGCGCACGCCCTCGGGCAGGGGCTGGTAAGGATTGCCATCGACCTTGTGGCGGCCGGAGTGGATCAGCGTCACGCGCACCCCGTCCTGATCGAGCTGGCCGCTGAGGTCGGCATGGAGCACAACGACACCGATGCTGCCCAGCGCACCGGTGCGC